>NZ_VUOJ01000002.1:0-465213 GCF_015390265.1 Paracoccus sp. NBH48 | reverse complement strand
CTCGGCGTCCCCATCGCTAACAGCAATGAGTTAAGGAACTATTGCCGCCATGCATTAATTTCTCGTCTGGCAAGTCTTTCACAGGAAACGATATTTTAATCTTTCCCGGCGATGGTCCCCTGACCCATCCAGGAGTGTCCCTGTGTCGAATCCGGTCCTGCTGATCGTTGACCCGAACCCCGCCCGCCTGACCGCCCTGCTGCGCCGATGCGAGGAACAGGGCGGTGTGACCGTGCTGGGCGCCACCACGCCCGGCGAGGCCTATGTGCTGATCGAACTGCACCTGCCGCGCCGCGTGGCCGTGGCCGCCGAATTCGCCGAATCGATCGAATTCGACGCATTGGCGGACATCCTGACGATGATTGACGCGGGCGTGGTCATCTATGGTCAGATGCGTGTGCCGGCGGGCGGATATCCGGTGATGTCCAGCCCGGAACAGATGCTGTCACGCCTGTTCGGAGGGCTGCAGCCCGCCCGCGCCGCACCGATCCGCGCCGCAGACCCTGTACCACCCACGGACGCGGCGGCCGGGCTGATCCTGCTGGGCGCCTCAACCGGCGGAATTACCGCGTTGGAGGCCGTGCTGGCCGGATTTCGCGCCGACTGTCCACCGACGATGATCGTGCAGCATATTCGCCCGGGCTTTGCCGAAGGGCTGATCCGCCGGCTGGATCAACTGCTGGCGCCGCAGGTCGTCGCGGCGCAGGACAACATGCCCCTGCGGCGGGGCGTCGTCTATCTGGCCGCCGCGCCTGACAGGCATCTGGGCGTGACCCTGCGGGGTGGGCCCCGCGCGCGTCTGTCCGCAACCCCGCCCGTATCTGGGCACCGTCCGTCCGTGGACGTGCTGTTCTCCGACGGTGCGGCGATTGCCGATCGTCTGGACATCCGTGCCGCGCTGCTGACGGGGATGGGGGCCGACGGCGCGCAGGGGCTGTGCGCGCTGCGTCGGGCAGGGGCGCACACGATCGCCCAGGACCGTGCCACATCCGTCGTCTGGGGCATGCCGCGTGTCGCGGTGGAGCTGGGCGGTGCGGTCGACGTGCTGCCCCTCACGCGCATCGGCCAGACGCTTTTGACGCGGGAACCCGCCCGCCTGCGGAGGCTGTCATGATCCGCGATGCCGCGACGCGCGTCATCCATGTCGTTCAGGGCGAACATGCCATCAGCGACGATCCTGACGCGATCCTGACCACCGTACTGGGGTCCTGCGTGTCGGCCTGCATCATGGATGCGGACCGGGGCATCGGCGGGCTGAATCATTTTCTGCTGCCCGATGCGGGACCGGGCGGCCCCGACATCCGCTATGCCGCCGCCGCGATGGAGGTTCTGGTGAACGGGCTGATGCGCCGCGGCGCCGTGCGCAGCCGCCTGCGCGCCAAGCTGTTCGGCGGCGCACGGATGATGGCCGGCCTGCCCGACATCGGCCAGCGCAATGCCGACGCCGCCCGCCGCTTCCTGCAAGACGAGGGCATTCCGCTGATCGCCAGCGACCTCTGCGGCACGCAGGCGCGGCGCATCCGGTTCTGGCCCGTCATCGGTCGGGTGCAGCTGCACCTGCTGGGCGAGGCCCGCGCACCCGTGCGCGAACAGCCGATGCCGCAGCGTGGCGGCGACGTCGAACTTTTCTGACCAACATCCGCCGACAGCCGCGGCCCAACCGACCCACCGACCCGCGATGCGCCCTCGTGGCGCCTCGCCATCCCCGTTCCGGAGAAAGACATGATGATGACGAATACCCGCATCGCGACGCGCATCGCGGCAGGCTTTGGCCTGATCCTGCTGATGCTTGCGGTGCTTGCCGGCTTTACCTGGAACCGGATGGACCGGTTGCAGGCCATCGACGCCCAGGCCCATGATGCCGAGGTGCTTGCGCTGGCGGCGGCGGACATCAATTTCGGCGTGGCCCAGGCCGGGCTGGCGCTGGACGATTTCATGGTTTCGGCCTCGGATGCGGATCGTCAGCGGGTGCAGGACGGCATGACCTCGGTCATGGTGCTGGCGGAAAAGGCGCAGGCCCTGGGCAGTCCGCATGCCGGGGCCTTGGTCGCGCTGAAGGAGCGGCATGTGATCGAGGCCGAACAGCTGTTCGACAGCTTCCAGCCGCTGTCTGCGCTGACGGCACAGATGCGCGAGCTGGGCATCACCCACCGTCGCAACATGGAACAGCTGCAGACCCTGTACCAGCAGCGTGGTGATCGCGATGCGGCTTATGCCGCGCTGCAGGCCGCCAACGAATTCCTGGTCGCGCGCGTGCGCATCGACCGCTTTCTGGAAGGCAGCGCCGTCAAGGATTTCGACGACGCGGCCGCGCCCTTCCAAAGGTCACGGCAGGCCTTGTCCGATCTGCAGCCCCGCGTGATGGGCGATGACGCGCGTACCCTGCTGGCGACCACGCTGTCCGGAATCGACGAATACTGGTCGATGGCGCAGCAGAGCCGGACTCTGGAGCTGGTCGTGCGCGACCATCTGGCGACGCTGTCGCTGACCGAGATCGAGGTCCTGGCCGCCGTCGAACGGATCCGCGACGACGCCATGTCCAGCCTTGCCCGGCTGGAGGAGGAGGCAGCGGCGGTGATGGATGCCACGGTGATGTCACTGCTGACGGGGGTCGCGGCCACGATCGTGATCGGCGCAGTCATTGCCGCATGGATCTCGCGTGATCTGGGGCGTCGCCTGGCGGTGACGGTCGACCAGACCAACCGGTTGGCGCGGGGCGATCTGGACGTCGAGATCCGCGGAACCGAGGGTCGCAACGAGCTGGCACAGCTGGCCCAGGCCCTGGCGATCTTTCGCCAGAACGCGGTCGAGGCGCGCGCCCTGGCCGACGAGGCCCGCCGCCTTGAGAACGAGGCTGCCGCCGCCCGCGACATCGAGGCCCGCCAGCAGGCCCGGGTCGTGCGCGACATCGGTGCCGGGCTGGACAGGCTGGCGCAGGGGGACCTGACACAGCAGATCCCGAACCCGCCGTCGGACCCGTTTCCGGCCGGCTATGACGGGCTGAGAGAGGCGTTCAACAGCGTCGTGTCGAACCTGACCGGCACCATCAACCGCATCACCGACGTCGCCGATCAGGTCTGGGGTGGCGCAAGCGAGATCACCTCTGCCGCGCAGGACCTGGCCTCCCGGGCCGAGACGCAGGCCGCTACGCTGGAGCAGTCCGCTGCGGCCCTGAACCAGATGAACGCCAGCGTCACCTCGACCGCAGAACGCGCGCGCAATGCCGAGCAGGCCAGCCGTCAGAACCGTGACATCGCGGAAACCAGCGCCGAAGTCGTGCGCGACGCCGTGACCGCCATGCGCGGAATCGAGGCGTCGTCCGACCAGATCACCCGCATCATCGGTGTCATCGATGACATCGCGTTCCAGACCAACCTGTTGGCGCTGAACGCGGGCGTCGAGGCCGCCCGTGCCGGAGAGGCCGGCCGCGGCTTTGCGGTCGTCGCTTCCGAGGTGCGGGGCCTTGCACAGCGCGCCTCGGATTCCGCGCGGGAGATCAAGTCGCTGATTTCGCAGTCCGCATCGCAGGTCAAGGCGGGGTCCGCCCTTGTGGGGCGGACGGGCGACAGCCTCGGCCAGATCCTGTCCAAGGCGCACGAGGTGTCGGAACAGATCACCGCGATCTCGCTTGCCGCCAACGAACAGGCGATCGGCCTGGCCGAGGTGAATACGGGCGTGAACCAGCTGGATCAGGTAACCCAGCAGAACGCCGCAGTGGCCGAACAGGCCAACGCCGCCGCCGCATCGCTGCAGCAGCGGTCCGAGGATCTGATCCGCGAGATCGCCGGGTTCCGGATCGGCAGCCGCACCAGCCGGCCCGAGGTGGTCCGCACACGTGCATCGGCGCCGCTTCCCGTGGTCGAACCGGTCCCCCTGCGTGTCGTAGGTGGCCGCGGCGAAGGCCAGATGTTCGAGTTCTAACCGAAGCGACCTGCACCATGTCCGACCCGCGCCGATCCTGTCGGCGCGGGTTTCGCATTGCGGCCATGCCCAAGTGCCTTTCCGGCACGGCCCCGATCGGCTAGATCAGGACCGGGTTACGCAGAATGGGACATCGGCATGCTGCCTTGGGTGCAACTGGCCAGCGCGATCGCGCCGGATGGCGACACGCTGCGGCTGATGCGGCGGGGCGACGAATTCTCGATCAGGCTGCAGGGCGGAAACGAGCTGATGAATAGCCGCTTGGGTGGGTCCGAGGCTTTGGCGACGCTTGCGCTGGACCGGCTGGCCGACCGGTCCGCGCCGCGGGTGCTGATCGGCGGGCTGGGCATGGGGTTCACCCTGCGCGCGGCCCAGGCCGTGGCCAGCCCCCAAGCCCGGCTGATCGTGGCCGAGATCGTGCCCGAACTGGTCGGATGGGCGACGCAGCACATGGCGGCGGTCTTTGGCGGCTGCCTGTCCGACCCGCGAGTTCAGGTGCGGATCGGCGATGTCGGCGCGCAGATCCGTCAGGCCACGACGGCGTTCGACGCGATCCTGCTGGATGTCGACAACGGTCCCGACGGGCTGACGCGGACCGGGAACGATGCGCTGTACGGGACGGCCGGTCTGCAGGCGGCGCGGCGCGCGCTGTCGCCCGGCGGCGTGCTGGCCGTCTGGTCGGCAGAGCCGGACGCCGCGTTCGAACGACGCCTGGCCGGGTGCGGCTTTGCCGTCAGCACGCACGGGGTGCGCGCCGGCGGGTCGGGGCGCGGATCGCGGCATGTGATCTGGATCGGCGTGCGGCGGGACGACTGAACCGCGCGCCCTGTTGGGGCGCGCGGCGCAAGGTTAGACAGCCTGACGGTAGGTCTGCTGATGCAGCTGCGGGCGGGGGGCCGCCATCGTGAAGCTGCTGACGATGCGTGTCAGGTCCTTGACCTCTGCGTTCAGCAGGGTGCTGGTGGCGTTGGCTTCCTCGACCATCGCGGCGTTCTGCTGGGTCACGTCGTCCAGGTACCGGACCGCGCTGTTGATTTCGGAAATGCTCAGCGACTGGCGTTGGGCGGTGGAGGACATCTCGGTCACGATCCCTTCGATCTCGTTGAAGACAAGGATGATGTCGGACAGCGCCTGGTGCGTCGCGCCGACCAGCGACACGCCATGTGTCGTCTGCTGGACGCTGCGGTCGATCAGTGTCTGGATGGTGCGCACCGCCTCGGCCGATCGTTGGGCCAGGGCGCGGACCTCGGCGGCGACGACGGCAAAGCCGCGGCCGGCCTCACCGGCGCGGGCGGCCTCGACGCCGGCGTTCAGGGCCAGCAGGTTGGTCTGGAAGGCGATCTCGCTGATCACGCCGATGATCTGGCCCATCTCTCCGGCGCTGGAGGAGACGTCGTCCATCGCGGTGCGTGTCTGATCCATGATCTGGCTGCCATGCGCGGCGACCTGGCGGGCGCGGGCGGCCATCTCCTCTGCCTGACGGCTGCGCGTGGCGGAATCGCGCACCGCCTCGGTCATCTCGTTCAGCGCCGCGGCGGTTTCCTCCAGGCTGGCCGCCTGTTGTTCGGTGCGGCGCGCAAGATCGTCGGAGGCCGCCGCGATCTCGCCGGTGCCGTTGCCGATCTGGCCGGCGGAATGGCGCACCGATCCGATGATGCTGGCCAGCTGTTCGACCGTTTCGTTGAAGCGGGTGCGGGCCGACAGTTCCGGGTCCAGCCGGGTGGTCAGATCGCCTTCGGCCAGACGGCCAAGGGCGCCCGACAGGGCCTCGAAGGCACGTTGCTGGGCATCCTCGACCTCTTTGCGGCGACCGTCGATCTGGTCCAGATAGGTCGAGATCGACAGGTCGATGTCCAGCAGGGACGCCCGCATCAGGACCGAGATGTCATCGGCCAGGCGCTTGCGGCTGGCGGCGGTCCAGGTGCGGCGTTCGCCCAGCATGTCACGGATCACATAGTCCAGAACAAGGCCATAGCCGCCGATGTACCAGCGCGGCTCCAGCCCGATCCGTGCATGCACCGCGCCGATGCGGCGGACCGACAGCGCATAGTCGGCGCCGAACTCTCCGGATGCGATACGGGCCCAGTGCTGGGCCTGGCTGCTTCTGGCGCGCTCGGTATGAGCGTTGTCGGTGAAATATCGGCGCAGGACGGGGGTCGCCGCGATCTTGGTGTAGAATTCGGACAGGGCAGGGCCGACGCTGGCCGCGATCCGGGGGGCCAGGGCCTTGAGCCGGGCCTGCGCCGGGGCGTCCAGGCCCAAAAAGTCCAGCCTGTCCTGCAGGTGGATCGTGTCGTGGGAATCGGGGTGTGTCACCGCTTGATCCTTTCGCATGGCAAAGGCGGACAAGCGCAGCAATAGACCCCGCGCGTTAAGGAACGCTGAATACCGGACAGGGCGGTTCAAAAATATCAGGGGGGATAAGGTGCAGGATTCTGTTGCCAGGCTCCTGCGGGCCCCGCCTTACGCTGCTAGGCGCAAGGGCTTAGGTTTCGATCTTGCGGACTGCTTACGCAGCCAGCGCGACCGGAGCACGGTTGTCATTGGCAACTGTACGTTTTGCACCGATAACGGTAGTAGCTCACCGAGACAAAGCATAACCCCTTTAGACGTTCGTCGATCCTGTTTCGGCCCCATTCGCCCCCAATGAAGGGTTGTTTGGTGGAGCCGCCGGGTACCGCCCCCGGGTCCGATCCGCTTATTACGAGCGCGTTTATGTCCATAGTCGGAATTGCTTCCGACAGGACCGATATAGGTCATCGGCAGGGATGCGGCAAGGGGTCGGAACCACGGGCCTTGGGTGCGGGTTTGACCGCAGACCCACAACCGGAGAGAACGATGACCTTCCGCACCCTGACCGCCGCCGCCCTGATCCTGTCGCCCACCGCGCTGATGGCGCAGGAGGCCATGCGCGGTGCCCCGCCGGCCGATGCGATGGCCCTGTCCGAGATCGTCGCCAAGATGGAGACGGACCTGTCCGCAGAGCTGGGCTATATCGAGGATATCCAGTGGGACGACGACGGCTATTACGAGGTCGAATACCGCACCCAGGACAACCGCGAGGTCGAGATGCGCGTCGATCCGACGACCGGCGAAGCGATGACGCGCTGATTGCGCCCTCCAGAATGCGAACGGGCGGCCCTTGCGGCCGCCCGTTTCGTTTTGTGCGTCAGGCCACCTTGGCCAAGGGTTGCGCGGTCTGTTCGATCAGCGCGCCATGCAGGGCCTTGATGCCGGGCGCCAGCGCCGTGCGTTCCAGGATGAACTGCACGTCCACCGGCCGCGGTCCCTGCGTCGCCCCGATCGCCTCCAGCCCCGCGGCCGCCAGCGCGTTCAGACCGCGGCTGAGCACCGCCAGGCCCTCCAGGTCGCGGCCCACGGCCGAGGCCATGGCCACCGCCCGCGACGACACCTGCGCCGAGGGATAGCCTTCGGCCAGGTCCTTCTCCACGCGGCGGAGCACCTTGAGGCTGCTGTCGACATAATGCGTGATCGTGTTGGCGTTGGACACCTTGCTGACGATGCGCACGCGGTGGCGGGTCAGCACCTCCAGGATGAACGCGTCATAGCCCTTGGCGCCGACCATGTCCTGTTCGAACAGTTCCAGCGCAAAAAACGTTCAGGCCTGTCACGATCTCCACCGCCGGGGTGGGGGCGGGCTGGTCGTCGATCAGCGTGCCGGGATCGTGCGGCTCGAACGCGTTGGTCACGCGCAGCGGGACGCCGGACTGGCGCAGGGTCTTGGCGGCCTTGGGGTGGATCGCCTCCATCCCCAGGTTCGACAGTTGGTCGGCCACGTCATAGTTTGTGCGACCCAGCTTGCGCACCGCATCCGCCCCGACCAGGTTCGGGTCGGCCGAGGACAGGTGGAATTCCTTGTGGATGATCGCCTCTCGCGCGCCGGTCAGTGCCGCCAGCCTTGAAAACGTCACCTCGGAATAGCCGCGGTCGAATTCGCGCATCAGCCCCTCGGTACACTGGGCATAGCCGGTGACGATGGGCATTTCGGTCGTGGGATCGACGCCGGCCATCGCGCCGGTGATGCGCTCCTCCAGCGTGACCTGTTCCGTGTCGCGCCATCCCGACAGGTCGACGAACCGTGCCTGGATGCCCACGCGCTGCAGCATCAGGGTGGTAACGAAGGCGGAATGCGCCTCTCCCAGTCCCGACAGCAGTTCACGCGTGTGCAGCATGTGTTCCTCCAGCCGGAAATGGCCATAGGAGCACAGGCGCTGCAGGTCGATCAGGCAGTTGCGCGCCCCGACCAGCCGGTCGCGGACAAAGGCATCGGCGCGTTCCAGATCACCGGGATGATCCAGAACCGCCCGATGCGCTTCGATCATCGCGTCGCTGGCGCGGTCCAGCGCGGCCAGCCAGCCGTGATCGCCGTCGCCCGACGCGAAGGCGGCGTAGACGCCCGGCTCTCCGGACTTCTTGTGTTCCAGGAGCAGGTTCGTGATGCCGCCAAAGGCCGACACCACGAAGATCCGGCCATAGGGCGCGTCGCGGTCGGCGATCAGCACCGTGTCGCGCAGCTCGTGCACGCGCGACATCGAGGTGCCGCCGATCTTCTCGACCGTATGACCCATCACGCGGTCTCGGCAGGGGCGTAGCTGCCGTCCTCCTGATGCACCTCGGTCCCGGTGACGGGCGGGTTGAAGCAGCAGGCCATGACCAGCGTCTCCTCGGCCCGCAGGATGTGCTTGTCATGCAGGTTCAGCGCATACATCACGCCCGGCGTGATCTCATGCGTCTCTCCGGTGCCCAGATCGGTGATCGACCCCTTGCCCTGCATGCAGAACACGCTTTCGAAATGGTGCTTGTAGTGGAACTGGTGCTCCGACCCGGCCTGCAGCGTGGTGATGTGGAACGAAAAGCCCATCCCGTCATCAGCTAGCAGCATCCGGACCGAATTCCATTGCGCATCCGACACCGAACGGTCGGTGTCCTTCAGTTTGTTGAAATCACGTACGATCATGTGAATTACTCCGCAGCAATCTTGGTGGTGGCAAGGACGTCGCGGGCGGCATCCAGCAGGATGTCGAAGCCACGCGACAGCAGCGTGTCGGGGGTGGTCAGCGGGGCCAGGACCTTGACGACCTGATCCTCGTTGCCCGATGTCTCGATGATCAGCCCGCCGTCAAAGGCGCGCTTGCAGATGGCGGCCGCCAGATCGCCCCGATCCGACGTCGACGCCACGCATCAGGCCGCGACCCTTCAGATAGGCGCCGGGCACCAGTTCGGCCAGTTCGGTCAGCCGGGTCTCGATCAGGTCGACGCGCCGCGCCAAGTCGGCCTCAAACGCGTCGTCGGACCAGAACTTCTCGATCGCCACGCGGGCGGTCACGAAGGCATGGGTGTTGCCGCGGAACGTGCCGTTGTGTTCGGCCGGACCGAAGACGTCATGTTCCGGGCGCACCAGAACCATCGCCAGCGGCAGGCCAAAGCCAGAGATCGACTTTGCCAGCGGCACAAGGTCGGGCATCACGCCCATTTCCTCGAACGAGAAGAACTTGCCGGTCCGGCCGCAACCCGCCTGGATGTCGTCCATGATCAACAGGGCGCCGTGGCGCTTGGCGATATCCGCGATGGCGCGGACGAATTCGGCGGACGCGGCGTTCAGGCCGCCTTCGCCCTGCACGGCCTCCAGCATGATGGCGGCAGGGGCGTCGATGCCGCCCGAATTGTCCGACAGCATCTGGTCCAGCAAGGCCGCGCTGTCCAGCCCGTCGGCATAGCCGTCGAACGGCACGCGGGTCACGCCCTGCGTCTCCATCCCGGCGCCACCGCGATGGTATCCGTTGCCGGTCGCGGCAAGCGCGCCCATCGTCACGCCATGAAAGCCATTGGTGAAGGCCACGACATTGGTACGGCCGGTCGACTTGCGGGCGATCTTCATCGCCGCCTCGACCGCATTGGCACCGGTGGGGCCGGTGAACATCACGCGATGATCCATGCCGCGCGGCGTCAGGATGTGGCGTTCAAAGGCGTCAAGGAACGCCGCCTTGGTCGTGGTGTGCAGATCCAGGCCGTGCGCGATTCCGTCACACGCGATATGGTCGATCAGTGCGGACTTCATGTCCGGATCGTTGTGACCATAGTTCAGCGACGAGCAACCGGCCAGAAAGTCGATGTAGTCGCGTCCGTCCGCACCGGTCATCACCGAGCCGCTGGCTTTGGTGAAGACTGTGGGAATCCCCCGGCAATAGGATCGGGCCGCGCTTTCGCGGCGTTCGAAAATGGCGGTTCCGGGCATGGTGGCGGTCATGTCTTTGGGCATGGGAAGTCCTTTCGCATCATGTGCGTCAGTCTGAATGCTTCGACGGGCAAAGGGATCAGGCGGCGCGGGCCTGACCGGCGTGACGGGGCAGGGTGATCGTGACCATATGCTCGGTCGCGTGCCGTCCGTCGAAATGATCGTGGCGGGTATAGTGAGGATCGTCGGTCAGCCGTCCGCCCTGTTGGCGGGCAAAGCTGCGGAACAGCGCCCATGACGCGTCGTTGTCGCGGGTGATCGTCGTGTTCAGCCGCTGCGCATCGGCGCATTCGTCGCGTTCCACCAGATGCGTCAGCATCTTGCGGGCCAATCCCAGACCGCGCGCATCCGGTCCGACAGCAACCTGCCACACGAAAAGCGCGTCCTCGTTCGGGATCATGTGCCCCGAGATCCAGCCCACGATCTGGTCGTCCAGCAGGGCCACGACACAGGTGTCGCGGAAATGCTCGGCCTGCACCAGATTGCAATACATCGAATTCTCGTCCAGCGGCTTGCAGGTCCGGACCAACTCCCAGATGGCGGCGCCATCGGTCGGGTCGGGCTTGCGCAGCGTCAGCTGGCGGGGGCGTTCGAGTTCTTGCACGTTTTTGGGCATGGGCGGCGGATCCTCAATTGCTTCGTCCCTCTAACTAGTCAAAACGCGCCTTGGTTGCAACCTTGGCGTGGAAAATACGCGGGATTTCGTCTAAGACCTTACGCTGGCGTGATATTTGGACACGGCCGCGTGACCGCGAGGTTCGCCTGCCGAAATATCAGGTTCCGAAAGCATGCCATATTGCCCTGTTCCGCGCGCTGATGGCATACAGGAGGGCATGAGCCAGCCGCCCGCCATTCCGCGTACCGACGCCGCGCTGATCGCGCTGCGGCGGATCCTGCGCGCCACCGAACATTACGAACGCGACCTTGCCCAGGCCGCCAAGCTGACCCCTGCCAAGCTGCGCGTCCTGCAGATCCTTGCCGGAACCGAGACGCGGTCCGCCATGCCGACCCAGCTGTCGACCCAGATGGGCGTCAGCCAGGCGACCGTGACGGCGCTGGTCGATCAGCTGGACAAGCTGGGCCTGACGCAGCGTCAGCGGTCCAGCACTGACCGCAGACAGCTGCACGTGATCCTGACGGATGCCGGGCTGGACGCGCTGCGCAATGCGCCCGACGCGCTGCAGCAGCATTTCGTGACCGGTTTCCAGGCCCTGCAGGATTGGGAACAGGCGATGCTGGTCGCATCGCTGGAACGCGTCGCGGCGATGCTGAACGCGCAAGGCATCGATGCATCGCCGCTGCTGACCCTGGGCGACATCAGCCGCCCGCGCGGCTGATCAGGTCGCGCTGCCCCAGGGGCCGTGCGGATCGTCGATCCCGTCCAGGCGCTGGAACCCGTGGGCACCGAAGAAGTCGCGCTGCGCCTGGATCATGTTCGCGGTACCGCGCGCGGTGCGCATCATGTCGAACCACATCAGCCCGGATGCCAGGGCGGGCAGGGCGTGGCCCGCGGCGATGCCCTGCGACACAACCCGGCGCAGACCCGGCAGCGCGCCTTCGATCAGGTCGGCGAAGAACGGCGCCATGATCAGGTTGCGGGGCCGGATCGTCTGCCAGCGCGTCGGCCATATCGTTCAGCATGGTCGACCGAATGATGCACCCCGCCCGCCAGACACGTGCGATCTCCGGCAGGTCCAGCGTCCAGCCGAACCGTTCCGAGGCGCCTGCGATCATCGTGAAGCCCTGCGCATAGCACAGGATCTTGCCCGCGATCAGCGCCTGTTCCAGATCGTCGGGCGTCAGGTCGACCGCGCCGGGGGCGGCACCGAATCGGGCCTGGCCCGCCTGCCGTTCGTCCAGGCGCGCGCTGACGTTGCGGGCCATCACCGCAGCCTCGATCACCGGGATGGGCGCGGACAGGTGCTGCGCCTCGATGGCGGTCCAGCGGCCGGTGCCCTTCTGGCCGGCGCGGTCCAGGATCACGTCGGGCATCGCGGCCCCGGTGTGCGGATCCCGCACCGCGGTGACCTTGGCCGAGATCTCGATCAGATAGCTGGACAGCGTGCCACGGTTCCAGTCGGCGAAGATGTCGGAGATCGCCGGGGCCTCTAGCGTCAGCCCGTCGCGCATCAGGCCATAGGCCTCGGCGATCATCTGCATGTCGGCATATTCGATGCCGTTGTGGACCATCTTGACGAAATGCCCCGCGCCTGCGTCGCCCATCCGTGCGGCACAGGGGGTGCCGTCATCGGCCTTGGCGGAGATGGCGGTCATCACATGCGCCACGCGGTCCCAGTCCGCGGCGTCGCCGCCGCCCATGATCGCGGGACCGTGGCGTGCGCCCTCCTCTCCGCCGGACACGCCCATGCCCAGGAACCGGAAGGGCAGGCCGGCCGCGGCGCGGCGGTTGGTGTCGTGAAAATCGGCATTGCCCGCGTCGATCACCAGATCGTCGGCGTCCAGCAGCGGCGCCAGCGCCTGCAGCTGATCGTCGACCGCCTGTCCCGCCGGGACCATCAGGATGATCGCCCGCGGCGGCGTGATGGCCTGGACCAGCGCCTGCAGGGAATCGGTGGGGATCACGCGGGGGGCCAGATCGCCGGCCTGGGCAGCAAAGCGGTGCGTGACCTCGGTCGTGCGGTTCCACACGGCGATGGGAAAGCCCTTCTCGGCGATGTTCATGGCCAGGGCGGCCCCCATCGTCCCAAGCCCGATCAGCCCGATTTCTGCCTGCGCCATCGCCGTCCTCCTGCGGATAGTTTGGTCGCGGTTTACGCTAACGGCCGGGCGGTGTCACGGGGGCGCGGCCCCGGACGCAGATCAGCGTCTGCAGCCCGGTCGCGACATGGGTCCGCGCGGATCCGTCGACCGCATGGACGTCCAGCTGGCACACGGTCAGCGTCCGGCCCGCCTTGACGACCCGGCCGATGGCCTCCAGCCAGTCGCCCTGCGCGGGGTTCAGCAGGTTCAGCTTGAATTCGGTGGTCAGCACGTCGTCGCCCTGGGCGAACAGCGTCAGCGCGGCATAGCCCCCGGCGCTGTCGGCCAAGGCTGTGGTCGCGCCGGCATGAAAATATCCCATCTGCTGGGTCAGTTCCGGGCGGAAGGGCAGGCGCAGCGTGACCTCGGCGGGACGGATGGCGGCGATCTCGGCGCCAAGATGGCGCATCAGGCCCTGGTCGCGAAAGCTGTCCTCGATGCGGGCGATGGTGTCGGGTGTCAGGGTGGTGGGGGTCAAGCGCTGCTCCTCCTGCTGGCTTGGACGCAGTCTGGGCGCAGGCGGGGCAGGGGAAAAGCCCCGATGGTGGGGCGGACGCGGGGTCACCATGCGAAACGGGGCCCGCATGGGGCCCCGTCGCGGTCATTCGGCGGTCTGGTTCAACCGCGGCGGGTGACCGCCTGCAGGGTCAGCGCGCCCAGGGCGATCTTGACCATGTCGCCCAGGATGAAGGGCGCGACGCCCACGGCAAGCAGCCGGTCGGCCGGCACGAAGGCCGACAGCCAGATCAGGCCGGGCACATAGATCGCCACGGTCCCGGCCAGCATCGCCACCGCCCGCATGCCCAGGTCGCGGCCCTGCGCCAGCGCGCCGGTCACGATCATGGACAGGGCCATGCCGATCAGGAAGCCGGTGGTCGGGCCCGCCAGATAGGCCAGGCCCAGCCCGCGTTCCGGCGAACCGGCAAAGACCGGCAGCCCGGCCAGCCCCGCCGCCATGTAGGCCCCCATCGCGGCCAGGCCGAGGCGCGGCCCCAGACCGGCGGCGATGACCAGCACAGCCAGCGTCTGCAGCGTCATCGGCACCGGCCAGAACGGCACCTGCACCTTGGCGCCAAGCGCGATCAGCGCGGCGGCGGCCAGGGTCAGTCCGATCTTGGCGCCAAGGCTTTGTTCGGCGATGCGGTCGCGTGCGAGCAGCATGGGATGTCCCTTTCATCGAGATGTCGCGAATCGAGGGCAGCCTGCTGCGCCCCGGTTGCCGCGCATCAGACCCCAAACGGGGGGGCACGCACAAGCCTTCAGATGACAGGCGCCGGACATGCGGCCGCAAGGCCCTGTCGACGCGGCATTTTCGATGCTCGAAACGCTGCGCCAAAATGTCGCAATCCGGCGACCGCAGGGGTCACCGGACGGATGCGGCCGGAAACCCGATACCTATTTACAGGGCGCGCGCGCACGTAAGGGCGGCCACCGTGCCTCGATGCGCAATTTTCGGTCGTCAGCGCCGATTTAGCCGCCCCAAGCGACTGTTTTCCGCCGACCAAGGGTGCTAAGCCATCCGCCAATTGCATGCCGCGACAAGGGTTCGAGACATGGCTGACGACTATCCATCGGTGGACCGCGTCATGGGAGGGCCTGCGGGCTGGATCTCGATCGCGTTCCCGACGATCCTGTTCCTGTACTTCCTGGGACTGCTGCCGGAAATCGCGCAAGGCCCGCAGGTCTATGGCTTTGACTGGGTGCCCTCGCTGGGGGTGCAGCTGTCGGTCCTTCTGGACGGGCTGTCGATGACATTCGCCCTGCTGATCACCGGGATCGGCGCGGCGGTCACGCTGTATTCGGCGCGCTATCTGGGCGATCACCCGGATTATCCGCGTTTCGTCAGCTATCTGCTGATGTTCATGGTCGGCATGCTGGGCCTGGTCCTTGCCGACAACCTGATCATGCTGTTCGTGTTCTGGGAGATCACGACCATCGCGTCCTATCTGCTGATCGGCTTCAACGCCGACAGCGCGGCGTCGCGCCGGTCCGCGCTGCAGGCGCTGCTGGTGACGGGGACGGGGGGCCTGATCCTGCTGGCCGGCCTGATCGTCCTAGGCACGGTCGCGGGCACGTCGCAGCTGTCGCAGATCGTGACGATGGGCGACATGATCCGCGCGCACCCCTGGTACCTAGGCATCGTGCTGCTGTTCCTGGCGGGCGCGTTCACGAAATCGGCGCAGGTGCCGTTCCACTTCTGGCTGCCCAACGCGATGGCGGCCCCTACGCCAGTATCGGCCTATCTGCATTCGGCCACGATGGTGAAGGCGGGCGTGTTCCTGATGGCGCGCATGAACCCCGCGCTGGGCGGGACGGATGCGTGGTTCTGGATCCTGACGCTGTTCGGCGGGGTCACGGCGGTCTTCGCCTCGGTCATGGCGCTGCGCCAGACCGACATCAAGCAGGTGCTGGCCTATACCACGCTGATGGCACTGGGCACGCTGACCATGTTCATCGGCGCGGGCACGCATTACGCCATTGTCGCGGCGATGCTGTTCCTGGTGGTGCATTCGCTCTACAAGGCGGCGCTGTTCCTGATGATCGGCATCGTCGATCATGCCACCGGCACGCGCGATGCGGGCGTCCTGGGCGGCCTGTCCAAGGCGATGCCGCTGACCGGGCTTGCCGCCGCGCTGGCCGCGATCAGCATGGCGGGCATTCCGCCGATGATCGGCTTTATCGGCAAGGAATTCATGTACAAGGCCGGCTTGGGGCTGGACGGGTTCGGCGCGTTCTGGGTCACCGCGATGGCCTTCGCGGCATCGGTCCTGATGTTTGCCGTCGGCGGCATCGTCGCGCTCAAGCCGTTCCGCGGCGATTTGCGCCCGACCCCCACCACTCCACATGAGGGGCCGTGGGCGATGCTGGCGGGTCCGCTGGTCCTTGGCGCGCTGTCGCTGATCTTCGGTCTGCTGCCGGGCGTGCTGGGCCACTACCTGGTCGGACCCGCCACCCATGCCGTCTTCGGAGAGGTCCGCGAGGTGCACCTGTACCTGTGGGGCGGCATCAACATGGCGCTGATCCTGTCGCTGCTGACCTTCCTGGCCGGCTGGCTGGTCTATCGCCGCCATCAGGCGATCCGCGACCGCCTGGCCGCGTTCGAGGCGCGCAGCCCGATCGATTTCGACGCGGGCTGGGACCGTCTGCTGGACGGGTTCAAGGCCTTCGCCGCCTGGCAGACCAACCTGATCCAGACCGGCAGCCTGCAGCGCTACATGGCCGTGATGTTCGCGACCTTCGTTGTGATGGTCGGCGGCTCGTATCTGATCAAGGGCGCGTTCCAGGGCGTGCCGGGCCTGTCGGCCGAGGGCGTGCACCCGATCCAATGGACGGTGCTGGGCCTGATCGTGGCGGGCGCGATCCTGACCGTCTGGACGCACAGCCGCATGACGGCCATCGCCGGGATGGGCGCGTCGGGCATCGGCGTGTCGCTGATCTTCATCATGTTCAGCGCCCCCGACGTGGCCATCACGCAGCTGCTGGTCGAGGTGCTGGTCGTCGTGCTGGTCAGCGTTGTCATGCTGCGCCTGCCCTATCTGCCGCGCCGGTCCAAGACCCGGTTCCGCACTGGGCACGCGGTCATCGCGGGGGGCGCGGGCCTGGTCACGACCTTCCTGCTGATGTCCGTGATGGCGACCGATTTCGACCGCCGCCTGACGTCCTTCTTCGAGGCCGCGTCCTATCCGGAGGCGCATGGCCGCAACATCGTCAACGTCATCCTGGTCGACTTCCGCGCCTTGGATACGTTCGGAGAGATCACCGTCGTGGCCATCGCCGCCATCGCCGCGTTCGCCCTGCTGCGCGGTGCCACCCGCCGCAAGCCCGAGGAGGAGAGCTGAGATGCAGTCGCTGATCCTGACCACCACCACGCGCCTGCTGGCGGCCCTGCTGCTGATGTTCTCGGTCTATGCGCTGCTGCGCGGGCACAACCTGCCCGGCGGCGGCTTCATCGGCGGGCTGATCGGGGCCACGGCGTTCATCCTCTATACCATCGCCACCTCGGTCGAGGAGGCGCAGGCCGCGCTGCGCATCGATCCGTCGAACCTGGCGATGGCGGGCCTGGGCGTCGCGGCCCTGGGGGGCATCGGCGCGGCCTTCGCGGGCCAGCCCTTCTTCACCGGACAGTGGCTGTTCCTGTTTCGCGACGGCGACAGCTATGTGCCGCTGTCCACCGTCCTCGTCTTCGACATCGGAGTCTACATGGCCGTCTTCGGCGGAATCCTGACCCTGGTCTTTGCCCTGGAACAGGAGATCTGATTTGGAAATGCTGCTTGCCCTGTCCGTCGGCGTCCTTGTCGCCGCGTCGGTCTATCTGATGCTGGACCGCAACATCCTGCGCTTCCTGTTCGGGCTGGCGTTGCTGTCGAACGCGGTCAACCTGCTAATCTTTGCCAGCGGCCGTCTGACCCCAGGCGCGCCCCCGCTGATCGATGCGGGCGAATATGCGCCCACCGGCGTGGTCGCGAACGCCCTGCCGCAGGCGCTGGTGCTGACCGCGATCGTGATCGGGTTCGGCCTGCTGGCCTTCACCCTGGCGCTGGTCTATCGCGCGTTCATGACCCTGGGCACCGTCAACAGCGACGAGATGCGCGTGGCCGAGCCCGTCGACGCGGGCAAGGAGGCCGGGAAATGAGCTGGCTTCTGGTCTATCCGATCCTGATCCCGCTGCTGACGGCGGTCCTGTCCTATCTGTTCCGCAAATCGCCCGCCGGGCGCTGGATCTCTGTCGCGGGGACGGTCGCGCTCTTGCTGGCCAGCGTCGTCCTGATGGCCGAGGTGCTGGAGGAGGGCGTCGTCGCCGCCCAGATGTCGAACTGGCAGGCGCCCTTCGGCATCACGCTGGTGGCCGACCTGCTGGGTGCGGTCATGGTCGTCATCACCGCCATCACCGGCCTCGCCACCGTGATCTATACCCTGTCCGAAATCCCCGAACGTTTGGAACGGCTGGGTTTTCACGCCCTGCTGCAGACGCTGCTGATGGGCGTCTGCGGGGCCTTCGTCACGGGCGACCTGTTCAACCTGTATGTCTGGTTCGAGGTCATGCTGATCTCCAGCTTCGGCCTGCTGGTGCTGGGGGCCAGCCGCGAACAGCTGGACGGCGGCATCAAGTACGTGCTGCTGAACCTGGTCTCGACGATTATGTTCCTGGCGGGAACCGGTCTGCTGTACGGCCTGACCGGCACGTTGAACATGGCCGACCTGCACCTGGCCGTCCGCGAGGTCGAGAATACCGGCCTGCTGACCACTGTCGCGGTGATGTTCATGGTGGCCTTCGGCGTCAAGGCCGCGCTGTTCCCGCTGTTCTTCTGGCTGCCCGCCTCCTATCACACGCCCCCGGTGGCGGTGTCGGCGATCTTCGCGGGCCTGCTGACCAAGGTGGGCGTCTATGCCCTGATCCGGATGTTCACGCTGGTCTTCGACCAGGATGTCGGGTTCACGCACACGATCCTGCTGTGGGCGTCGGTGGTGACGATGGTCACGGGCGTTCTGGGCGCGGCGGCGATGAACGACTTCCGTCGCATCCTGTCATTCCACATCATCAGCCAGATCGGCTACATGGTCCTGGGACTGGCGCTATACACGCCGCTTGGCCTGATGGGGGCGGTGTTCTACCTGGTCCACCATATCATCGTGAAGGCGAACCTGTTCTTCGTCGCGGGCGTGGCCAAGCGCATTGCCGGATCGACCGATCTGGCACGCATCGGCGGCCTTTACGCCCATGCGCCGGTGCTGGCCTTCCTGTTCCTGATCCCGGCATTCTCGCTGGCGGGCTTTCCGCCGCTGTCGGGCTTCTGGGCGAAATACGTGGTCGTCAAGGCCGCGCTGGACCTGGAAATGTGGTTCGTGGCCGGGGTGTCGCTGGCGGTCGGTCTGCTGACCATCTTCTCGATGACCAAGATCTGGGGCTCGGCCTTCTGGCCTGCGCATCCCGACGGGGTCAAGCCGCGCCTGTCGGACCTGCCGATGGGCGACCGGATGGCGCTGATGCTGCCGATCGTCGCGCTGGCCGCGCTGACCTGCATCATCGGCCTGTTCCCGGAATCCTTCGTGCTGTTCGCCGAACGGGCGGCCGCGCAGCTGCTTGATCCGACCGACTATGTCACGACCGTCCTGGGGGTGCAGCCATGAACCTGTTCGCCATCAACATGGTGCTGGCCTTTGCCTGGGTCGCGCTGACCGGCGGGCTGACCCTGGGGGGACTGACGACCGGCTATCTGGTCGGCATGGCCGCGATGTGGCTGGTCCGTCCGCTGTTTCCCGATACCGGGGTCTATTTCCGGCGCCTCTACTACTGGACGCGGCTGATCGTGATGTTCGTCTATGAACTGGTGGTCAGCTCGATCCCGGTCGTGCGCGACGTGCTGACGCCCGGACAGTCGTCGCAGCCCGCGCTGATCGCGGTGCCCATCACGGTGACAACCGACCTGCAGATCACGCTGCTGGCCAACTTCATCTCGCTGACCCCGGGCACGCTCAGCCTCGACGTGTCCGGGGACCGCAGCACGCTGTATATCCACGCAATGTTCGGCGACGACCCGGACGCGATCCGCGCGCAGATCCGCGACCGGTTCGAGGTCTGGGTCCGCGAGGCGACGGAGTGAACGACATGACCCTGCTGGAATTTGTAATCCTGTTCGGCTTTGCCCTGGTGATCCTGGGCGTCGTGCTGGCCGCGATCCGGCTGGTGCGGGGGCCAAGCCTGGCGGACCGGATCGTGGCGCTGGACCTGATGACGGTGCAGCTGGTCTCGTTCGGCGGCCTGACGGCGCTGCTGTCGGGCAGCGCGGGCTTTCTGGACGTGGCCGTCGTGCTGGCACTGGTCGGCTTTCTGGCGACCGTGTGCCTGGCGCGCTATCTGGAGCGTCGCATCCTGCTCAAGGCGGAGGAACTGACATGATGCATGACATCATCGTGGCGATCTTGGTGCTGTCCGGCGGCATCTTCTGTTTTGCGGCGGGGATGGGGGTGCTGCGGCTGCCCGACCTGCTGACGCGGATGCATGCCTCGACTAAGGCGGGAACGCTGGGTTCGGGCCTGATCCTGGTGGCCGTGGCCGTGCAGTTCGCCGAAGGGACGGTCATCGCGCGGGCGGTGGCGGCGATCCTGTTCTTGCTGATGACCGCGCCGGTCGCGGCCCATCTGATCGGCCGTGCGGCCTTTCGCACGGGCGTGCCGATGGTCGACCGGACCGTCTGCGAGGACGGCGTGGCCGACGCGCTGCGCGCCCGTCCGGGCGAGCAGGCGCCGGACTAGGGCCTGTGCCCCGGCGGCGGGCGACGGGGCTTTTCAACGCGCTGCCGTGGGCGTAAAGCTGTCCAATTGGCGGACGAACCGCCCGATCTGAAAGAGCGCATGAGCCAGGACATCCCCACCATCACCCGCACCGAAGACCTCGCCCGTTTCTGCGAGGCCGCAAAGCTTGCCCCCTATGTAACCGTCGACACGGAGTTCCTGCGCGAGCGGACCTATTGGTCCAAGCTGTGCCTGATCCAGCTGGCGATCCCGCCGGCATCGACGGCCAAGACCGGCGGGGGCGACGCCGTCCTGGTCGATCCCCTGTCCGAGGAGCTGTCGCTGGAACCGCTTTATGACCTGTTCCGCCACGAGGCGACGGTCAAGGTGTTCCACGCCGCCCGCCAGGATCTGGAGATCTTCTATCACGACGCGCAGCTGTTCCCGGTGCCGCTGTTCGACACCCAGGTCGCGGCCATGGTCTGCGGTTTTGGCGAGCAGGTCGGCTACGAGACGCTGGTCCGCAAGATCGCCCGGGCCGACCTGGACAAGTCGTCGCGTTTTACCGACTGGTCGCGCCGTCCGCTGTCGGATGCGCAGGCCGCCTATGCGCTGGCCGACGTGACCCATCTGCGGGTGATCTATGAATACCTGTCGGCCGAGCTGAAGAAGACCGGCCGCGAGGCATGGCTGGCCGAGGAGATCGCGGTCCTGGAGGACCCCGAGACGTATATCACCCGCCCCGAAGAGGCCTGGCTCAAGGTGCGGACCCGTACCAACTCGCCCCGTTTCCTGGCGATCCTGCGCGAACTGGCGCGGTTCCGCGAAAGCTATGCCCAGGCCCGCGACATCCCCCGCAGCCGCGTCTACAAGGATGACGCGATGATCGAGCTGGCCTCGACCAAGCCGCTGACCGAGGCCGATCTGGGCAAGTCCCGCCTGCTGCTGCGCGAGGCGCGCAAGGGGGACATCGCCAACGGCATCCTGGCCGCGGTCAAGGCGGGCATGGAATCGAAGGACCTGCCCCAACCCAAGGGCGACGAACCCGGCAAGCCCGGCAATGCCGCCCTGTCGGACCTGCTGCGCGTGCTGCTGAAGGCCAAGGCCGATGCGGCTGGCGTCGCGCCCAAGCTGATCGCGTCGTCGTCCGAACTGGACGCGCTGGCCACCGGCAGCCGTGACCTGCCGGCATTGCAGGGCTGGCGGGCCGAGGTCTTTGGCCGCGACGCTTTGCGCCTGGCCGCCGGGGAGATCGCGCTGTCGGCCAAGGGCGGCGCGGTCCGGGTCGTGCCGGTCGGATAGGCGATGCACCCGCCGGTCGCCCTGACGCGCCCCTGGCCCGAGGATGCCGACGACATCGCGGCAGCCCTGGCCGATTGGGACGTCGTGCGCTGGCTGACCACGCTGCCCTGGCCCTATGGCACGGCGGACGCGCGCGATTTCATCGCGGCCGCGGGGTTGGACGAACATGCGATCCGTCAGGACGGACGACTGGTCGGCATGGTCCAGGCGGGCCGCGTCTTTGGCATCTGGATCGCACCGGACCGGCAGGGGCAGGGGATCGGCCGGCGCGCGGGCGTGCTGGCCCTGTCGCGCCTGTTCCTCTCTGGCGCGACCGAGGTGCATGCCCATTGCCTGATCGGCAACGACCGTTCAGCGCGCCTTCTGGCTTGGCTGGGGTTTCGGCCCTATGGTCGGACGGTGCTTCGGTCGCGCCCGCTGCGGGCCGAGGTTCCGGCCGAGATGCTGCATCTTGACCGTGACACGTTTCAGCAGCGCCACGCGATCGCGTTGACGACGCCGCGCCTGCGCATCGACGCGGTGACCCCGGACGACCTGCCCGCCCTGCACCGCATCGTGACCAAGCCCGACGTGGCACGGATGCTGCTGCGCTATGACCCCGCGATGACGCTGGACGATGTCCAGCCGCTGTTGCTGCAGGGCGCGCTGCTTCCGCCGTTGCGGCTGGCGGTCCGATACAGGGGGCAGGTCGTCGGCATCGTGGGCCTGTCCGAAGGCCCACCGCCGCGCCTGAACTATTTCCTGGACCCCGCCCTTGCCGGGCAGGGCTTGGGGCAGGAGATGGTCGCCGCGGTCTTTGCCGAACTGGTGGCCCGGTTCGACCCGCCCGAGGTTCTGGCAGGCGCCTTCGTCGACAATGATGCGTCGCGCAAGATCCTGAAGAACCTTGGTTTCCGTCGGGGCGAGGACCTGGAGCTGCAGAGCCTGGGGCGTGCGTCGCCGGCGCCGGCCGCGCTGTATCGCTGGCGGCCGGGGCTGCTGGGCTAGGCGTCGGGCTGCCGGGGCTGGATGACCCGGAACAGAGCGCGCCGTTCCTCGGGGGTTTCGGCCTGTGGGAAACCGCGCAGGGGCTTTTCCGCTGCGGGTTTGTCCGGCACGGCCCCGCGCGGCTTGAAATCGGCGCGTCCTTCGGCAAAGCCGATGGCCGAGGGCGAGGGCTTGACCGTCGTGCCGCCTTCGATGATCGGCATGACCTCGTCCGCCAGGATGTCGAACCGGCGCGGCGCGATGCCGGTGTCGCCCTCCGCCACCAGGCAGCCCAGGGCGCGGGTGACGTCGCCCAGATCCGACCGAAGCGGCAGCAGCAGCATCTGGGCGTTCAGCTGCGGGCGGCCATAGTCGGGCTTGCCCTGCAGCGTCAGCCGCGCCATCTGGGGCGCCTTGAACACGCTTTCCAGCACGTCCGAGAACCGCCCCCGCGACGAGGTGTTCAGGAAGGCGCAGACGGGCATGCCGCGCACCTCCATGCCCATCAGGTCGATCAGGTGCCGCCCCGCCAGACGCAGGCGACCCGCGCCCGGCGCGATGCGTTCCAGGATGAACGCGTAATCCAGCGTGCGCGCGATGCCCCGCGGATCGACATCCGACCGCGCCGGGATCGCCCGGCCCTTGCGGATGCCGTCCCAGTATTCGCGCATCTCGCGCAGAACGCGGTCCGGCGTGCAGGTCTCATAGTCCTGCAGGCGCACGATCCGTCCCATGGCGTCCTGGGACGGCATTCCCGGCTTGGTGTCTGGTCCGTCTTCCCGGTCCGGCACGGTCAACCCTTTACTCTCTCCGGCCACGGCCGGTCACTGCTCACCCCTGACAATAGCGCGTTCCCCGCCCGCTCGCCGAGTCATTTAATGAACGAATGGTTAAGATGCCTTCCGGTTGCGGGTCTTGACCCCTGCGGCGCGACGGGGCATCCCCGGACGCATCGCGACCAACCGCCAGGGAACATGCCGCCATGATCGAACGCACCGGCCTGATGGTCATCCTGTCATCGCCCTCCGGGGCGGGGAAATCCACGCTGGCCAAGCGGTTGATGGACTGGGACGCGGGGCTGCGCTTTTCGGTCTCGGCCACCACGCGGGCGCCGCGGCCCGGAGAGATCGACGGAGAGCATTACCATTTCACCACCCGAGACGGCTTTCTGCGGATGGTCGCCGAGGGGCAGATGCTGGAACATGCCGAGGTCTTCGGAAACCTTTACGGCAGCCCGCGCGGGCCGGTCGAACAGGCGATGCTGGCCGGGCGCGACACGCTGTTCGACGTGGACTGGCAGGGCGGCCAGCAGATCCGGGCATCGGCCCTTGGGGCGCATGTCGTGTCGATTTTCGTGCTGCCGCCGTCGCTGCCCGAACTGGAACGCCGCCTGCGCGGCCGCGGCCAGGACAGCGACGCGGTCATTGCCGGGCGCATGCAGAAAAGCCGATCCGAGATCAGCCACTGGGCCGAATACGATTACGTTCTGGTCAACGACGACCTGGACCAGACCGAGGAGCGGATGCGTGCCATCCTGACGGCGGAACGCCTGCGTCGCGACCGGCAGGCGGGGCTGGGCGCCTTTGTCCGCGACCTGATGTCCGAAGGTGTCGCATGATCTGGTCGCTGGACGGGATCACGCCGCAGATCGACCCGCAGGCCTGGGTCGCGCCGGACGCGCAAGTGATGGGGCGGATCGTGCTGGCGCCGGGGGCCTCGGTCTGGTTCGGGGCGGTTCTGCGCGGTGATACCGAGGTGATCGAGGTGGGGCAGGGCAGCAATGTCCAGGACTTGTGCGTGCTGCACACCGATCCGGGCCACCCGCTGGTGATCGGGGCCGATTGCACGATCGGGCACCGTGCGATCCTGCACGGGTGCCGGGTCGGCGACGGTGCGCTGATCGGCATGGGGGCGACGGTGCTGAACGGCGCGATCATCGGCGCGGGTGCGCTGATCGGGGCAGGGGCGCTGATTCCCGAAGGCAAGGTGATCCCCGACGGCGCGCTGGTCATGGGCGCCCCGGGCCGCGTCGTCCGGATGCTGGACGCCGATGCGCAGGCGGGGCTGCGGGCATCCGCGGCGCGGTACCGGGACAACGCGGCGCGGTTCCGGGCCGGGCTGTCGCCGGCGGGGGACTGACGCTATGGCGGCCGGGCCGCGCCGGGTCGAAGGGTTCCTGGACGGCATTCCGCTGCCCATGCTGGCCGTCGACCGCGAGGCGCGGGTGATCGCCGCCAATCCGCTGGCGCTGGCGCTGTTCGGTCCGGGCCTGGTCGGGCGACCGTTCGTGACCGTGCTGCGCCATCCTGCCATCGTGCAGGCCGTGGACTGGGTCCTGGACCCGGAGGGGGTGCCTGCGCCCACGCCCGATCAGACGCTGCCCACGGCGCCGGACGGGGTCGCTACCCTTCGCGCCACCTGCGTCGCCGACGGCCGCGAGATCTTGGCCGAAGTGACGGTGGCGCCCCTGCCAAGCCCACTGGGGCGCGGCGCGACGGTCGCCGTCCTGGACCGCAGCGTGGCCGAGGAGGCCGAGCAGATGCGCCGCGATTTCGTGGCCAATGTCAGCCACGAGCTGAAGACCCCCCTGACCGCCATGACCGGCTTCATCGAGACGCTGCGCGGTCCGGCGCGTGACGACGCCCGCGCCCGCGACAGGTTCCTGGACATCATGGAGCGCGAGGCCGCGCGCATGAACCGCCTGATCAGCGAGCTGCTGTCGCTGAGCCGGGTGCAGGCCGAGGAGCGGTCGCGCCCCTCGGGCCGGGTCGATCTGCCGGGACTGCTGCGCGGAACGCTGGCCATGCTGGCGCCGCGCATCCAGACCGCCGGGGTGAGCGTCGCGACCGAGGGGCTGGACATCGACCTGCGCCTGCCCGGCGACGGCGACCAACTGACCCAGGTGTTCCAGAACCTGATCGAGAACGCGGTAAAATACGGCGGATCGGGCGGCGTGCTGCGCGTCACGCTGTCGCGCATCGCGCACGAACCGCTGCTGCGCGGGCCGGCCTGGGCCGTGGCCATCGAGGATCGCGGCGACGGCATCGAGGAGCAGCACCTGCCGCGCCTGACCGAGCGGTTCTATCGCGTGGACACCCACCGGTCGCGCGAACAGGGCGGTACCGGGCTGGGTCTGGCCATCGTCAAGCACATCGTGAACCGCCACCGCGGCCGGCTGCGGATCGAGAGCCGGGTGGGGCAGGGCAGCCGCTTTACCGTGATCCTGCCCGAAGGGCTGGCGCGCGGCTGACGGGTCGCGGCCTCTCGCCCTTGGCGGTGGCTTGGCCTATAAGCGGGCGAACGGATTTTTCAGGGGATGTCGTCATGTCGCAATCACCGCAGGTCGATCCCGCCAAGCTGGCCGCCGCCAAGGCGGCGGTCGCGCTGGTCGAGGACGGGATGAGGCTGGGCCTTGGTACCGGCTCGACCGCCAGCGTCATGGTGCGCGAACTGGCCGCCCGCGTGCAGGCCGAGGGTCTGTCCCTGCGCTGCGCCGCGACGTCGCGCGCCACGGCCGAGCTGGCCGAGAGCCTGGGCCTGCGCATCGAGAGCCTGGACGACATCGGCTGGCTGGACATGACCATCGACGGCGCGGACGAGGTCGATCCCGACCTGCACCTGATCAAGGGCGGCGGTGCGGCGCATCTGCGCGAGAAGATCGTGGCCGCCGCCAGCGACCGCATGGTGGTCATCGCCGATCCCGGCAAGGTGGTCGAGACGCTGGGCGCCTTTCCCCTGCCGGTCGAGGTGCTGGAATTCGGGTTCGAGACCACGCGCAAGCTGATCCGCCGCGCGCTGGAGGGGCTGGAGCTGGGCGAGCACGACATCCTGCAACGCCTGAAGGGCAGCGACCCGGTTGTCACGGACGAGGGTAACCTGATCCTGGACCTGCATCTGGAGGTGATCCCCGATCCGTCCGGCCTGGCGCGGGCGCTGTCCTGCATTCCCGGCGTCGTCGAACACGGGCTGTTCCTGGGGATGTGCGATCTGGCCATCATCGGCCGCGAGGACGGCAGCGTGATCGAACTGGCGCGCAACGACATCGACGCCGACATGCTGGCGCAGGAAGGGGAATGACGTGACCTTCGACTATGACCTGTTTGTCATCGGCGGCGGCTCGGGCGGGGTGCGCGCGGCGCGGATCGCGGCGGGCGAGCACGGCGCCAAGGTCGGCCTGGCCGAGGAGAGCCGCATGGGCGGCACCTGCGTCATCCGCGGCTGCGTCCCGAAAAAGCTGATGATCTTTGCCTCTCAGGCCGGGCTGATGACCGAGGAGATGCGCGGCTATGGCTGGTGCGACGCGCAGGCCGGGGCGTTCGACTGGGAGGTGTTCCGCGAGAAGCTGGACGCCGAGCTGTCGCGCCTGGAGGTGATCTATCGCGCCGGCCTGACCCGCGCGGGGGTCGAGATCCACGACCAGCGTGCCACGCTGGACGGCCATCACCGGGTCCGGCTGGCCGACGGTACGACGAAGACCGCCCGCCACATCCTGATTGCGGCCGGCGGCCGTCCCGCGCCCATCGGCATTCCCGGAGAGGAGCTGGCGATGATCTCGGACGACCTGTTCCTGATGGACAGGCTGCCGGGGCGCATCCTGCTGGTCGGCGGCGGCTTCATCGCCTGCGAATTCGCGACGATCCTGGCGGGGCTGGGGGTGGACACGGTGCAGGCTTATCGCGGCAACGCGGTGCTGCGCGGTTTCGACCGCGAGGCGCGCGACCTGGCGACGCTGCAGCTGAGCGCGGTGGGCGTGGACCTGCGTCTGGGCCTGACGCCCGCGGCGCTGGAACGCGACGGCGACGGCATCCGCGTGCGGTTCGACGACGGATCGGACGATCGTTTCGACGCCGTGCTGATGGCGACCGGGCGCGACCCCTATACCCGGGGCCTGGGCCTTGAGACGACCGAGGTCCGCATGAAACCCAACGGCGCGATCGAGGTCGACGAATGGTCGCAAACCTGCGTGCCATCGATCTTTGCGGTGGGCGACGTGACCGACCGCGTCAATCTGACCCCGGTCGCGATCCGCGAAGGGCATGCGTTTGCCGACACGGTGTTCGGCGCACGGCCCCGGACGGTCGATCACGGATTGGTCGCCAGCGCCGTCTATCTACGCCCGCACGAGCTGGCCAGCATCGGCCTGACCGAGGAGGAGGCCAAGGCCCGCGGTCCGGTCGACGTCTTCGCGACGACCTTCCGACCCATGCGGTCGATGTTCGCGGGCAGCGACGCCAAGGTGATGATGAAGCTGCTGGTCGATCCGGCGGACGACCGCGTGCTGGGCTGTCACATCTTCGGCCCCGAGGCTGGGGAGATGATCCAGCTGGCCGCCATCGCCATCACCATGGGCGCGACCAAGGCGCAGTTCGACGCGACCGTGGCCGTCCACCCCACCGCGGCCGAGGAGTTGGTGACGATGCGCCAGCCCGCGCGCCGGCATCAGGGCGTGGCGGGCTGACAATCCCGTGGGCGCGGCCTTGGGTCGCGGCCAGGGGCGGGTGTCAGGGTTGACATTTCGGCCCCGCGCCCCAGTTTTCAACTAACGGAAATTTCTACGAAAGAAGGTCTATCGGATGGCAAATCAGGGCCCCTGGGGCGGAGGCGGCGGCGGCAACGGCGGCCGGGATGACGGGGATCGTGACAAGAAGCCTGCCGGCCGTCCCTGGGGCGAACAGCCGCCCCCCGGCGGGCCGCGCCGTCCGAACAACGATCCGCAGCGCCCCGAGATCGAGGACCTGATGAAGAAGGGCCAGGAACGCCTGCGCGTGCTGATGGGCGGTCGCGGGACCGGCGGCGGCACGGGCGGGGGTGGCGGCGGCGGTCGCAGCCCGATGGGTCCGAACTTCGGCCTGAACCGCTCGACCCTGGTCGTGGCGGGCCTGGCAGCGGTCGGCCTGTGGGCCTTTGCCAGCTTCTATCGTGTCCAGACCAACGAACAGTCGGTCGAGTTCCTGTTCGGCCGCGCCATCGCCGTGGGGACCGAGGGTCTGAACTTTGCCCCCTGGCCCGTCGTCACCGCCGAGGTCGTGCCCGTCACGAACGAACGCGTGACCGAGATCGGCACCGGCCAAGCCGGCCCGATGGACAGCGGCCTGATGCTGACCAGCGACCAGAACATCGTGAACATGGAATACCAGGTGGTCTGGAACATCCGCGATCCGCAGATGTACCTGTTCAACCTGGCCGACCCCGCAGACACGATCCGCGCCGTGTCAGAGGCGGCGATGCGCGACATCATCGCGCGCAGCGAACTGGCCCCGATCCTGAACCGCGATCGCGGCGTGATCGCCAGCGACCTGCGCGCCGCCGTGCAAAGCACGCTGGACAGCTATCAGTCGGGGATCAACGTGATCCGCGTCAACCTGGACCGTGCCGACCCGCCCGAGGAGGTCATCGACGCCTTCCGCGAGGTGCAGGCCGCCCAGCAGGAGCGTGACCGTCTGCAGAACGAGGCCGACGCCTATGCCAACCGCGAACTGGCCGCGGCCCGGGGTCAGGCGGCCCAGATCCTGGAACAGGCCGAAGCCTATCGCGCCGAGGCGGTCAACACCGCCGCGGGTGAGGCCGCGCGCTTCAACTCGATCTACGAGGAATATGTGAACGCGCCAGACGTGACCCGTCGCCGGATGTATCTGGAGACGATGGAGCAGGTTCTGGGCGGCGTGAACAAGATCATCATCGGCGAGGGCATCGGCGGTGGCGAGGGTGGCTCGGGCATCGTGCCCTATCTGCCGCTGGACCAGCTGCGCGGCACGGGGCAGGGCGGCGCCACGCCCCCGGCGCCGACCGCCGGCCAAGGCGCGGGCCAGACCACCGGCACGCAGGCGGGCACCCAGCCCGGCACCACCACGACCAGCGGAGGGACGAACTGATGGCTGCGCGCAAGAACCTGCTGACCGCCCTGGCCCTGCCGGCCGTGGTCGTCGTCGCCGTCCTGGCCGGATCGGCCCTGTTCATCGTGGACGAGCGGGAAAAGGCGCTGGTGCTGCGTCTTGGCCGGGTCGTCGACGTGCAGGAGACGCCGGGCCTGAACTTCAAGCTGCCCTTCATCGACAACGTAGTGAAGTACGACGGGCGCATCTTGGGTCTGCCGACCAGCCCGCTGGAGGTCACCCCGCTGGACGACCGCCGCCTGGTGGTCGACGCATTCGCCCGCTGGCGCATCACCGATCCGGTCCGGTTCCGTCAGGCGGTCGGCGTGCAGGGCATCCAGGCCGCCGAAATGCGCCTGGAGCCGATCGTGATCGACGCCATTCGCGGCGTTCTGGGTACGGTGCCCTCGACCTCGGTCCTGTCGGATGACCGGACCAGCCTGATGAACCAGATCCGCGACGAGGCGCGGTCGAATTCGGGCGGTCTGGGGATTGAGATCATCGACGTCCGCCTGACCCGCACCGACCTGCCCGAGCAGAACCTGAACGCGACCTATGCCCGGATGCGGGCCGAGCGTGCCCGCGAGGCCGCCGACGAGGTCGCACGCGGCAACGAGGCTGCGCAGCGTGTCCGCGCCGCCGCCGACCGGACAGTGGTCGAGCTGACCTCCGAGGCCGGCCGCCGTTCCGAGATCGTCCGAGGCGAGGCCGACGCGCAGCGCAACGCGATCTATGCCGACGCCTATGGCCGCGACCCCGAGTTCTTTGCCTTCACCCGCTCGCTGACCTCGTATCAGCGCGCGCTTCAGGGCAGCAACAGCTCGCTGGTGATGCAGCCGGACAGCGAGTTCTTCAGCTATCTGTCCAGCGACGGGGCCGCGAACGCCAACCCCGCATCGACCCCGGTGCCGCCGGGCAATTCGGCCGAACGGCTGGGCCTGAACGGTCCCGCCGAAACGCCCGAAGGCGAGGAGCTGGTCGTTCCCGAGGTGGTCGACCGCGACGGCAACCGCCTGGGCGAATCCGCCGGGATCGAGTTGACCCCGGTGCCCGAGAACCTGGCCACGCCCCCGCAGGAGCCGTCCGAGATCCTGTCGCCGGACGCCCCGGTGGAGGGCGCTGCCCAGAGCGAGGATGCGCCAGCCGAGGAAGCCCCGGCCCCCGAGGCCCCGGCCGAGGATACGGCGGCGGAACCCACGCCCGCCAACTGACGAACCCGAGGCGGGCGGAGGGAAACCTTCGCCCGTTTCTGCAATGAAAATCACGATCTGTTCACAAGTCGAGAGCGTGGTTTATTTGCCACGGCACCCTACATTGGCGTCATATCCAACAGGCAGTCCGGGCACCCGCCCCTGATCGCTGCCGTCGAGAGATGAGGACATCCCGCATGAAACCGCTTTTCCCTCGCCATATCCTGACCGCGTCGGCACTGGCGCTGGCGGTGGGGCTTGGCCAAGCCGGCGCGCAGGCCGTCGACCCGGCCAATGACGACGTGCCCCCCGAGGTCAGCCAGCAGGCCCAGGAGGCCGCCGAGGCCAACCAGCCGCTGGGGGCGGATGCCGCGACCGCCGACACGTCCCAGGTAATGCCCGGCAGCTTTGCCGACCTGGCGCAGCAGGTCTCGCCCGCGGTGGTGAACATCACCACGACCTCGGTCGTGTCGCAGCCGACCGGCGGGCCGGCCTTCCCCGAGGGCAGCCCCTTTGCCGACCTGTTCCGCGAATTCGGCCTGCCCGGCGGCCCCGGTGCACCGGAAGGGATGCCGACGCCCCGCAGCCCGCAGCGGTCCAACGCGCTGGGTTCGGGCTTCGTCATCTCGGCCGACGGGTTCATCGTCACGAACAACCATGTCATCGAGGGCGCCGACCAGATCGAGATCGAGTTCTATTCCGGCGAGACGTTGCCCGCCGAGGTGGTGGGTACCGACCCGAACACCGACGTGGCCCTGCTGAAGGTCACCAGCGAGACGCCGATCCCCTTCGTCACTTTCGGCGACAGCGACAGCGCCCGCGTGGGCGACTGGGTCCTTGCGCTTGGCAACCCGCTGGGTCAGGGCTTTTCGGCCAGTTCCGGGATCGTGTCGGCGCGCAACCGCGAGCTGTCGGGGACCTATGACGACTATCTGCAGACCGACGCGGCGATCAACCGCGGCAACTCCGGCGGGCCGCTGTTCAACCTGAAGGGCGAGGTGATCGGCGTGAACACCGCGATCCTGTCGCCCAACGGCGGATCGATCGGCATCGGTTTCTCGATGGCGTCGAATGTCGTGTCGCAAGTCGTTGAACAGCTGCAGGAATTCGGCGAGACCCGTCGCGGGTGGCTGGGTGTCATGATCCAGGATGTGACCCCGGAAATGTCCGAGGCGATGGGTCTGAACGTGGCTGGCGGCGCGATGATCACCGACGTTCCCGAAGGCCCGGCGCGCGATGCAGGCCTGCAGACGGGCGACGTCATCACCAGCTTTGCCGGCACCGAGGTCGAGGACACCCGCGGCCTGGTCCGCCGCGTGGCCGAGGCCCCGGCCGGAGAGACCGCGCAGGTCGTGGTGATGCGCGACGGCGACGAACTGACGCTGGACGTGACCCTGGGTCGCCGCGAGACGGCGCAGAACGGCGCGTCGGAATCGCCCGCGGCGGCAGAGCCGTCGGAGAGCGATGTCCTGGGCATGACCGTGACGGTGCTGACGCCTGAAATGGCGGCCGAGTTGGGTGCGCCGCGCGACGCGACCGGCCTGGCGATCACCGGCATCGACCCCGAGGGTGCGGCCGCCGAGAAGGGCCTGGCCCCCGGTGACATCATCACCGACGTCAACCAGCAGTCCGTCGCCAGCGTGGCCGACCTGAACGCCCGCATCGACGAGGCCCGCGAGGCCGGTCGCCGGTCGGTCCTGATGCTGATCCGCCGTGGCGGAGAGCCGCTGTTCGTGGCACTGCCCCTGTCAGAGACCGCCCCCGCGGACGAGGACACGGCTCCGGTCGAATAAGCCGCGGCCCATGGCAAAAGAGGGGCGGCCTTTCGGGGCTGCCCCTTTTCAATGGCCGTCCGATCCCGTAATTCCGGGGAACACAAGGGAACAAGCACTCATGGCGAAGATTACCTATATCGAACACAACGGCACCCGCCACCAGGTCGAGGTCCGCCCCGGCATGACCGTGATGGAGGGTGCGCGCGACAACGGCATCCCCGGCATCGACGCCGATTGCGGCGGCGCCTGCGCCTGTTCGACCTGCCATGTCTATGTGGCGCCGGAATGGACGGACAAGCTGCCGCCGGTGGACCCGATGGAGCAGGACATGCTGGACTTTGCCTACAAGCCTGACCCCGAGCGGTCGCGCCTAACCTGCCAGCTGAAGGTGACCGAGGCGCTGGACGGCTTGGTCGTGCAGATGCCCGAACGCCAGATCTGATCGTCCCTCACGGTGACGTGTCGATGGCCGCGCCCGCAAAGGCGCGGCCATCTGCGTATCAGGCCCTGGCGGCGGTTGTCCGGCACCGCGTTTCGTGGTGACCTGCCACGTCATGTCACGACCGTCACGGGGGAACGGATGCAGCATCGTCGCAGGATCGGGATCGCGGCCTTGGTCGCCGCAACCACGCTGGCCGCGCCCGCGATCGCGGGCACCATCCAGGTGACGGTGACCGGCATCCCCGATGACCGCGGCGTGCTGGCCTGCAGCCTGCATGCCGATCCCGCGGGGTTTCCCGACGGGGCGGGCGCGGTCCATGACGCGTCCCCGCCGCGCGGTGGCCAGGCTGTCTGCACGTTCGAGGGCGTGACGCCGGGGCGCTATGCGGTGGCGGTGCTGCATGACGCGAATGGCAACGGGCGGCTGGACACAAACGTGCTGGGAATGCCGCAGGAACGCTGGGGCATTTCTGTCGGGCCTGCACCGCGCCTGCGCGCGCCGCGCTTTGACGAGGCCGCGTTCGACATGGGCACCGACCCGCTGCAATTGCGGATCGACCTTGATCCGTGACTGCGACCCGTTGAACGACAAGGATTTTCACGCATGACATTCCGCTTTCTGCACGCATCGGACCTGCATTTGGGCAAGCCCTTCGGCGGCTATCCCGAGGGTATCCGCAACCGCCTGCGCGAGGCGCGTCATGCCGCCATCGGGCGTCTGGCCCAGTCCGCCCGGCAGGGCGGTGCACAGGTCGTGCTGTTGGCGGGCGACAGTTTCGACGCGGAAACCCCGGCCCCCGACACCCTGCGCCAGGCCCTTCGCGCGATGGCGGAGGAGGCAGACATCCGCTGGATCATGCTGCCCGGCAACCATGACAGCCTGGCGGCGACGGAGCTGTGGCGGCGTATCGCGACCGATGGACCGGCGAACCTGCAACCCCTGCTGGATGACAGCCCGGTGACCCTGGCCGACGACGTCTGGCTGCTGCCCGCGCCGTGCACGCAGCGTCGCGCCGGACGCGACCTGACGCAGGCGATGGACGCGGCCACGCCGCAAGGCGCGCGGCGGATCGGCCTGGGCCACGGCCCGGTGACGGATTTCGACGAGAGCGACGGGCGAACGGGCATCATTCCGCCCGACCGTGCGGCGCGGTCGGGGCTGGATTACCTAGCACTTGGCGATTGGCACGGACAGCGTCAGATCGGCCCCGCGACCTGGTATTCGGGCGCGCCCGAGGCCGACAGCTTCAAGCATGACGGCCCGGCGGGTGCGCTGCTGGTCGAACTGGGCGTCCAGGTGACGGCGCGGGCGGTGCCCGTGGGGCAATTCCGCTGGAGCCGCCCGCACCTGGACCTGCTGCCGGGCGCGGATGTGCGGGCGGCGCTGACGCGCGCCCTGCCGACGGAACGCGCGCGCGATCATCTGGTCAGCGTGACGGCAGGCGGCAGGCTGGCCCTGTCGGACCGTGCGGTGCTGGACGCGGCCCTGCAGGCGGCTGCGCCCGATTACGGCTGGTTCGCCGCCGACTTGTCCGCCCTGCAGGTCGAGGCCCGGCCCGACGATCTGGACCTGATCGACCGCGCGGGCGCGCTGCGCCACGCCGCCGACGCGCTGCTGGCGGACACGACCGACCCGCAGCGGTCGCAGGCCGACCGCGACATCTCGGCCGCGGCGCTGTCGCGCCTGTACAGCTTTGCGCAGGAGGTGCAGGCATGAAGCTGCGCGCGATCGAGCTGACCAACCTTCGCCGCTTTGCCGGGCGCCGGGCGGTGCTGTCCGACCTGGGCGACGGCATCACGGTTCTGTCCGAACCGAACGAATTCGGCAAATCCACCTTTTTCGACGCGCTGCACGCGCTGTTCTTTGAACGCCACCGCAGCAGCCGCGCACCGGTCAAGGCGCTGCAGCCCCATGCCGGCGGCGCGCCGGAGGTGGCGGTCGAGATCGAATCCACCCAAGGGCGGTTCCGCATCCACAAGCGTTTCCTGTCGCGGGCGCAGGCGCGGATCACGGACGCGCAAGGCCGGCTGATCGCCCAAGAGGACGAGGCCGAGGCCTGGATCGACCGCCTGCTGGACGGGGGGCTGGCCGGACCGTCGGGTCTGTTGTGGGTCCGCCAGGGCCTGCTGGGGCTGGAGCCGGAAGGCAACAGCACCGCGGACCGGCAAGACCGCGATCGCAACCTTGGAACCCGGCGCGACCTGCTGTCTTCCGTCGCAGGAGAGATCGACATGATGACCGGGGGGCGGCGCATGGATGCGGTCCTGGACCGCGTCGGACAGGAGATGGCGCGGCTGGCCACCGCCACCGGCCGCCCCAGGGCCGGGGGCGAATGGCAGCGCGCCATCGAGGAGGCCGAGCGACTGTCCCGTGCCGAAACCGAGGCCCGCGACAAGGCCGCGCGCCTGTCCGGCGACTTGGCACGCCGCTCCGAGGTGACGCGCATGCTGGCCCGCGTGACAGACCCGGAGGCCGCCCGCGCCCGCCAGGCTGCCCTGACGCAGGCCGAGGAGGCGCATCAGGCCGCCCGCAAGCATGCAGACCGGCTGGCGCAGGCGGAACGCGACCTGACGCTGGCCCGGATGGCCGAGACGACCGCGCGCCAGCAGATCGACCAGACCCGACAGCTGTCCGACCGCGTGACCCAGGCCCGCGAGACGCTGCGTCTGGCCGAAGCGCGCGCGGTGGCCGCCCGCGATCGCGCCGAGGCGCTGGCCATGCGCGATTCGCAGGCGGCCGAGGCGCACCGCCAGGCTGGCGAGATCGCGCGCGATCTGCGCGGACGCCTGTCGCGGGCACAGCAGGCGCGGCTGGCGCTTGCGGCACGGTCGCGGGTGGCCGATCTGACCCATCGGCTGGACCGGGCGCAGGCACTGCAGGCGCAGCTGCACGCTGATCGGGCACAGCGGGCGCGGCTGACCATCACGCCGAAGACGATGGCACGGCTGGATCAGGCACAGACGGTGCTGGACCGCCTGGCCGCGCGGGCCGAGGCACAGGCGGTGATCATCGAATTTCACGCGGACGGGCCTCTGGCGACGCTGGCGGACGGAACCGCCGTCGAGGGTGCATGGCCGGTGCCGGGGCGGGTGCACGTCACGCTGCCGGGCTTTGGTGCGATCAGCGTCGATCCGGGATCGGGGCGGGGGGCGCAGCTGGCCGCCGATCTGGCGCAGGCGCAGCGGGACGTGGCAAGGGCGCTGCAGGATTGCGGGGCGGCCGATCTGGCCGATGCGCGTGACCGGCTGAACCGCGCGACGCGGCTGGACGATGCGCTGCGCCAGGGGGCGCAGGCGCTGGACGATCTGGCGCCGCAGGGCCTGGATGCTTTGCACGAGGCGCTGGCCCTGGCCACGGCCGAGGCCGCCGATGCCCCCGCGGATGCCGAGGACGCCGCGGTGCTGGAACCCGTGCTGACCGCCGCCGATACCGCCGAGGCGCAGGCGCAGGCCCAATCCCGCAGCGCGCATGAGGCCGCGACCGCTGCCGGGGAGGCGCGTGCCGATGCCGAGGGAGAACGCCGTTCAGCCGAACGCGCGCTGGCGGATGTGTTGGCCGAGGCCGGATCGCTGGACGATCTGGCGGCGCGTCTGGATGCGCTGGCCGCCACGCTGCCCGACCTGTCGGCCCGCAGCGCCGAGGCCGCCCGGCTGTGCGCCACCCTGTCGGATGCGGCCCCCGACCTGACCACCGCCCAGGCCGCGCTGTCGCGTGCCACCAGTGCTGCCGAACAGGCCCGGCGCGACGCGGAGACGATGGAGCGCGACCTTGCCGCGCTGAACACCCGCATCGCGCTGTTGGCCGAGGAGGGGATCGAGGAAACGCTGGACGACCTGTCCGGGCAGCGCGCCGAGGCCCAGGCCCGCGCCGACCGTTACGCCGCCGAGATGGCCGCCCTGACGCGCTTGCGCGACACGCTGGAGCAGGCGCGCACGCGCCAGCGCGATGCCTATTTCAAGCCGGTGGTGCGCGAGCTGCAGCCGCTGCTGTCGATACTGCATCCCGGCGCGGCGCTGCAGATCGACGACCAGACCCTGCTGCCCCATGCGCTGACCCGTGACGGACAGGCCGAACCGCTGGACATCCTGTCGGGCGGCACGCGCGAACAGGTGGCAATCCTGACGCGGCTGGCCTTTGCGCGCCTGTTCGCGCAGGCCGGGCGGCCGGTCCCGGTGATCCTGGACGATGCGCTGGTCCACACCGATGACGACCGGATCGAGGCGATGTTCACCGCCCTGCACCGCATCGCCATCGATCAGCAGGTGCTGGTCCTGACCTGCCGCCAGCGGGCGTTCCAGTCCCTGGGCGGCACCCGCGCCCATGTCCGGATCGAGGACCTGTAACGTCAGCCGGCCAGCAGCCGGGCCATCGCGCGCGCGGCCTCGGGGACGGGCTGGATCAGCGGCACGGGGGACAGGGGCGCCAGCCGGACCGCCGCCTGCGCCAGCGGGCCGCCGCCGATGATCACCGCCTCGGCACCGGCTGCCGCGGCCCCCATCACGGCGTCCAGAAGGGCGTGATCCAGCGCGTAGGGATCGCGCATCACATTGGGGCTGTCGGTCATGTGACAGCCCAGATAGCGCCCGTTCTGCCCCTGCATCAGCGCGTCGATCCGGTCCCGCAGGGCAGGGGTGGTGGTCGCGACCGCAAAGGCGCGCCCCCCCTGCGCCGCCGCCCGCGCGGCTGCGGCCCCGATGCCGATCACAGGCACCGCAAGGCGGGCTGCCAGCCGATCCGCGCCCGGATCGCCGAAGGCGGCGACGATCACGCCGCGACACTCCGCGGGCGGGTGCAGCGCCGCGATGCCGTCGGCCGCACGGTCCAGCTGGTCCGGGGTGACGATCACCTGCGGCCCTGTGGGCGCCGTCCACCCCTGAAGGTCCGCCAGCCACGGCGCCGCGATCGCGCACATCGCCGCGGTCGTGACCGGGTTCGCATTGGGATTGGCCAGCAGGATCATCCCGCGCCTGTGGCCCGCTTATCGATGCGCTGTCCATCCCGAAAGACCGGCCGCGGTGGCGAAAACATTGCGTGCAGGAATTGTCAGCAATCTGACCGCCCGGCGTGCAGCGCGCAGGTTTTTTGCGAACCGACCCCCGCGCGATGGCCGCCCGCCGCTGCGCAGCCCTGCCGGGGCGGGCCAAGGTGATCCCAATTCGGGGCAGCAACGACCCCGGCCAACAGGGAGAACGACCGTGCTTGATCTGAGAAAAGGCATCGCCGCATTGGCGCTTTCGGTGGCGGTGCTGGCCGGACCTGCGGCCATGGCCCAAGGCACGCTGCGCATCGGCATGACCGCCGCCGACATCCCGCTGACCACCGGCCAGCCCGATCAGGGCGGCGAGGGGCTGCGCTTCATCGGCTATACGGTCTATGACGCGCTGATCAACTGGGACCTGACGCAGGGCGACGGGCCCTCGGGCCTAGTGCCGGGTCTGGCCACCGCATGGGAGGCCGACGAGGCCGACCGCACCCGCTGGACCTTCACGCTGCGCGAGGGGGGTGACCTTCCACGACGGCAGCCCGTTCAACGCCGAGAACGTGGTCTGGAACCTGGACAAGCTGCTGGACGAAAGCGCCGAACAGTATGATCCGCGCCAATCGGCGCAGGGCAAGTCGCGCATTCCCGCCATCGCCAGCTATCGCGCCGTGGACGATCTGACGGTCGAGATCATCACGCATGAGCCGGACGCGACGCTGCCCTATCAGCTGGCCTGGGTGATGATGTCGTCCAAGGCCAACTGGGAGGCCCTGGGCAAGGACTGGGAGCAGGTCGCGGCCAAGCCGTCGGGGACGGGGCCGTGGATGATGGAATCCTTTGTCCCGCGCGAACGGGCCGAGCTGGTGCCCTTTGCCGATTACTGGGACGAGACGCGCATTCCCAAGCTGGACCGGCTGGTGCTGATCCCGTTGCCGGAATCGAATGCACGTTCGGCCGCGCTGATGTCGGGGCAGGTCGACTGGATCGAGGCGCCGGCCCCCGATACCATTCCCGCGATGCAGGGCAACGGCTTTGCCATCACCCAGAACGCGCTGCCGCATAACTGGACCTGGCACCTGAGCCGGGTCGAGGGGTCGCCCTGGAACGACATCCGCGTGCGCAAGGCCGCGAACCTCGCCATCGACCGCGAGGCGATGGGCGCGCTGCTGGGCGGGCTGATGATCCCGGCCAAGGGGTTCGTTCCGCCGGGGTCGCAATGGTTCGGAGAGCCGGATTTCGACGTCACCTATGACCTGGAGGCCGCGCATGCCCTGATGACCGAAGCGGGCTTCGGCCCCGACAACCGGCTGAAGGTCAAGGCGCTGATCTCTCCCTCCGGGTCGGGCCAGATGCTGCCGCTGCCGATGAACGAATACATCCAGCAGTCGCTGGCCCAAGCCTGGATCGACGTCGAGTTCATGGTCGTCGAGTGGAACCAGATGATCAACCTGTGGCGCGCGGGCGCCGCCGATCCGTCGGTCGAGGGGTCGCAGTCGATCAACTTCACCTACTTCATCCAGGACCCGTTCACCGGCTTCATCCGGCACCTGGATTGCGACCTGGTGGCGCCCAACGGCACCAACTGGGGCCATTACTGCGACGAGGACATGCAGGGCCTGTTCGAGGAGATCAAGACGACCTTCGACCCCGCCGAACAGGACGCGGTTTTGCGTCGCACGCATGAGAAGTTCGTCGATGATGCGCTGTTCCTGATGGTCACGCATGACGTGGCGCCCCGCGCCATGTCGCCCAAGGTACAGGGCTTCGTGCAGCCGCAGAACTGGTACCTGAACTTCTCGTCCATCACGATGGCCGAGTGACCCGCAACCGGCCGCGCCCCTTGCGGGTACGGCCCAGCCAGGGACACATGACGTGCTCAGCTATTTCCTTCGACGCCTGATCCTGGTGCTGCCGGTGGCCTTCGGGGTGTCGGTCGTCTGCTTCGCGCTGGTGCAGATCGCGCCGGGCGATCCGCTGACGGCCATCATGCCGGTCGATGCCACCGCCGAACAGCAGGCCGCGATGCGCGCGGCATACGGCTTGGACAAGCCGGTGCCGGTGCAATACCTGATCTGGGTCGGCAACCTGCTGCAGGGAGAGATGGGCCGCTCGATCGCGTCGGGCCGCCCCGTCGCGGCCGAAGTCTTTGGCGCGGTCGGCAATTCGCTGCTGCTGGCGGCGGCGGCGGCGGTGATCGCCTTTCCGATCGGCATCTTCCTGGGGTTCCTGGCGGGCTATTTCCGCGACACTGCGCTGGACCGGGCGGTGACGGCGCTGTCGATCACCGGGGTCTCGGTGCCGAACTATTGGCTGGGCATCGTGCTGGTCATCATCTTTTCGGTCAATCTGGGCTGGCTGCCGTCGATGGGCGCGGGGCCGGGCGGGTCGCAGGACTGGCAGTGGGACTGGGCGCATATGCGCCACCTGGTCCTGCCTGCGGTGACGCTGGCGGTGGTGCCCATCGGCATCGTCGCACGCACCGTCCGGGCGCTGGCGGGCGACATCCTGTCCATGGATTTCGTGACGGCGCTTTACGCCAAGGGCCTCAGCCGCGGCGACGTGCTGCGCCATGTGGCCCGCAACGCCGCCGCGACCGCGCTGTCGGTGATGGGGTTGCAGCTGGGATACCTGCTGGGCGGGTCGATCCTGATCGAGACGGTCTTCAACTGGCCCGGTTCCGGATTTCTGTTGTCCAATGCGATCTTTCAGCGCGACCTGCCGCTGCTGCAGGGGACGATCCTGGTACTGGCCATGTTCTTCGTCGGCATGAACCTGATCGTCGATGTGGCCCAGGCCGCCATCGACCCCCGCGTAAAAAGGAACTGAGCGCATGGTTCAGGTGACCACGAACATCCCCGCCGTCCCGCCCGCGCAGCGCGGCTACTGGTCGGGCGTGCTGTCGCGGCTGCGGCGTGATCCGGTGTCGATGATCTGCGCAGGCGTGCTGGCGCTGTTGATCCTGTCGGCGGTCTTTGCGCCCTGGCTGGGCTTGGCCGACCCCTATCAGGGCAGCATGATCAAGCGCCTGGCCGCCCCCGGCACGCCCGGGCACCTGCTGGGAACGGACGAGCAGGGCCGCGACATGCTGTCCCGGCTGATCCATGGCGGGCGGCTGACGCTGTTCATCGGGCTGATGCCGGTGGTGCTTGCCTTCTTCATCGGCGGCACCCTGGGGATCATTGCGGGCTATGTCGGCGGCATCACCAACACGATCATCATGCGGGTCGTGGACGTGTTCTTTGCCTTTCCGTCGGTCCTGCTGGCCATCGCCATCTCGGGCGCCCTGGGCGCGGGGGTGCTGAACAGCCTGGTGTCGCTGACCATCGTCTTCGTGCCCCCCGTGACCCGCGTGGCCGAGGCGGTGACATCGGGCGTGCGCAGCCTGGACTACATCGACGCGGCGCGGGCCTCGGGGGCGAATGCGCTGACGGTGATCAGGGTGCATGTGATCGGCAACGTGCTGTCGCCGATCTTCGTCTATGCGACCTCGTTGACGTCCGTCTGCATGATCCTGGCGGCGGGGCTGTCCTTTCTGGGCATCGGCGTGCGCCCGCCCGAACCGGAATGGGGGCTGATGCTGAACACGCTGCGGTCGGCCATCTATGTGAACCCGTGGCTGGCGGCGCTGCCGGGGGTGATGATCTTTGCCACCTCGCTGTGCCTCAATCTGCTCAGCGACGGTCTGAGGAGTGCGATGAATGTCCGCGACTGACAAACCCCTGCTGAGCGTCCGCGACCTGAAGAAGCATTTTCCCATCAAGGGCGGCATCCTTGGCCGCACCCAGGCCATGGTCCAGGCCGTGGACGGCGTGAGCTTCGACGTCCGCGCTGGGGAAACCCTGGGCATCGTCGGCGAATCCGGCTGCGGCAAGTCCACCACGGCGAAACTGCTGATCGGCCTGGTGGACCGGGATGAGGGCGACATCGACCTGGGCGGCAAGTCGCTTGGCCGCGACATCAGCCTGCGCGCGCTGCGCCGCGACATCCAGATGGTCTTCCAGGACAGCTATGCCTCGCTGAACCCGCGCATGACCATCCTGGACAGCATCGCCTTTGGCGCGCGCGTGCAGGGCCTGGACGATCCGGAGGGCCGGGCGCGCGGCCTGATGGCGCGGGTCGGGCTGGATCCCGACCGCTTTGCGGGCCGCTATCCGCATGAGTTGTCGGGCGGGCAGCGCCAGCGCATCAACATCGCCGCGCCCTGGTCATGTCGCCCAAGGTCGTGGTCCTGGACGAGGCCGTCAGCGCGCTGGACAAATCGGTCGAGGCGCAGGTCCTGAACCTGCTGTCGGACCTGCGGGCCGAATTCGGGCTGACCTATATCTTCATCAGCCACGATCTGAACGTGGTGCGATACATATCGGACCGCATCCTGGTGATGTATCTGGGCGAGGTCGTGGAACTGGCCCCGGTCGACATGATCTGGGCCGAACAGGCGCATCCCTATACCCGGTCGCTGTTTTCCGCGATGCCGTCGATGGACCCGGACAACCGCACGCAGAAGCCGCCGCTGACCGGCGATCCGCCGAACCCCATCGACCCGCCGCCGGGCTGCCGGTTCCACACCCGCTGCGCCTTTGCGGCCGACATCTGCAAGACCCGCCACCCCGCCCTGGGGCCGATGGTCGCCGGGTCGCCGCATTGGGTCGCCTGTCACCTGCACGACCCGGCATCCGGCCATCCGCGCGCCGGACAGGGGGTGCCCGCATGACGCCGCTGTTGCAGATCGACAATCTGGACGTCCGTTTCAAGGGCGGGCGCACGGTCCATGCCATCAACAACCTGTCCCTGACCCTGATGCCGGGCGAAACCCTGGCCCTGCTGGGCGAGAGCGGGTCGGGCAAGAGCGTCACGCTGAAGACCCTGCTGCGCCTGCTGCCGGAAAAACGCACCGACCTGTCGGGCGACATCCGCTTTGACGGGACCGACATCATGACCCTGTCGGGGCGGGCATTGCGGTCCTATCGCGGGGGCGAAGTGTCGATGGTGTTCCAGGACCCCGGCCTGGCGCTGGACCCGGTCTATACCGTGGGCCAGCAGATCGCCGAGACGGTGATGCGCCACAAGGGCCTGTCCCGGGAGAACGCGATGGACGTGGCGCTGGACATGCTGCACCGCGTGCGCATCCCGTCGCCGAAACGGCGGCTGGCCAATTATCCGCACGAGCTGTCGGGCGGCATGCGGCAGCGGGTGATGATTGCATTGGCGCTGGCCTGCCGTCCGCGCCTGCTGCTTGCGGACGAGCCGACGACCGCACTGGACGCGACGGTGCAGATCCAGATCCTGCTGCTGCTGCGCGAATTGCAGCGCGAATTCGGCATGGGGGTGATCTTCGTCACCCACGACATCGGCGTGGCGGTCGAAGTCTCGGAACGTATCGCGGTCATGTATGCCGGCCAGATCGTCGAGGAAGGCACCACGCGCGAGGTCATCCGCAACCCGCGCCACCCCTATACCCAGGGGCTGCTGGCCGCGAACCTGCATGACGTGGCACGCGGCCGCGCGGCTGGACGCGATCCCCGGTGCCCCTCCGTCGCTGGAGGTGCGGCCGGACAGCTGTTCCTTTGCGCCCCGCTGTCCGATGGCGCTGCCGGCCTGCCGGCAGGCGTTGCCGCCCGTCCTGACGCCCGGCCCCCGCCGCCGCGTGGCCTGCCTGCGCGCAGGCGAAACCCTTGCCGCCGAGTAGATCATGACCGACCCCTGGCACGCCTTTCTGCCCTATCCGCCCGTCCCGGTTCCCCATGCGGACCACGGCCCGCTGTCGGGCATGACCCTTGCGGTCAAGGACATCTATCACGTCGCCGGATACCGCACCGGGGCGGGGTGTCCGCTGTATCTGGCGGAAAGCCCGGTCCACGCGGACACCGCCCCCTGCGTCCAGCGCTTGCTGGATGCCGGCGCGCGCTTTGTGGGCAAGGTCCACACGGACGAACTGGCGTGGTCCATGTACGGCATGAACGCCCATTTCGGCACGCCCGTGAACCCGGCCGCCCCGGACTGCATTCCCGGCGGGTCGTCGTCGGGGTCGGCGGTCGCGGTGGCGGGCGGGCTGGCCGACATCGCCATCGGGTCGGATACCGGCGGCTCGGTCCGCGCACCGGCCAGCTTTTGCGCGACATGGGGGTGGCGGCCGACCCACGGCCTGATCCCGATGGCGGGCGCGATGGCGCTGGCGCCCAGCTTCGACGCCTGCGGGCTGTTCGCGCGCGACGGGACGGTGCTGGCCCGCGCCGCCGCCGTGCTGGTCGCGGATGCAGCCCCCATGACCGCGCCGGACCTGATGGTGCCCACCGACATGCTGGCCCTGCTGGGGCCAGAGGCGCGCGCGGTCTGGCAGGCCGGGTTCGGACATCTGCCTGCGCGCGGGGTAAGTGTCTATCCCGACGGGGTGGATGCGGCCTATGCGACGTTCCTGACCGCGGTCATGGCGGATGCCAAGGAAACGATCCTGCCCTTCATCCGCGCGTCGCGCATGCCGCTGGTGCGCGGCATCGACGGGCGCGCCGACACGGCCGACGCGCTGACCCCCGACCAGATCGCCGAGGGCCGTGCCGCGCGCGAGGCGTTCGCGCGGCACATGGACGCCCTGCTGGGCGCGAACGGCATCTTGCTTGCCCCGGTCGTGCATGACGCGCCGTTCCGCCTGGACGCGCCCCAGGCGGTGTTCGACGGCTTTCGCCACGATGCGCAGCGGTTGCTGTGCGTGGCTGGCATGGCGCGGCTGCCTCAGGTCGTGTTTCCCGCCGGAACCGTTGACGGCGCGCCGTTCGGCCTGTCGCTGATAGGGCCGCGCGGGTCCGACCTGTCGCTGATCGCGCTGGCCTGCCAACTGTCCCGCCAACCGCAGGAGGCCGCATGACCTGTCCCATAGAGACGCGCCTGGCCGACCTTGGTCACGCGCTGCCGCCATCCGCCCCGTCGCGGGCGCTGTTTCTGCCCGGCAAGGTCAGCGGCAATCTGCTGTTCCTGTCGGGCCAGATCTGCGAATGGGAAGGGGTGCCGCAGTATTTCGGCCCCATCGGTCCTGGTTTTGACATGGCGGACGGGCAGGCGGCGGCGCGGATGTGCGCGCTGAACCTGCTGTTCTCGATCCGCGCGGTGGCTGGGTCGTTGTCACGAGTGTCGCAGGTGATCCGGCTGGGCGGGTTCGTCGCCGCGCCGCCGGGCTATGGCGATGGACCGGCGGTCGTGAACGGTGCGTCGCAGTTGTTCATCGACCTGTGGGGCGATGCGGGACGCCATGCCCGCACCGCGGTCAACGTGGCCTCGCTGCCCGCCAACGCGCTGGTCGAGGTCGAGGCGATCGTCGAGCTTACCCCGCAGTGACCTGATCCGCGATCCAGGTGCGAAACCGCGCAAATGCCGGGTCACCCTGACGGCGGTCGGGCCATGCCAACCAATAGGCGCCCTCGCCGGGAACGCCCGCGCGCAGGATCGGCTGCAGGCGGCCCTCGTCGATCTCTGGCTGGGCCAGATAGCTGGGCAGCAGCGCCACGCCAAGCCCTGCGATCGCCGCCTGGATCATCATCGAGAACTGGTCCATCACCATGCCCGACACCGCCGGCGGCGTGCCGCCCTGGGCCGCGAACCATGCGGACCAGCCCGAAGGCCGCGTCTCCAGCTGCAGCAGGGGCAGGCCCGCCATGTCCGAGGGATGCGCCACCGGATGATGCGCCAGCATCTGCGGCGAGGCGCAGGCCGTCAGGCGTTCGTCGAACAGCCGCAGGTGATGCGCGTCGGGCCAGTCGGGCTGGCCGAAGAAGATCACCGCGTCAAAGGCTTCGCTGGCAAAGCTGAAACGCTGGATCTTGGTCGACAGGTTGATCGAGATGCCGGGATTGTCCGACAGGAACTGTCCGATCCGCGGCGCCAGCCAGCGCGTGGCGAAGGTCGGCAGCACCGACAGCGACAGCACCCCCCCGCCCGGATTGGCGATCAGCCCCATGCTGGCGCGTTGGATCACGTCCAGCCCCTGGGTGACGGACGCGGCATAGGTCACGGCCTCGGGGGTGGGGGTCAGGCGCTTGCGGTCGCGGGTGAACAGGGGCTTGCCCAGCTGCCGTTCCAGTGACGCGACCAGCCGGCTGACGGTGCTTTGCGTCAGGTGCAGCTCGTCCGCGGCGGCTGTGACGGACCCGTGGCGCATCACCGCCTCGAAGGCGATCAGTTGGGACAGGCTGGGCAGGAACCGACGTTGGCGCATGGATCATTCATAGAATGCATGAACGCATGAGGAAATAGCGTTTTTCATGCGACGCTTGCCGGGTTACCCTGTGTCCAACAGTCATCACATGCAGGACCCATCGCCATGCTGGACAAGACAACCGTCGATCATAAGGGCACGGCCTTTGCCTGGGAGGACCCCTTCCTGCTGGACGACCAGCTGGAGGAGGATGAGCGGATGATCCGCGACACCGCCGCCTCCTTTGCCGCCGACAAGCTGGCCCCGCGCGTCACCGACGCCTATCTGAACGAACAGACCGACCCCGAGATCTTTCGCGAGATGGGCGCCAGCGGTCTGCTGGGCGTGACCATCCCCGAGGAATATGGCGGGGTCGGCGCGGGCTATGTGGCCTACGGCCTGGTCGCGCGTGAGGTCGAGCGGATCGACAGCGGATACCGGTCGATGATGTCGGTGCAGTCCAGCCTGGTGATGTTCCCGATCCACGCCTATGGGTCGGAGGAGCAGCGGATGAAGTACCTGCCGAAGCTGGCATCCGGCGAATGGATTGGCTGCTTTGGTTTGACCGAACCGGATGCAGGCTCCGACCCGGCCGGCATGAAGACCCGCGCGACCAAGACCGAAGGCGGCTATGTGCTGAACGGGGCCAAGATGTGGATCTCGAACAGCCCGATCGCGGATGTCTTCGTGGTCTGGGCCAAGTCCGAGGCGCATGGCGGCAAGATCCGCGGCTTTGTCCTGGAGAAGGGCATGAAGGGGCTGTCGGCGCGAAGATCGGCGGCAAGCTGAGCTTGCGCGCATCCATCACCGGCGAGATCGTCATGGAGAACGTGGAGGTGTCCGAGGACGCGCTGCTGCCCAATGTCAGCGGCATGTCGGGTCCCTTCGGCTGTCTGAACCGCGCGCGTTACGGCATCAGCTGGGGCGTGATGGGGGCGGCCGAGGATTGCTGGTTCCGCGCGCATCGCTATGGCATGGACCGCAAGCAGTTCAACCGGCCCCTGGCCGCGACGCAGCTGTTCCAGAAGAAGCTGGCCGACATGCAGACCGAGATCGCCCTGGGCCTTCAGGCCAGTCTGCGCGTCGGTCGCCTGATGGATCAGGGCCGCTTCGCGCCCGAGATGATCTCGATCATCAAGCGCAACAATTGCGGCAAGGCGCTGGATATTGCGCGGATGTCGCGGGACATGCATGGCGGCAACGGCATCCAGGCCGAGTATCACGTCATGCGCCACGCCCAGAACCTGGAGACGGTGAACACCTATGAGGGCACGCATGACGTGCACGCCCTGATCCTGGGCCGGGCGCAGACGGGGCTTCAGGCCTTTGCCTGAAGGCCCGCTCTCTGGTCTGCGCGTCGTCGAGCTGGCGCGCATCCTGGCCGGTCCCTGGATCGGCCAGACCCTGGCCGATCTGGGCGCCGAGGTCATCAAGGTCGAGGCCCCCGAAGGCGACGACACGCGCCGTTGGGGTCCGCCCTTCATCGACCGCCTTCGCGCCGACGGCACGGTGGAGACGGTCGCCGCCTATTTCCACGCCACGAACCGCGGCAAGACCAGCGTCACCTGCGATTTCAACGATGCGGGCGACCTGGAGCGTCTGCGTGCGCTGATCGACGGCGCCGATGTGGTGATCGAGAATTTCAAGACGGGCGGTCTGGTACGGTTCGGGCTGGATTACGCGACGCTGTCGGCACGCAATCCGCGGCTGGTCTATGCCTCGGTCACTGGGTTCGGGCAGACAGGGCCGCGGGCCAGCCAGCCGGGATACGATTTCATGATCCAGGGCATGGGCGGCATCATGGAGCTGACCGGCGATCCTGCAGGTGATCCGCAGAAGGTCGGGGTGGCCTGGATCGATATCTTCACCGGCCTCTATGGCGCCATCGGCATCCAGGCGGCGCTGGCCGAGCGGACGCGGTCGGGGCGGGGGCAGCAGGTCGATCTGGCGCTGTTCGATTGTGCGCTGGGGGTGCTGGCCAATCAGGCGGCGAACCATCTGCTGGGCGGGGTCGAACCCGCGCGGTTGGGCAATGCCCATCCGAACATCGTGCCCTATCAGGTCTTTCCGGCCCGGGACGGCCATCTGATCGTCGCCTGCGGGAATGACCGTCAGTTCCGCGCGCTGTGCCTGGCGCTGGACCTGCCAGCGCTGGCGGATGACCCGGCGCTGGCCACGAACGCGCAGCGGGTGGCAGGCCGGGATGCACTGTGCGCGACCCTGGCGTGGGCGATGGAATCGCGCGACCGCGCCGACCTGATCGCGGCGCTGACCGCGGCCGGAGTGCCTGCAGGTCCGATCAACCGTGTGTCCGAGGCGCTGTCCGACCCGCAGGCGCAGGCGCGGGGCATGGTCGTGTCGCCCGAGGGCATCGCAGGGTTGCGCACGCCCATCACCCTGTCCCGCAGCCCGACGGTGGCAGACGGTGCCGCCCCGGCCCTGGGCGAGGGTTCGTTCAGCTGGCGGCGGTGACCAGCGGCTGCGGCGCATGCAGCGGCAGGATCGCCCGCGCCGCCTGATCGCCAAAGGCGCAATCGAAGACGATGTCGCTGCCCATGCCGAAGACGCGCGTGTCCGGGCGAAGCGCATCTTTCAGCTTGTCCACCGGGGACAGGCTCGTCAGCCCCTGCGGCCCCGATCCGATGATCAGCGGTGCAATCGACACCTGCAGCCGGTCCAGCAGGCCAGCCTCCAGGAAACCGGTGATGGTGATACCGCCACCCTCGATCAGCAGCGATCCAAGGCCCATGTTCCGCAGGCCTTCAAGCACCTGTATCGGGTCCAGACGTCCGTCCGGGGCGGGCAGGCGCAACACCTCGATCCCCGGGGCGCGGGGGCGGTTTGCGCCGGTGACGATGATCCGCCGCGCACCATCTGCCGTAAGCACAAGCGCATCGTCGGGCAGCCGCCCGCGCGGGTCGATGACGATGCGCGCAGGGTTGTGGCCGCTGCACAGCCGCACGGTCAGGCGCGGCTGATCGTGCAGCGCGGTCTTGACCCCGATCACCACCCCGTCGACCAGCGCGCGCAGGCGGTGCAGGTGGGCAAGACCTTCGGGGCCGGACACATCACGCGCATCGCCGGTGGCCGTCGCGACCCGCCCGTCCAGCGACTGACCGATCTGCGCGATCGTGACCGGACCAAGATCGCGTCGCGCGACCGGCGCATAGAGGTCAAGCGCCGCGCGTTCGCCGGCGCTGAACCGACCGCAGCAGGCGCAGGCCTGGCCGGTGCGGACCGACAGAAGCCGGTCCCAGACCCGAGGGGTGACGTCGACGGCATGCATGGGCGGTCCTCCTCTGGGTGTCAGACCGTGCCGGGGGGCAGGGCCAGCATGTCATGATGCCCGATCAGGCAACGGCTGTCGCCTGCCATGGCGATCCGGCTGCGGCCCCAGTCGGTGGCAACGGACAGGCCGGTCTCGGATGCGGCCTCGGCGATGCCCTGGATCAGCGCGCGGTGCAGCGGGGCGTGATCGGGGCCGATCCGCCACGGGCTTTGGCCGGTGTGGACGTCGAAGCCCGCGTCACGGAAGATCTGCGTGGCGGTCACGGCCGCATCTGGCCCAAGCGCGGGGCCAAGCCCCTTGTCGCCGCGCTGATGGTCGTTGAACGCCCGCGTGACGTCCGCATCGCGCGGCAGCGCCGGATCCCATGTCATGATGCCGTCATAGGATAGTGCCGCATAAAACGGCACGCCGGCATCGGCCAGCCGCGTGGCCAGCGCGGCGATCCAGTCGGCGGGCATCAGGTCCAGCAGGGCCGATGCCGTGACCAGCGTCACGCCATCCAGCGGCAGCCCCTCCAGATCGCGCAGGTCCAGCTGGTGGACGGTGGCGCGGCCCCGGCGCCTCGGTCGCGGCGCGCTCCAGCAGGGCTGGATCGTTGTCGACCAAGTGCCAGCGGGCATTGTCCGGCAGATGCGGGCCAAGCGTGCGCAGGGTCGATCCTGTACCGCAGCCCAAGTCCAGCACGACCGGGTCCGGCCCGGCAAGGACCGCCGCCTGCGCCATCAGGGTCGCGTCGCGGGCGGCCATGTCGGCGGGTTCGCGCAGGCCCAGCCATTCCGCCGAGAACCCCATGCTCAGATATCCCCTTCGTACCAGGCGCGGGCCATGTGGCTTTCGTGCAGCAGGACGCGTAGCTTCTTGACGCGGCCGCCATCCTTCAGCCCGCCGGCCCGCACGGTGCCGGCCATCTGATCGAAGATATGCTTGCACAGGAATTCTGTGGTGGTCATTTTCCCTTTGAATTCAGGAATGTCGTCCAGGTTCTTGTAGCGCAACGGGGCCAGCGTCTCGGCCAGGGCTTCGGTTGCAAGGCCGATGTCGACGACCAGGCTTTCGTCATCCATCTCGGCGGCGAAGAAGGCGCAGTCTACGGTGAAGGTCGCGCCATGCACCCCCTGTGCCGGACCGAAGGTCGGCGAGGGGAAGGAATGGGCGATCATGATGTGGTCTCGGACTTCGACGGCGAACATGGTGTCTCCAGGGTCAGTAGATGATGCGGCGGCACAGCGTGGCGGGGTCCGCCAGGATGCCGGGATAGGCGTCGGGCAGGTCGGCAAACGCCGTCTGCCCCGAGATCAGGGCGTCCAGCCTCGCGTCTCGAAGCAGGTCCAGCGCCTTGGTCAGGCGGCGTCGATAGGTCCAGCGCGGCGCACGGTCGGGCGGGATGCCGCCCACCTGCGTGCTGACGATGCGCAGACGACGGCTGTGGAACGCGCCGCCCAAGGGCAGGGTCACCTGTTCGGCACCGTGCCAGCTGGCTTCGGCGATGGTGGCCTGCGGCCCGGCCAAGGACAGCGCCAGCACCAGCCCGGCTTGGGATGCGCTGGTGTGGATCACCACGTCCTGATCCCCGGGGGCATCATCGGGGGTTGCAAAGGCGCAACCCAGGTCGCGCGCGATGGCGGCGCGTTCGGGCAGGGGGTCGATCACCGTGACCTCTGCCCCCGGCAGCCGCGCGGCCAGGAAGGCCGTCAGCAGCCCCACCAGCCCGCCACCAACCACGGCGATGCGGTCACCCGCGCCCGCGCCGCTGTCCCACAGGATGTTCAGCGCGGTCTCCATGTTCGCGGCCATGATCGCGCGTTCCGGCGGCAACCCGTCTGGCAGCGGGATCAGCGCATCCTCCGGCAGGCGAAATTCGGTCTGGTGGGGGAACAGCGAAAAGACCATGCGACCGGCAAGCGCGCCGTCTGTTGCCTGACCGACATTGGCATAGCCGTACTTGACCGGAAACGGAAAGTCGCCTTCCTGGAACGGCGCACGCATGCGGTCATGTTCGCTGGACGGCACCTTTCCCGACAGGACCAGCCGTTCTGTGCCCCGGCTAATGCCGGAAAACAGGCTGCGGACATGGATGCCGTCGCCGACCTGCGCGGGACGCAACTGCGCCTCGCCCGGTGCGGTGCACCAGAGTGCGCGGGCCGTCATGCCAGCAGATGTCCCGACTTGCGTGCCTTGGTGTCCAGATAGCGGGTGTTCTCGGGGCCACGGCCGACCTTGAGCGCGACGCGGTCCACGACCTCGATGCCCTCGCTGTCCAAGCGGGCGATCTTGGCGGGGTTGTTGGTCATCAGGCGCACGCGGCCGATCCCCATCTGGCGCAGCAACGCGGCGCCGGTGCGGAAATCGCGTTCGTCATCCTCGAACCCAAGGCGGTGATTGGCCTCGACCGTGTCCAGGCCCTGATCCTGCAGGCTATAGGCGCGCATCTTGTTGGCAAGGCCGATGCCACGACCTTCCTGGTTCAGGTACAGCAGGACGCCGGTACCGTTCGCCTCCATCGCGCGCAGGGCGGCCTGCAGTTGCGGGCCGCAATCGCATTTCAGGCTGCCCAGCACGTCGCCGGTGAAGCAGGCGGAATGCAGGCGGACCAGCACGGGCTGGTTGCGATCGGGCGTGCCGACCTCGACCGCGTAATGCTCGGGGCCGCCGTCGGGCGCGCGGAACACGTGCAGCCGTCCGTTTCGGGCCGCCAGCATGGGCACGCGAGCGTCCGACACGGGGCGGGGATCGCGGGGCAGCAGGATCTGGTTCAGGACGTCATCGGCGGCCAGGATGCCCAGATCGTTGCGCAGGGCGGTCTCGACGACATCGGGGCCGGTTACGACCAGGACGGCGGGCAGCAGTTCGGCCGCCTTGACCAGACGGATGGCGGCGCGGTGCAGCGGGGCGGGGGCGTGCTGCGGTGCCTGGGGCACGGCGGCCGATGCGGGCATTTGGCGCGACGGATCGGCCAGCGCCTGGATCCAGTCCAGACGCGCGCCGGCGGGAACCGGGATCAGGGCGACCTCACCTTCGTGGGGACGATGGCGCAGGGCGTCCGCACGGCGGGCCGTCAGCACCAGTTCACCCCCGGAACCAAGGGCCGCGAACCGTTCCGGCGACAGCGTCTCGACTGGCAGTATCAGCGCCGCGGCGGGCTCGCCCAGCAGCACGACGGGCAGGCCAAGCCTGAGATCGGAGACCATGCGCGCAACCCGTTCGGCCGTGCGCAGCGCCAGCGGATCACCGGTCGCGGTGACCGAAAGCGCAGCGGGGGTGGTCGGGGGAAATACGTGCATTGGTCAACCTTCGTCCCTGCAAATTGAGGTGTCACGCAAGTCGCAACGTCTTGAAACACGTAGCAGTTCCGCAAAGGTTGCGGCGTTGTGGCAGAATGTCGCAAAGTTTCGCGCGGCGTTTCGGCACGCCCCGGTTTTCTGGACGCGGGCCGCCGATGGCCCTAGGCTGCGACCGTTCAAACCTGAGGATACCCGATGCAACTGCGTGCCTATCTGGGGCTGATCCGGTCGCTTGCCATCTATTACAACCCGCTGCGGCGCAGGCAGCTGCGGGCGTTCTATGGCGGGCTGCTGCAACCGGGCGACCTGGCCTTCGACATCGGCGCGCATGTGGGCAGCCGGGCGCGCGCCATGCGGGCCGCCGGGGCGAGGGTCGTGGCCTGCGAACCGCAGGAGCCGTTCGCGGGCTTTCTGCGCCGCAGCTTGCCGCGCGACATCGTGCTGGTGCAGCAGGCCGTGGGCCCGACGGAGACGGTGGCCCGCATGGCGGTGTCGTCGCTGCATCCGACGGTGTCGTCGCTGAGCACCAGCTTTGCGGCCGAGGCAGCCGCTGCCCCCGGCTTCGAGCATGTCCGGTGGGACCGCAGCCAAGAGGTGCGGATGACCACCATGGACGCGCTGATCGCGGCGCATGGCCTGCCCGATTTCGTCAAGATCGACGTCGAGGGGTTCGAGCTGGACGTGCTGTCCGGGCTGGGCCAGCCGCTGCCGATGCTGTCGGTCGAATACCTGCCGGCGTTCCGCGACCGGACGCTTGCGGTGATCGACCGGCTGCAGGATCTGGGCCTCTACCGCTTCAATCCGGTGACCGGCGAGGCGGGCGGGTTCCTGTGGGACGACTGGCGCGACGCGGATGCCGTGCGCGCCTGGCTGAAGGGCCTCGACCCGCAGGGCGGGTCCGGCGATCTTTACGCGCGGCTGGCCTAGCGGTCCGCACGCAGCGTCGCGGCCAGCCGGTCGAAGATCGGCGCCGGGGCGGTGATGACGGTCCCCGTCTCCTCGGGGCGTTCGTCGGGGGTCCAGCCTTCGACCCGCATCCCGGCCTCGCGGACCAGGACCAGGCCGGCGCTGATGTCCCAGGGACGCAGGCGGCGTTCCCAGAACCCGTCCAGCCGCCCGGCCGCCACATAGGCCAGATCCAGCGCCGCGGCACCCATCCGGCGCACCCCCGCCGTGCCCGGCAGCACCCGCGCCAGGTCGGCCGCGTGATCGTCGATGTAAGGCATGTTGCCGAACGGCAGGCCCGTCCCGAACAGCGCCGCGTCAAAGCCCGGCGGCGCGGCAGGGTCCAGGCGGCGCCCGTTCAGCTGCAGCCCCGACCCAGTCATGGCGCTGAATGTTTCTGCCTTCAGCGGGTCGTGGACCACGCCCAGCACCAGTTGCCCGTCCTGTTCCAGCGCGATGGACACCGCCCAATGCGCGATCCCGCGCAGAAAGTTCGTCGTGCCGTCCAGGGGGTCCACGATCCAACGGCGCCGGCCGGGACGGGCGTCGGTCTCCTCGCCCAGCCAACCGTCGTCGGGGTTGGCGCCCAGCAGGCGGTCGCGCAGCAGCGCCTCGGACTGGTGGTCGGCCTGCGACACGAAGTCGCCCTGACGCTTGGCGTCGATGGTCAGCAGGTCGCGGTCGTTCCAATGCGCCTGCAGCAGCGCTCCGGCTGCATGGGCGGCGTCGATCGCCAGGGTCAGGTCATCGGTGGTACCCATCGGGGATCCTTTCAGGGGGCGGGCCGCATGCCCCCTGCGGAGGCAACGGGGGCGTATCAGGCCCCCTACACGGGATTATCAGTTGCACGATGCGCACCAAGGGGCAATCTGCGCGCAGCACCGCCCGGCGACAAGGGCGGCAGGAGGCCGACCGACCCCAGGCCCGTCACGGGAGAATACAGACCATGCGCTTCGTCAAGGCAACCATCGGCGCCATCGTGATCATCGCCGCGGCCGCCGGGGGCATGACGCTGTCGGACCGTCTGCTGAGCGAACCCGAACTGGCCCGCCGCCCGTCCGACGGCGCCGGAGAGGCGGTGCCGGTCGAGACCGTGGCCGTCCAGACCGCCCGGTTCGTCGACAGCGTCCGCGCCGTCGGCACCGCGCGTGCCCGCAGCGCGGTCGAGCTGATGCCCGAGGCGAGCGGCCGCATCACCCGCATCGCCTTTCGCCCCGGCGCACAGGTCGAACGCGGCGATGTCCTGCTGGAACTGGACGACCGCGCCGAACAGGCCGATCTGGCCGCCGCCGAGGCGACCCTGGCCGAGGCCGACGCCGCCTTTGCCCGCCAGGAACAGCTGAATGCCAGCGGATCGTCGTCGGACGCCGCCTTTCAGACCGCCCCGCGCGGCCCAGCTGCGCGCGCAGGCCGAACGCGACCGCGCCCAGGTTCTGCTGGAGGACCGTCTGCTGCGCGCCCCGTTTTCCGGCGTCATCGGCCTGACCGACCTGGTCGAGGGGCAGATGCTGGACAGCGGCACCCCCATCGCCACGCTGGACGACCTGGAGGTGATCGAGGTGGACTTCGGCGTGCCCGAGACGCTGTTGCCGCGCCTGGCGGTCGGGCAGGGGGTCCAGCTGCGGTCGTCGGCCTGGCCCGACCGGGTCTTCGACGCGACGATCAGCCTGATCGACACGCGGGTTGATGCCGCCACGCGGTCGATCGCGTTGCGGGCGCAGATGCCGAACCCCGACCGCGCCCTGACCGGCGGGATGTTCCTGCAGGTCGAGCTGGTCCTGGATCAGCGCGAACGCCCCGCGGTCCCCGAATCCGCGCTGAGCGTCGAGGGCGACGTCCAGCGCGTCCTGATCGTGCAGGGGAACGAGGCGGCCTGGGCCGACATCCAGGTGGGCCAGCAGTCCGACGGCCTGGTCGAGGTCCTGGCGGGTCTGGACCTGGGCACCCAGATCATCGTGTCGAACCTGCACCGCGTCGACGCCGGCACCGTCGTCACCGCCACGCCGCGCCCCGACCGGACCGCCGCCGCCGAACCCCTGGTCGGAGCCGACGGATGAGCGTCCCCGATTTCGCCCTGCGCCGCCCGGTCTTCGCAACCGTCATCAACCTGCTGATCGTGCTGATCGGGGCGGTGGCCATCACCCGCCTGCCGGTCCGCGAGCTGCCCTCGGTCGAGGCGGCCGAGGTCAGCGTCCGCGTGAACTATACCGGCGCCGCGCCCGATGTGGTCGACAACCAGCTGGCCACGGTGATCGAGGGCGCGCTGGCCGGGGTCAGCGGCGTGACCGCCATGCGCACCAGCTCTGACCGGGGACGGATGCGCAGCGTGCTGACATTCGATCCGGGACGCGACATCGACAGCGCCGCCAACGACGTGCGCGCCGCCGTCGAACGGGTGCTGAACGACCTGCCCGACGGGGCGGACACGCCCCGCGTGGAAAAGAACGACGATGAGGGCGACCCGGTGATCCGGCTGGCCCTGTCCAGCCCGTCGATGACGCCCCTGGAACTGTCCGACTACGCCAGCCGCTTCATCACCGACCGCCTGGCGCGCCTGCCGGGCGTGGCCAATGCGCAGATCTTTGGCGAGCGCGCGCCGTCGATGCGCATCTGGCTGGATCAGTCGCGCATGGCCGCCTATGGCATCACCACCAGCGACATCATCGACGCGCTGCAGGCCAACAACGTCGAACTGCCCGCGGGCCAGATCGAGACGAGCGCCCGACAGCTGCAGGTGCTGGCGCAGACGCGCTTTACCTCGGCCGACGTGTTCCGCCAGGTCGTGCTGCGCGACGAGGGCGGGCGCCCCCTGCGCCTTGGCGACGTCGCGCGGATCGAGGAGGGGGCCGAGGACACCACGACCATCTATCGCGCCAACGGCACCGTGGCCCTGGGCCTGGGCGTCCAGCCGCAGGCGCAGTCGAACACCGTGGCCATCTCGACCGCCGTCCGCGCGGAACTGGACCGCATTCGCGACACCCTGCCCGACGGCATGGCGCTGACCATCACCACGGACGAGGCGGTGTTCATCGAAAGCTCGATCGAACAGGTCCTCAAGGTGTTCCTGGAGGCGGTGGCCCTGGTCACGGCGGTGATCTTCCTGTTTCTGGGGTCGCTGCGGCTGTCGCTGGTGCCCATCGTGACCATCCCGGTATCGGCCCTGGGCGCCGCATTGGGGATGCTGGCCCTGGGGTTCACGATCAACATCCTGACGCTGTTTGCGTTGATCCTGGCGATCGGCCTGGTCGTTGACGACGCCATCGTCGTGCTTGAGAACATTCAGCGCCACCGCGCCATGGGCAAGTCGCGGGCCGAGGCCGCGCGGCAGGGCGCGGGGCAGGTCAGCTTTGCCGTCATCGCCACCACCGCCGTGCTGATCGCGGTCTTTGTCCCGGTCAGCTTCATGGACGGGGAACTGGGCCAGCTGTTCGCGGAATTCGGCATCGTGCTGGCCATAGCGGTGGCCGTGTCGGGCCTTGTCGCGCTGACCCTGTCACCGGTGCTGGCCGCGCGGGTGATGCCGCGCGAGGATCGTCCGAACCTGCTGACCCGCACAATGAACCGGGCCATCGTCTGGCTGGAACGCGGCTACGACCGCATCCTGCGGGTGCTGATCGCGCGGCCCGTGGTCATTCTGGCGGGCACGGCCTTCCTGGTCGCGGGGGCGGTGTCCGTCTATCAGGCGCTGCCGCGCCAGCTGACCCCGGACGAGGATCGCGGCAGCTTCCGCATCATCCTGAACGCCCCCCAGGGGTCGAACCTGGAATATACCGACGCGGCGACCCGGAAGGTCGAGGCGATGATCCAGCCGCTGCGCGATCAGGGCATCGTGGAAAACGTCACCGCCATCGTCGGGCTTGGCGCGAATGCGCGCCGGGCGCTGCTGTTCGTCAACCTGTCGCCGTGGGACGGCCGCGATGTCAGCGTGGAGGAGGTCATGGCCGACCTGCGCCCGCAACTGTCCGCGATGACCGAGGTGTCGACCTCGATCCGCCCGTCGGGTGGCCTGGGCCTTGGCGGCGGCAGCGGAAGCATCAGCTGGTCCATCGGCGGGCCGGACCTGGACCGCGCCGCCGCATGGGCCGAGGACGTGGCCGCCCGACTGGCCGATGCGCCGGGCCTGTCCGGTATCGAGGTCGATTACGCGGCAAACCAGCCGGGCGCGTCGCTGGACATCGACCGCACCCGCGCCCAGGACCTTGGCCTGGACAGCGAAACCGTGGCCCAGACCCTGCAGGTGCTATTCGCGTCCCGCACCGTCGGTGAATACACCAGCGACGGCCGCCAGTACCCGGTCATCCTGCAGGCGGCCCCCGAAGACCGCGACAGCGTTCAGGACATGCTGTCCGTGCTGATCCGCAACACGCGCGGCGACCTGATCCCGCTGTCGGCCTTTGCCGACGTCACGACCGGGGCCACGGTCCCGTCGATCGCGCGGAACGACCGCCTGATCTCGGTCAACACCGAGGCCGATCTGGTCGAGGGGACCGACTTGGCCCGCGCGATCACCCTTGTCGAACAGGCCGCGGCCGAGCTGCCGGCGGGCGCTCTGCTAGTCTGGCGCGGTCAGGCGGCGGATTACCAGGAGAACCAGGGCGGCGTCGCGACGGTCTTCGGAATGGCGCTGCTGATCGTGTTCCTGGTGCTGGCGGCGCAGTTCGAGAGCTTTCGCACACCGCTGACGATCATGCTGACGGTGCCCCTGGGCCTTGCGGGGGCGGTGGCGACGCTGCTGCTGACGGGGGCGTCGGTGAACATCTTTTCACAGGTGGGGATGATCCTGCTGATCGGGATCATGGCCAAGAACGGCATCCTGATCGTCGAGTTCGCCAACCAGCTGCGCGAGGAGGGCCGCGATCTGGTCACTGCGGCGCGCGAGGGGGCGGTGACGCGCCTGCGGCCCGTGCTGATGACGACCATCGCCACGATCCTGGGGGCCGTGCCCTTGGCGACCGCGACGGGGGCGGGGGCGGAAAGCCGCCGCGCCATCGGTGCGGTCATCGTGGGCGGGCTGTCGCTGGCCTTCGTGCTGACGCTGCTGCTGACGCCGGTGATCTATGTGCTGATCGAACGGATCGGGCGCCGGGACGTGCCCGCAACCGATCCTCAGCCCGCGGAATAGCGGTCAGTCCCGCCCCGCGATCATCTCCAGGATGACGCCAAGCGAGGTGCCCATATGCGCCCGCATCAGGTCGGCCGCGCGATCCGCGTCGCGCGCCGTGATCGCCTCCAGGATCGCGCGATGTTCCGCCCGCGAGGTTTCGATGCGCGCCGCGCGGACCTGGAACTGCGCGTTGCGCCACGGCAGGCTGCGCCGGTTCAGGTCGGCCAGCAGGTCGGCCAGCACGGCGTTTCCCGCGCCTTGGCGCAACGCCTCGTGAAAGCGCATGTTGGCCTGGGCGTAATCCGCGCCGGGCAGGTCGTCGCGGTCCAGGATGCCCGCCAGCAGAGCATGGTCGGTCGGGGTCATCCGCAGCGCGGACAGGCTGGCGCACAGCGCCTCCAGTTCCGCCAGGGCCTCGAACAGGTGGCGCAGGGCGTCGCTGCCCATGCGGCGCACCAGGAACGCCCGGCGCGGGCCGCGTTCAACCAGCCCTTCGGCGGCCAGCCGCTGCAACGCCTCGCGCACCGGGGTCCGGGACAGGCCGAACCGCGCGGCAAGGGTCGTCTCTCCCAACGGATCGCCGGGACGCAGCGTGCCCGCGATGATCTGCGCGGAAAGCGCATCGTGGATCTGATCGGCCGAACGGATGGGAGGCATCGGGAATTCCATCAATTGTATTCCTGTGCCTGCCACATGTATACATACCGCAGCCGCTTGACCATGTGATTCCTCGCCGGAGGCCTGTTCCATGACTGCATTCGATTTCCTGTCTGGCCGCAGGCCGTCCACCCTTGCCGGTCGCGCGATGGTCGCCACCTCGCACCCGCTGGCCAGCGCGGCGGGCCTGGCCATCCTGGCCGAGGGAGGGAACGCGGTCGACGCCGCCATCGCCGCCAGCGCGGTGCAGGCGGTGGTCGACCCGTTGATGACCGGGATCGGCGGCGACTGCTTTGCGCTTTATGCGCCGGCAAACGGGCCGGTGCGCGCGCTGAACGGGTCGGGCCGCGCCCCCGCCGCGGCGACGGTCGAGGCGCTGCAGGCCGCGGGCCTGACCGACACCATTCCCCAGACAAGCGCGCATGCGGTGACCGTGCCCGGCGCGATCTCCGCGTGGTGCCGCCTGCATGCCGATCTGGGCCGCCTGCCACTGTCGCGCCTGTTCCGCGACGCGATCGGCTATGGCCGCGACGGGTTTCCCGTCACCCCCCGCGTCGCCCAGGACTGGGCCGAAGGGCAGGCCACCGTCGCAGGCGATCCGCATGCGGCGGCGCATTTCCTGCCGGTCCCGGATGCCGGCGCCCGCTTTGCCCAACCCCTGCTGGCCGACCGCCTTGAGGAGATCGCGGCCCACGGTCCGGCCGCCTTCTATCAGGGCGACACCGCGGCACGCATGGTCGCGCATCTGCGATCCCTGGGCGGGCTGCACACCCAGCAGGATTTCGCGGACGCCACCGATGGCGCCGAATGGGTCGAACCGATCAGCGCCCGCTATCGCGGGTTCGATGTCCATGAATGCCCGCCGAACGGGCAGGGGCTGGCCGCGCTGTTGATCCTGAAGATCATCGAGGGGTTCGACATGGCCGCGCTGTCCGTGGCCGACCGCATCCATGTCCAGGCCGAGGCGACGAAGCTTGCCTATCATCACCGCGACGAACTGCTGGGCGATCCCGATCATTGCGCCGGGCTGACCGAGGCACTGATGTCGGAGGCCGCCATCACGGCCCTGCGCGCCCGCATCGACATGGCCCGCGCCCAGGCCCCGGCCCTGTGGGACGAGCCCGAGCACAAGGACACCATCTATCTGTGCGTCGTGGACGCCGAGGGGAATGCGGTATCCTTCATCAATTCGATCTTTCACGGCTTCGGGTCCGGGCGGCTGGACCCCGCGACCGGCGTACTGTTCCAAAGCCGCGGTGCGTCGTTCCGTCTGATCCCCGGCCATCCGAACGCGATCGGCCCGCGCAAGCGCCCGATGCACACGATCATTCCCGGCATGCTGACGCTGGGCGGCCGCACGGTCATGCCCTTCGGCGTGATGGGCGGACAGTACCAGGCGGCGGGCCACGCGGCCTTCCTATCGGCGGTGATCGACCGCGGCCTGTCGCTGCAGGCGGCCATGGACGAGCCGCGGACCTTTGCCACCGACGGTGTGCTGCAGGTGGAGCCGACCCTGCCGCAGGACATCTGCGACGACCTGGCCGCGCGCGGCCATGTCATCAAGCGCCTGACCGGCCCGATGGGCGGGGCGCAGGCGATCCGCATCGGCGACGGCCTGCTGGAAGGCGGGTCGGACAGCCGCAAGGACGGCATGGCCATCGGCCTGTAAGGAGACGGACATGGGCTTTCTGAAACGCATCGGAATCGACAGCTACATGCTGATGCTGCTGGGCACCGTCATGGTGGGCCTGGTGCTGCCGGCGCGGGGCGTGGCGGCCGACGCCCTGGGTCAGGTGACCTATTGGGCGGTGGCGCTGCTGTTCTTTCTGTACGGGGCCAAGCTGGACCCGGCTTCGGTCAAGGCGGGCATGCTGAACTGGCGCCTGCAGGGACTGACATTCGCCGCGACCTATCTGATGATCCCGGTGCTGGGCATGGCATTCGCGCTGATCTTCGGCGATCTGCTGGGACCGCAGGTCACGCTGGGGCTGGTGTTCCTGGCAGTGCTGCCCTCGACGATCCAAAGCTCGATCGCCTTCGTGTCGATGGCGGGGGGCAACGTCCCTGCGGCGATCTGCGCGGCGTCGCTGTCGAACCTGGTCGGCGTGGCGCTGACCCCGGCGCTGGTCGCGGTGCTGTTGAAGACCGGAGAGGGCGGCGTCAGCCTGGACGCCGTGCTGCGCATCGGCACGCAGATCCTGCTGCCCTTCGTTCTGGGCCAGATCCTGCGCCCGTGGGTGGGGGCGTTCGTGCGCAACCGCAAGACGCTGACCCTGGTCGTGGACCGGGGCGCGATCCTGCTGATCGTCTATTCGGCCTTCAGTGCGGGCACGGTGTCGGGCCTGTGGGCGTCGATCCCGCCGACCGCCCTGATCGCGCTGATCGCGGTCATGCTGGTGCTGCTGGCCTGCGTCTTCGGAATGATGGTTGGGGCGGGCCGCGCCTTCGGCCTGCCGCTGGAGGACCGGATCGTGCTGTTCTTCTGCGGGTCCACCAAGAGCCTTGCGACGGGCCTGCCCATCGCCACCGCGCTGTTCCCGGCCGAGACGGTCGGGGCCACCGTCCTGCCCGTCCTGGTCTATCACATGGCGCAGCTGCTGATCTGCGCGATGATCGCGCAGAACCGGGCGCGGCGGAACGCCACGGCCCTGGTGGCGTAAGGACGAAAAGACATGGGAACCGGGTTGCCCGGCCCACGTTGCCTTGGACCCAGCACCGCGGTCCAAGGAGCCCCCAATGGCACAACGCCCCGCCGCCAGGTTGTCCGTCAACGGCCAATCCCATGAATATCACGGCGACCCCCGTCGCAGCCTGCTTGACGTCCTGCGTCTGGACCTTGGCCTGACCGGCACCAAGAAGGGCTGCGACCACGGTCAATGCGGCGCCTGCACCGTCATCGTCAACGGCCGCCGCATCAACTCCTGCCTGACGCTGGCCGTCATGCATGACGAGGATGAGATCACCACGATCGAGGGCATCGGCACACCCGATGCGCTGTCGACCCTGCAGGCGGCCTTCGTGGCCCATGACGGGTTCCAGTGCGGCTATTGCACGCCCGGCCAGATCTGTTCGGCCACCGCGATGATCGAGGAGATCCGGCAGGGCTGGCCCAGTACCGTTACCGCCGATCCGGCCGACAAGCCCGCCGTCGCCGATGCCGAGATCCGCGAACGGATGAGTGGCAACCTGTGCCGCTGCGGCGCCTATGACAACATCCTGGCCGCCATCCGCGACGCCATGGCCCAGACGGAGGCCGCGCAATGAAGGCATTCGAATACGACCGCGCGGGCGATCTGGCCCAAGCCGTCGGCAACCCCGCGATGCTGATCGCCGGCGGCACCAATCTGCTGGACCTGATGAAGCTGGAGGTCGCGACCCCCGATGCCCTGCTGGACATCACCCGCGTCGGCCTCAAGGAGACCACCCCCGAGGGTGCCGGTCTTCGCATCGGCGCGCTGGTCAGTAACTCGGACTGCGCGGCGCATCCGCGCATCCGTGCCGACTGGCCGCTGCTGTCGCGCGCCATTCTGGCCGGTGCCAGCCCGCAGTTGCGCAACAAGGCGACGATGGGCGGCAACCTGTGCCAGCGCACGCGCTGTGGTTATTTCATGGACGGGCGGTCGCCTTGCAACAAGCGCGAACCGGGTACCGGCTGCGCGGCGCAGGGTGGCGTGAACCGCAACCATGCGATCCTGGGCGCGTCCGATGCCTGCATCGCGACCTATCCGGGCGACATGGCCGTGGCCCTGTCAGCCCTGCGCGCCACGGTCGAGACCGAAGGTCTTGACGGCACGCGTGAAATTCCGATGCGTGATTTCCACCGCCTGCCCGGGGACAATCCGTCGCGCGACAACGTGCTGAAGGCGGGTGAGGTCATCACCGCGATCCGCCTGCCCGCACCGTTCGGGGGACGTCAGCTGTATCGCAAGGTGCGCGACCGGGCATCCTATGCCTTTGCGCTGGTGTCCGTGGCTGCGGCGGTCCGCATGGACAATGGCCGCATCGACGCCGCGCAGCTGGCGTTCGGAAGCATCGCCCACAAGCCGTGGACAGACGACCGCGTCGAGACGCTGCTGGTCGGGGAACGCCCGACGCCGGCGCTGTTCGACAAGGCCGCCGACCTTCTGCTGGAGGATGCGCGCGGCCAGGGACACAACGATTTCAAGATCACGCTAGTCCGCCGCGCCCTTGCGGCCGTACTGGCGGAAGCCACGGGGGAATGACGATGAGCGATACCTATGACACCCCCGACACCCGCGACATGCTGGATCGCACCCGCCAGGGGGTGATCGGCAAGCCGCTGGACCGGCCGGAAGGCCCGCTGAAGGTGGCGGGCACCGCGACCTATGCCGCCGAATATGCACGCGAGAACTGCGCCGAGGGCGTGCTGGTCGGCGCGACGATCAGCGCCGGTCGGGTCAGGAAGATCAACCGCGACGTCGTGATGGCGATGCCCGGCGTTCTGGGCGTCTATTCCTCGGAACGGATGCTGCGCCGCGCCGCGCAGGGCACCGCGGGCGAGGCGCCTGAGCAGGACGTCTCGAAGGTCGACTTTCCGATGCAGCCGGTGGCCCTGGTCGTCGCCGAGACGTTCGAACAGGCGACCAATGCCGCAAACGCGCTGGACATCGAATACGAGGACCAGTCCGGCGACGCGCAGTTCCTGCCGGATGCCGCCGATGCGGAACCGGCCGCCGATCCGGTCAAGGCGGGCGATCTGGACAAGGCCATGCGCGACGCCGCGCATTCCGTCGATCTGACCTTCACGACCCCCGGCCATGCCAGTGCCGCAATGGAGCCGCATGCGGCGGTCGCGGAATGGAACGGCAAGGATCTGACCCTGTGGGGCAGCCTGCAGATGCTGACCTATAACGTGGCGGAACTGGCCGACAGCCTGGGGATAGATCCCAAGCACGTGCATCTGCTCTCGCCCTATGTCGGCGGCGGGTTCGGATCCAAGCTGGGCATCTCGCACGAGGCGGTCGCCGCGGCGATTGCCGCCAAGGAACTGGGCCGCCCGGTCCGTGTGGTCATGAGCCGCCAGCAGGTGTTCCAGTCGATCATGCGCCGGTCGGAAACCGAACAGCGCATCCGTCTGGGGTGCGGCCCCGACGGTCGCCTGACCGCCTTTGCTCATGAGGCGCTGGTGTCGAACCTGCCCGGAGAAAGCTTCTCCGAACCGGTGACGCAGGCCTCCGAGTTCCTGTACGCCGGCGAGAACCGCCTGCTGGCAGTGCGCAAGTCCGATATCACCCGTCTGACCGCCGGTTCTGTCCGGGCGCCGGGCGAGGCCGTCGGCATGCAGGCCCTTGAGGTCGCAATGGACGAACTGGCCGAAGCCACCGGCATCGACCCGGTCGAATTGCGCAAGCGCAACCTGCCCGACGAGGTCCCGGGCGAGGGTACGCCCTATTCCTCGCGCAGGCTGGTCGAGGCGCTGGATGCCGGCGCTGCGGCGTTTGGCTGGGACAAGCGCAACGCCACCCCCTGCGCGCGGCGCGAGGGTGAATGGTGGATCGGCATGGGCGTGGCATCCGCCGCCCGCGTGAACATCCTGGCCAAGGCCGAGGCTCGCGTGACCCTGACCGCCGATGGCCATGTGGTGGTCGAGACCGATCATACCGACATCGGCACCGGCAGCTATGCCATCTTGGGTCAGGTTGCCGCAGAGATGCTGGGCCAGCCGATCGAGCGCACCACCGTCCGTCTGGGCGACAGCCGCCTGCCGTCCGGCGCCGGTTCGGGGGGCAGCTGGGGCGCGTCATCGACGGGTTCGGCGGTGTTCCTGGCATGCGAGGCGATCCGCGCGACCCTGGCACAGGCGCTTGGCTGTGCGTCCGACGACCTGCTGCTGCAGGATGGCAAGGCCTGGGCCGAGGGCGTCGAGCCGCGTCCCGTGACCGACCTTCTGTCCGAGGATCTGACGCGGACCGGCAAGATCGAACCGGGCAAGCTGATGGAGAAGGTCAACCAGTCGACCTACGGCGCCTTCTTCTGCGAGGTCGCGGTCAATGCCTTCACCGGAGAGACGCGTCTGCGCCGCATGACCGGGGCATTCGGCTTTGGCCGGGTGCTGAATGCCAAGACGGCGCGGTCGCAATGCCTGGGAGGCATGGTCTGGGGCATCGGCAGCGCATTGACCGAGGAGCTGTCCTTTGACAGCCGCGACGGTCATCTGGTGAACCATGATCTGGCCGAATACCATGTGCCGGTCCATGCGGACATTCCTGACATGGAGGTCATCCTGCTGGAGGAGCGTGATCCGCACGCATCGCCCATCCAGGCCAAGGGTGTCGGCGAATTGGGCATCTGCGGGGCGGCGGGGGCGGTGGCGAATGCCATCTACAATGCCTGCGGCGTGCGTCTGCACGATTTCCCGATGACGCCGGACAAGCTGCTGGCCCATCTGCCCGATCCCTTCGCCCCGGCGGCGTGATCGCATGCGGGGGCGGTGCGCCGCCCCCGAACCCCTGACAGGAGCCCGACATGTCCGACGACCAGCCCAAGACCGACGACCGCGTTTTTTCCTATGACGGCCCCGTCGGGGGGTGGGGATCGGCGAAGGGAATGGCCCAAGTGGCCCGTGCCGCAAAGCCGGGTCCGGGCGCATTGGAGACCCTTCGTGGCCAGAACAAGGCGGGTGGCATGATGTGCGCGTCCTGCGCCTGGGGCAAACCGCCCAACCCGCATGTCGTCGAATTCTGCGAGAACGGCGCCAAGGCGACGTTGTGGGACCTGACCTCGGAACGCTGCGGGCCCGACTTCTTTCTGGACCACACGGTGGCCGAACTGGCCACCTGGTCCGAATACGAGCTGGAGATGGCGGGACGGCTGACCCACCCCCTGCGCTATGACGCGTCCAGCGACCGTTATCTGGAAACCACGTGGGATGTGGCCTTTGCCGAGATCGGCCAAGGCCTGCGTGCGCTGGACCCCAAGACCGTGACATTCTATGCCTCCGGCAAGGCGGGGCTGGAGGCGTCGTTCCTGTACGGGCTGTATGCGCGTGCCTATGGGCATGTGAACCTGCCCGACAGCTCGAACATGTGCCATGAGACGACATCCGTGGGGCTCAAGACCGTTGTCGGATCACCTGTCGGCACCTGCGTGCTGGAGGATTTCGACCATTGCGACATGATCCTGCAGATCGGCCAGAACCCCGGCACGAACAGCCCCCGCATGCTGCACCCATTGCAGCAGGCGGCCAAGCGCGGCTGCTGCATCGTCGCCATCAACCCGCTGCGCGAAAAGGGTCTGCTGGAATTCGCGAACCCGCAAAGCCCGTGGCAGATGACCGTGGGCGCACCTACCGAGATCGCCGACCGCTATCTGCAGGTGCGCGCGGGCGGCGACATCGCCGCGTTGACCGGTATCGCCAAGCATGTGCTGGCGTTGGAACGCAGCCGGGGCGGCGTGCTGGATCATGACTTCCTGAACAGGCATGCACATGGGTTGCAGGACTGGATGGATTGGGTCGATGCGACCGACTGGACCGAACTGGAGCAAGTCAGCGGCCTGACCCGCGCGGCGATGGAGGGGATCGGTGCGATCTATGCCCGGTCGCGCGCCGTGATCGGCGTCTATGGCATGGGCCTGACGCAACATGTCCATGGGTCGGACGCCATCGGCGCGCTGGTCAACCTGCTGCTGTTGCGCGGAAATATCGGGCGCAAGGGTGCGGGCTGCAGCCCGGTCCGTGGCCATTCCAACGTCCAGGGGCAGCGCACCGTCGGCATCACTGAAAAGCCCGACCTGGTTCCGAACGACCGCCTGCGCGCGCTGTTCAACATGCAGCCGCCGATGGAGGAGGGGTGGAACACCACCGCCTTTGTCGAGGCGCTGCTGGAGGGGCGGGCCACGGGGTTCGTGGGCTTGGGTGGCAACCTTGCGCGCGCGGTGCCCGACACCGATCGCGTGGCCGACGCCTGGCGGTCGATGCCGTTGACCGTCCACGTGGCGACGCGCCTGAACCGCACCCATCTGATGCCTGGACAGGCGTCCTGGATCCTGCCCTGCCTGGTCCGGGCCGAACAGGACATGCAGGGTGGCGTGAACCAGCAGGTCTCGGTCGAGGACAGCTTCAGCCATATCCACGGATCGATTGGCAATCGCACGCCCGCCAGCCCGCACCTGCTGTCCGAGACCGAGATCGTCGCCCGGATGGCCGCCGCAACATTGGACCCCAACCCCAAGATGCCGTGGAGGCATTGGGCAGGCGATTATGCCCGCATCCGCGCGTTGATCGCGGCCGTCTATCCCGATGATTTCCGCGATTTCGAGACCCGCATGAACCAACCGGGCGGATTTTATCGCGACAACGCCGCTCGCAACCGCGTCTGGAAGACCGAGAGCGGCCGCGCGCAGTTCACGCGACCCGCCGATCTGGACGCGACAGGACTTGGCGCGCAGGAAGGCGTGTATCGCCTGATGACGCTGCGGTCGAATGATCAGTTCAACACCACCGTCTATGGCATGTCCGACCGCCTGCGCGGGATCGAGGGCGACCGCATGCTGGTCATGATGTCGCCCGACGACATGGCGGCGGCGGGCTTGGCCGCGGAACAGCGCATCACCCTCACCTCGGCCGCCGAGGACGGGATCGCGCGGCGGGTCAAGGGGCTGCGCGTCATCCCCTATGATATCCCGCGCGGCTGTCTGGCCGGCTACTTTCCGGAGCTGAACCCGCTGTCGCCGCTGTCGCGCGGGGATCTGGCATCGGACACCCCGGCGTCCAAGGGCATCCCGGTCCGCTTGGCCTGATCGGGCATCACTTGTGATCTCACCAGCCGTGGTCCCGCGGCAATCTTTTGGCATAATGCCAGAAAGGTCGCCCGTTCCCCGGCATCCAGCACGCCGAATATCTCGTCCTGACGCAGCCGTGCGGTCTGGCGGATCGTTGCCAGCAGGTCGGACCCGTCCGGGGTCGGATAAAGCCGCTTGGCCCGCGCATCCTGAGGGCAGGGACGCTGTTCGATCAGGCCGCGCGCCTCCAGCAGGGCCAGGGCGCGGCTGACGGTGTTCTGCGGACGCGGGAACAGGTGCAGCAGATCGCGTGCCCGGAGTCCCGGAAAACTGACCGTCGCCAGCAGCGCGGACCAGCATTGCACGGGCATGTCGTGGACACGCTCGATATGGCGGTTCGTCACCTGGTTGTTGGCCAGCACGACATAGCTGATCGACAGCAGTTCTGACAGGTCGCTGTCCAGCAGCTGCGCCAGCATCGCATCGGGGTCGTCGGTCTGCATCGGCTCCTCCTGTCGTGGCCGTCGCGTGGGCGCGACGATTGACCGTTGCACAATACATCCAGATGGATCAATTGTAACACGCATCACGGCCGGCGCGCGGGTTTGTTGCGTCATGCGGCCGCTCTTTGACAGATCCTGATCCGAAAGGCTTGGACCCATGCCGCAATTGCTGGCCTTCTCCATCTTGGCGCTGATCCTGTGGATCGGCGATGTCGTCTCGACCCGGACGCGGTCCTGGCTGCCGTCGGTCTTCGTCTGCGCGATCCTGTTCCTGGTGGGCTACTGGACCTTCTTCCCCGAGGACATCGTCCAAGTCGCGGGATTTCAGACGCCGATCGTCTTTCTGGCCATGTACCTGCTGATCACCAACATGGGGACGCTTCTGTCCTTCGCCGAACTGGCACGGCAGTGGCGCACCGTCGTCGTGGCGCTGGCCGGGATCGGCGGCATCGTGGCGCTGCTGTTCACCTTGGGCGTGATGCTGCTGGACTGGCAGACGGTGGTCGTGGCGACGCCGCCGCTGGTCGGCGGGGTGGTGGCGTCGCTGATCATGTCGCAGGCGGCGGCGGACGCGGGCCTGCAGGCGCTGTCGGTTCTGGCGATCCTGATCTATGTGATGCAGGGCTTTGCGGGCTATCCGCTGACCGCCGTCATGCTGAAGCGCGAGGGGCGGCGCGTTCTGGACCTGCACCGCGCGGGCCGCTGGCAGGGGGCGGCACCGGTGGCCGACAGCGCCGATGCGCCGATGCCGCCGCGCCTGTTCGCACGCCTGCCCGCCGCCTATGACACCGTCTATTTCAAGATGCTGCGGCTTGGGGTCGTGGCCTTTGCGGCCTGGGGCCTGTCGGAACTGGCCGCGCCGGTCGTCACCATCAGCCCCTTCGTGCTGTGCCTTGTCTTCGGCGTCATCGCGACGTCGGTCGGGTTCCTGGAGCGTGAGCCGCTGCGCAAGGCCAATGCCTTCGGCTTTACCGTGTTGATCCTGATGGTCTTCATTTTCGACGGGCTGAAGCGCGCAACGCCCGAGATGCTGGGCCAGCTGGCCGTGCCGCTGGTCACCATCATCGCAATCGGGCTGGGGGGGATGTACATCGCGTCCTGGATCGTGGGGCGTCTGCTGGGCATCACGCCTGCGATGGCCTTTGCCTGCTCGCTGACCGCGCTGTACGGGTTTCCCGCCGATTACATCATCACCAAAGACGTCATCGACACGCTGACCGACGATGCCGCCGAACGCGAGGCATTGACCGCGCATCTGCTGCCGCCGATGCTGGTCGCGGGCTTTGTCACGGTGACGATGGTGTCGGTCGTGCTGGCAGGTTTGTTCGTGGGGCTGATCGGATGACAGGATTTGCGGATGCACGCCGGATCGAGGCGCTGATCGAGGGCATCGACCGTTTCAACGCAACCCCCGGCAGGGGTACGACCCGGCTGACCTACAGCCCCGAATACCGCGCCGCGCGCGATTTCGTGGCGGGCCAGATGGTCGAGGCCGGGCTGGAGGTCCGAGAGGACGCCGTCGGCAACGTCTTTGGCCGGCTGGAGGGCAGGCGCCCGGATCTGGCGCCGATCCTGGTCGGATCGCATCTGGATTCGGTGCCCAACGGCGGGCGGTTCGACGGACCCGCGGGCGTCGTGGCGGGGATCGAGACCGCGTTCCTGTTCCGCGACCTCGGCCTGCAGCCGGATCGCCCCGTCGAGGTGGTGGCCCTGATCGAGGAGGAGGGCACCCGCTTCGGCGGCGGCCTGTTCGGATCGCGGCTGCTGACCGGGCAGGTGGACCCGGCCGGTTTGGACGACCTGCGCGACGATGCGGGCGTGTCGGCCGCGCAGGCGATGACCGATTATGGACTGGACCCGGCACGGGCGGGGCAGGCGGCCCTGGCGCCCGGATCGGTGCATGCGTTTCTGGAGCTGCATATTGAACAGGGCCCGGTGCTGGAAACCGAGGGTCAGGACATCGCCATCGTCGACCGCATCGTGGGGCTGGCGCAGCTGCGTGTAACCGTACGCGGTCAGGCGGGCCATGCCGGCACCACGCCGATGGATCAACGCCGTGACGCGCTGACGGGCGCGGTCGGCATCCTGTCGCTGCTGCCTGATCTGGCGCGGCAGGTGGGGCGGCAATCGGTGCTGACCGTGGGCAAGATGGAGGTGCTGCCCGGTGGTGCGAACGTGATCCCCGATCTGGTGACCTTCACCGTCGATCTGCGCGCCCCCGCCGAGGAGGACGTGCTGCGCCTGATCGAGATGGTGGCAGGGCGCCGTGGCGCACGCGCAGGGCAACGGCCTGACCGCCCAGGTGGAACGACAGCTTTACGCCGCGCCCACGCCGCTGTCGGGTCAGATCCACGCGGCCCTGTCCGCGCAGGCCGAGGCGCTTGGCGTGTCGCATCGGGTCATGGTCAGCGGCGCGGGCCATGACGCCATGATCATGGCGGGTTTCGCGCCCACGGGGCTGATCTTCGTGCCAAGCCGGGGCGGCATATCGCATGCGCCCGAGGAATGGACCGACTATGCCCAGCTGGCGCGCGGTATCGACGTGATCTTTGCGACCATCCGCCAGATGGCCGGCGCGATGCCGCGCTAGCGTTCCAGGATCAGCAGGTCGCCCTCGAAGCTGACACGGGCAAAGCGGCGCAGATAGGACATGCCCAGCAGGCTGTCCTGCAGCGCGCTGTCGATCACCACGGCGCGCACGTCGCGGTCAACCGCATCGCCGATGGCGAATTCGGCGATCGTCACGGGGGCCGTCGCCACGCGGCCGTTGGCCGTCACCGCCTGGCCGCCAAAGCGCAGCGTGTCGGGGTCCAGCCCGATCGCACGCGCATCGTCGCGGCTGAGTGCGATGCTGGTGGCGCCGGTGTCCACGATGAAGTCGATGGGCGTGCCGTTCAGCACGGCTTCCAGGTGGAAATGGCCGCCGGGGCCTGCGGGAACCTCGATCCGGGCGCCGTTCTCCAGCACCTGCTGGCGGGGGCCATAGGTCTGCTGCCACCAGTCGTATCCGGCGGCCAGACCGGCGATGATCACCGCCCACATCAGCAGCGCGCGCAGGGCGCGGCCGCCCCGGCCCGCGAATTCGAACACCATTGCGCCGCCGATCACGACCAGCAGCATCGCATAGAAGGCCAGACGGGCGATGTCGTCGCCGCTCACCCGAAGAGGCCCGATCCGCGCAGCCCGTCGATCACGAACTGCACCGACAGCGCCGCCAGCAGCATGCCCAGCAGCCGGGTGACGACCATCACCCCCGTGCGCCCAAGCGCGCGCGCCAGGGGCGTCGCCAGCGCGAACAGCACCATGCAGATGCCCAGCACGATCAGCATCATCAGGTGGACCATGACGACATGAGCCACGCCTTGGTTCTCTCCGACCAGCAGGATCATGGTGGCCAGCGCGCCGGGCCCGGCCAGCAGCGGCATGGCCAGCGGAAAGACCGAGGGGTCGTGGCTGGGCTGGTCTCCGTCGGCCTGGCCCTCGCGGCGTTCGGTGCGGCGTTCGAACAGCATGTCCAGCGCGGTCAGGAACAGCAGCAGCCCCCCCGCGATGCGGAAGGCCGAGATCGAGATGCCGATCGCCGACAGGATCGCATCGCCCGTCAGGCCGAACAGCGTCAGCAGGACGGCGGCGATGACCAGCGACCGCGCGCCGATGCGGCGACGTTCCGCCCCCGACTGGCCGGGGGTCAGCGCGATGAAGATCGGGGCCAGGCCGATCGGGTCGATGACCACGAACAGGGTGACGAAGGCGGTCAGGTACAGCTGCAGGTCCATGCGGCCCTTATCGCGTGCCGCGCCGCCCCTGCCAAGCCGGGACGCGCCGTCAAAATCGCGTCATCGCAGGCTGCGGCGGAGGGGGGTGGGGCTTTATCGCGCCGGGTGGGCTTTCAACGGCTGCGGACTGGGCCTATAGTTGGTTGCAGTCCTTGAAATCAGGTCAACGGCCTGACACCGGTACGGAGAACTGAAATGCACGCACCGTCCCCCATGGCCCTTCTGGTCATCGCCATCGTCGTCCTCGTCCTGTTCGGACGCGGCAAGGTTTCGTCCCTGATGGGCGAATTCGGCAAGGGAATCACCGCCTTCAAGAAGGGCCTGAACGATCCTTCCGCCGAACAGACCGCCGACAAGCCTGCGGCAAGCCTGGACACCCCGACCCAGCCCGTCGCACCGGTCCACACCGTCCCGGGCACCGATGCACGCGACGTGACGCCGCATACCGACACCCGCACCTGAATCGTGCGCCCCAAGGTCGAGTGCCCGAATGCTTGATATCGGCTGGAGCGAGTTGCTGCTGATCGGGGTTGTCGCGCTTGTCGTCATCGGCCCCGAGGACCTGCCCAAGCTGTTCCATACGCTTGGGCGGCTGACCTCGCGCGCCCGGTCGATGGCCCGCGAGTTCACCAGCGCGATGGAGGATGCGGCCAAGGCCAGCGGCCTGGACGACGCGGCCAAGGGGATGAAGAACCTGTCCTCGATGACCTCGAAGAACAGCCGTGGCTTGGACGCGCTGGACCGCGCGGTCACCAAGTTCGAGAAGTGGGACCCCAAGACCAACATGGGCCAGCGCATCCAGCCAGACCCCGCGGCCCCGGTCACGGACAAGGGCGCAGATGCGGCCATCCCCGCGGCGCCCGCCGTGCCGACGGTCCAGCCTGCGAACACGGCCACCCAGCCTGCCGCCGACGTGGCGCCCAATCCCGATTCGCGCCGCCGCATCTCAGGCGTGCGGCGGACGGACACGAAGGACCTGTAAGTGTCAGCGCATACCCCGATCGACGACGATCTCGACGGCAGCTCGGCCCCCCTGATCGAACATCTCAAGGAACTGCGCACGCGGATCATCTGGTCCGTGCTGGCCCTGGTTGTGGCGATGATCCTGGCCTACCTGGTCTGGAACCCGATCTACAACTTCCTGACCCGGCCCATCTGCGCCGCGCTTGAGGAGCGGGGCCAGGAATGCGGCCTGATCCTGCTGAAGCTGCAGGAGGGCTTCTCGGTCGCGATCCGCATCGCCTTCTTCGGCGGGTTCATCCTGTCGTTTCCGGTGATCGGGTACCAGCTGTGGCGCTTTGTTGCGCCGGGCCTGTACAAAAGTGAACGCCGCGCCTTTCTGCCCTTCCTTCTGGCATCGCCCATCATGTTCGTGCTGGGCGCCGCCTTCGCCTATTACATCATCCTGCCGATGGTCTTCGCGTTCTTCCTGGGCTTTCAGCAGGGTCCGCTGGCCCTGCCGGACGATCCGGCGGCCGTGGCGGGCGAGGGAAGCCGGCTGGCCGGCATCGTGTTCCAGGGTTCTGTCAGCGAGTATCTGACCCTGACCACGCGGTTCATCCTAGCCTTTGGCCTGTCGTTCCAGCTGCCCGTCGCGCTGGCGCTGCTGGGCCGGGCGGGGCTGGTGTCGTCGCAATCGCTGGCCAACACGCGCCGCTATGCCGTGGTGATCATCCTGACGCTGGCCGCCTGCCTGACGCCGCCCGATGTCGGCAGCCAGCTGGTGCTGTTCTCGGTCGTCTATGGCCTTTACGAGATCTCGATCCAGATCGTCCGCCGCATCGAGGTGGTGCGCGAGCGTGACCTGCGGGCCCAGGGCCTGTGGATCGAGGATGACGAATGACGGCTGCGCTGACGCGCATCGCCGATGCGCTTGAACGGCTGGCCCCGCCGGCCGTTCCGGTGCCCCGGTTCGACGAGGCCACGGCATTCGTGTGGCAGGCCGACCCCGACCGGCTGGTGCCCGTGGCGCATGTCGCCGGGGTGCCGCTGGACCAGCTGATCGGCATCGACCGGTCGCGGCGCACGCTTCTGGACAACACGCTGCAGTTCGCGCGTGGCCTTGGGGCTAACAACGCCCTGCTGTGGGGCGCGCGCGGCATGGGCAAGTCGTCGCTGGTCAAGGCGGTCCATGCCGAGGCCGTGGCCCAAGGCCTGCCGCTGGTCCTGGTCGAGATCGCCCGCGACGACCTGCATTCGGTCGGACGGCTGCTAGCGATCCTGGGCGCGGCACCCGAGCGGCGCTTCGTGCTGTTCGCGGACGATCTGTCCTTCAGCAACGACGACACCCAGTACAAGTCGCTGAAGGCGGTGCTGGATGGCGGGATCAGCGGGCGGCCCTCGAACGTGATCCTTTATGCGACCTCGAACCGCCGCCACCTGATGCCGCGCGAGATGATCGACAACGAACGCGCCAGCGCCATCCACCCCGGAGAGGCGGTCGAGGAGAAGGTGTCCCTGTCCGACCGCTTTGGTCTGTGGCTGGGCTTCCATCCCTGCGACCAAGATCAGTTCCTGGCGATGATCGACGGGTATTGCGCGGCCTATGGGCTTTCGGTCGACCCCGATGATCTGCGGGCGCAGGCGATCGAATGGCAGGCCACGCGCGGTGCGCGATCGGGACGCGTCGCGTGGCAGTTCTTCACCGATCTTGCCGGGCGCCACGGTCTGGCGGTCTAGGCCGTGCCCTCGCGCGCAGCCACCGTCCTGACGGGGACGCGGATCCGGGAACGCCGCCTGGCGATGGCCCGGCGCCAGGCCGACATCGCGCGCGCCGTGGGCATTTCTCCCGCCTATCTGAACCTGATCGAACACAACCGCCGCCCCGTCGGCGCCGACCTGATCGCCCGCCTGGCCGAGGTTCTGGAGGTTCCCCCGACGAGCTGGCCGAAGGCCGCGAGGAGGTCCGCATCGCGGCCCTGCGCGAGGCCGCGGCCCATCCCGTGGCCGTGGGCACCGTGCCAGAACTGGACCAGATCACCGAATTCCTGGCCCGCTTTCCGGGCTGGTCGGGCCTTTTGATCGCCCATGCGCGGCGGGGCGCCGGATTGGAACGGCAACTGGTCGACCTGTCCGACCGCATGACCCGCGATCCCTATCTGCTGACCACCCTGCACGAGGTGCTGTCGGCGGTGACCTCGGTCCGCTCCACCGCGGCGATCCTGGTCGAGGAGGGCGAGATTTCCGCCGAATGGCGCCAGCGGTTCCATGCGAACCTGCACCAGGACAGCCAGCGCCTGTCGCTGACCGCACAGGCCCTGGTCGCCTATCTGGACAGCTTCGAGGCCGAGGGTCAGGCCACCACCCCCCAGGAGGAGGTCGAGGCCTGGCTGGCCGAACCCGGCGATGCGGACCCCGATCCGGGCGATCTGACATCGGATGCGGCGCGGGCGATGGCCGCGGATCTGTTGGCCGGGATGCTGGACGACCGGGACGCGCTGTCGGACCGCGCGCTGACCGAGGCGATCCCCGCGGCGGGAACGCCGCCCGACCCGGTGCGGCTGGCCGCGCGGCTTGGCCAGCCCCTGGACCTGGTGATCCGGCGGCTGGCCGATCTGCGCCCCGAGGGGTTCCAGGGCGCGGGCCTGCTGGTCTGCGACGGATCGGGCGTCCTGACCCTGCGTCGCGCCGCGCAGGGTTTTGCGCTGCCACGGCCTGGGGACAGCTGTGCGCTGTGGCCGCTGTATCATGCCCTGGCGGTGCCGCAGTTGGCACTGGCACGGATCGTCGTCACGCCGGACGGGCGCGCGTTCCGCACCCTGTCCTTTGCGCAGCGCAGTCAGCCCCTGGGCCTGGACGGCCCGCTGCTGACCCAGGCGCTGATGCTGATTCTGCCATTCGACGGACCACCCCCCGACGATGCGCTGCCCATCGGGCCCGCCTGCCGGATCTGCCCGCGTGCCGACTGTCCGGCGCGCCGCGAACCCTCGATCCTGGTGCCGCAGGGCGGGCAGGCGCAAAGGTCCCTTTGACACGGGGCCGTGATCCGGCCCATGATCCGCCCCGGCCCGCCGGGCCGCACGCGGGGAGGGCGGATGCAGCCGGACATCCTGATGATCGAGGACGAGCCCAACATCGCCGAGGCGGTGCGCTTCATCCTGTCGCGCGAGGGGTGGTCGGTCGATCTGCATCCCGACGGCGCCGGCGGCATCGAGGCGATCCTGGCCGCACGCCCACGCCTGGTGATCCTGGACCTGATGCTGCCCAACCGGTCGGGGACCGAGATCCTGCAGGATCTGCGCGCCGCCGATGACGCCGACCTGGCCGCGACGCCGGTGCTGATGCTGACTGCGCGGGGGCAGACCGGCGATGACGGCGCGCGGGCGGATGCGGTGCTGGCCAAGCCTTTCGACAACCACGAACTGCGCGCGACGGTGCGCCGGATGCTGGCCTGATGCCCGACCGGCCGCTGTTTCTGGAACGCGCCTCGTTCCATCGCCGCCGCCTTGGCGATGCGGCGCGGGTGCTGCCGGTGATGACGATGCTGCTGCTGCTGGTGCCGGTCTGGTGGATGCCGGGCAGCCTATCCTATGCCGGGGGCGCGGTCTGGCTGTTCGGCCTGTGGGCGGTGCTGATCGTGGTCATCCGCGCGCTGCACCGCGCCCTGCTGCGGGCCGAGGCCGCGACCATGCGCGCCGAGGCACCGACGGGGGACCCCGATGCCCTTTGAGGCGCTGGTCGGCGCCTGCCTTGCCTATGTCGCGCTGATGTTCGGGGTCGCCTATGCCGCCGACCGGGCGGCGGCGCGCGGGCATGTACGCTGGCTGGACCATCCGCTGGTCTATACGCTGTCGCTGTCGGTCTATTGTTCGGCATGGACGTTCTATGGCGCGGTGGGCTATGCGTCCCGGTCCGGGCTGGAATTCGCGACGATCTATCTGGGACCGACGCTGGTCTTCACCGGGGCGTGGTGGGGGCTGAGGCGGCTGGTGCGCGTTGCGCGGATGCATCACGTCACCTCGGTCGCGGACCTGATCTCGGCCCGGTTCGGGAAATCGAACCGGCTGGCGGCCATCGTGACGCTGATCGCGGTCATCGCGTCGACCCCCTATATCGCGCTGCAGCTGCAATCGGTGCGGCTGTCCTTCGACATCTTCGCCACCGACGTCCCCAACGGCGCCGATGCGGGCGCGATGGGGGGAACGGCCCTGTGGGTCGCGGCGGGGCTTGCGCTGTTCACCATCCTGTTCGGCACCCGCAACCTTGCGGCGGATGAACGCCACCACGGCGTCGTCACGGCGATCGCGCTGGAGGCGGTCGTGAAGCTGGCGGCCTTCGTGGCGCTTGGACTGTTCGTGGTCTGGGGGCTGGCCGACGGGCCTGCGGACATGCTGGGGCGCATCGCCCGTGCCGCGGCCGATCCCGACGTGGCGCAGGGCTGGCTGCTCAAGCCCGACCGCTGGACCGCGCTGATCCTGGTGTCCGCCGCCGCCATCCTGACCCTGCCGCGCATGTTCCAGGTCATGGTGGTCGAAGCCGCGGACGAGGAACGCCTGCATGTCGCGGGCTGGGCCTTTCCGGCCTACCTGTTCGTGATGTCGCTGTTCGTGCTGCCCATCGCGGTGATGGGGCGCGAACTGCTGCCCGCGGGGTCGGACCCGGACCTCTATGTGCTGACCCTGCCCGCGGCGGCGGGCCAGAACATGCTGGCGCTGCTGGTGTTCCTGGGCGGGTTTTCTGCGGCGACGTCGATGGTCGTCATGTGTGCGATCGCGGTCGCCACGATGGTGTCGAACCACTGGCTGGTCCCCGCCTGGCTGGCGCTGCGCCGCATTCCCGCCCCGGACGAGACCGACGATCTGCGCGGCTTCGTGCTGAACGCGCGGCGGGTCGCGATCCTAGCGGTGGTCGCGGCGGGCTGGGTCTATCACCAGGCGTCGGGGGGCACGGCGGCACTGGCCGCGATGGGGCTTGTGGCCTTCACCGGCATGGCGCAGGTGCTGCCCGCGATGCTGGGTGGGCTATTGTGGCGCGGCGCAAACCGCAAGGGCGCCTATGCGGGCATCGGCACGGGGTCGGTCCTGTGGATGGCGCTGATCTTCCTGCCGTCGGTGGGGGTGGGGGGCGATCTGCCGGTGCCGCCGGGGGTCGATCCCTGGACGGCCGCCGTGGCGCTGTCCCTGACGCTGAACACGCTAGCCTTCATTGGAGTGTCGATCTTCGGGTTCCCGGACCCGGTGGAACGCCTGCAGGGCCTGTCCTTCGTGTCCGCGGTCGAGCCGATCCGCCACAGCCGCATGCTGCGCGCCGACGACCGGGCCGAGCCGCTGTTGGCCATGGCGCGGCGGGTCTGGGGCCCGGACGCCGCGCTGCGCTATTTCCAGGCCGAGGCGCGGGCGCAGGGCAAGACCGGCTATCTGCCCGACCTGACGCCCCGGTTCCTGACCCGACTGGAGCGGCGGCTGGCGGGGTCGATCGGGTCGGCCACGGCGCATGCGATGATCGACCGCGTGGCGGGGGGCGTCGCGCTGACGGTGGCAGACCTTCTGCAGGTCGCGGACGAGGCGCAGCGTGCCAAGGAGGAGACGCAGCGCCTTGAGGCCGCGCAGGCCGAACTGACCCGCACCGCCCGCCAGCTGCGCGAGGCCAATGACAAGCTGACCGCCCTGTCGGTCCAGAAGGACGCGTTCCTGGGCCAGATCAGCCACGAGCTGCGCACGCCCATGACCTCGGTCCGGGCGTTCTCGGAGATCCTCAAGGAGCCTGACCTGACCGCCGAGGAGCGCGGCAAGTTCGCAGGCATCATCCATGACGAGGCCGGCCGCCTGACGCGGCTCTTGGACGACCTTCTGGATCTGTCCGTGCTGGAAAGCGGGCGGGCGCAGCTGACGATCTCGGTCGCGAACCTGCACGACCTGATCACGCGTGCGCTGGCCGCGGCGTCGGCCACGCGGCCCGAACGCGGCTTTCTGATCGACCGCGACCTGCCGTCGGAGCATCTGGGCCTGATCACCGATGCGGACCGGCTGCTGCAGGTGCTGATCAACGTCATCAGCAACGCGCGCAAGTATTGCGACGCGGCGCATCCGGTGCTGATCATCCGCGTCCGCCATCCGGAAGGCGGCGGCGCGGTCATCGACATCGTCGACAACGGCAACGGCATCGACAGCGGGCGCCAGACGCTGATCTTCGAGAAGTTCGCGCGCCTGAACGACCCCGCCCGCGCGGGTGGCGCAGGCCTGGGGTTGGCCATCTGCCGCGAGATCATGCTGACCCTGGGCGGCGACATCAGCTATCTGCCGGGCCAGGGGGGTGCGGCGTTCCGCATCCAGCTGCCGGCGCGGCCGCCGGTGCCGTCCGGTTAACCCTTTCTCAATCCTGACGGTCCATTTTGAACAGGCAGCGACAGCCTGATTCGGACGTGACATGACCCATGCAGACCCCGCCACCCAAGCCCCTGGCGTCTTGCGCCGCATGCTGCAGGCGCGTGCGCAGGTCAGGCTGGGCCAAGGCGGGGCCCCGCAGCTGCCCGCATCTCCCGCGCCGACCCCGGCCCGCGCCGCCGCCACCGCGATCGGACGCGCCGCCGACCGGCTGTACCAGCTGCCCGTCCGGGCACTGTCCGTCCAGCCCGGCGCGCTGACGCTGGCAGAGCTGCCGGAGCTGGTGCCGGAACTGCCGCTGGTCGTCGTGCTGCAGGGTCCGGGCGATCTGCTGGGGGCGATCGCGCTGTGCCCGCAGGCGGTGGCGGCGCTGGTGGAATGGCAGGCCCTTGGCCGCGTGACGTCGCGCGGGCTGGAGCGGCGCCGACCCACCCGCAGCGACGCGCTGCTGTGTTCCGACTTCATTAACGCCCTGCTGACAGAGCTGACTGCCGAGATGGAGGGGGTCGAGGGGTTCGAGGCCGTCGGCGGCTATCAGTTCCTGACCCATCTGGACGATCCCCGCCCCCTGTCTCTGATGCTGGAGGATCGGCCGCTGCGCAGCCTGTCGTTCCACCTGGCGATGGGGGCGCCCGACATGCGCGAGGGACGCGTGCTGCTGGCCTTGCCGCAGCCCGCGAACCAGGCGCGTCCACGCCCCGATGCCGCACCTGTCGCGGCCCCGGCGCCGCCGGTCGCCGCCCCCGTTCGGGTCAGCCTGGCCGCGGCGATGCAGGACGCCCCCGTCTCGGTGACCGGCGTGCTGTGCCGCAAGCGCGTGTCGCTGGCCGAGCTGCGGGGTTTTCTGGACGGGCGGCTGCTGAGCCTGCCGCGCACCTGCCTGACACAGGCAACGCTGGAGACGCAGGACGGCCAGGTCCTGGCCACCGGAAAGTTCGGCGAGGCCGAGGGATGCCACGCGATCCGTCTGCGCGACCCCGCGTTGGCTGCGACCGATGACGGCATGGTCCCGGTGATGGGCCAGGCAGCCGCGATGATGGCCGCGCATGCCCCGGGCGACCTGTCCCAGCCCGACCCGTTTCGCGCCCAGGGCCTGTCGATTGACGACCTGGGGCTTGCCACGGGCACCGACCTGACGGCGCTGCGCGGCTGACCGGGCGCTTTTTCCTTGAATTCCCCGCATTCTGGTCGCATGTAACGTCGGTCCCGAATCTGACGGGATGACAAGAACGGAGTGACCATGGCCAAGGAAGAAATGCTCGAATTCCCCGGCGTCGTGAAGGAACTCCTGCCCAATGCGACATTCCGGGTCGAGCTTGAAAACGGCCATGAGATCATCGCGCATATGGCAGGCAAGATGCGCAAGAACCGCATCCGTGTTCTGGCAGGCGACAAGGTTCAGGTGGAAATGAACACCTATGACCTGACCAAGGGGCGGATCAATTACCGCTTCAAGTAAGCCGTCCCCCGGGACGGCCGACACCACCGGAGGCCGCATGATGGCCGATACGCCCCCCAGGCTGCTCCTGGGATCAGCCAGCCCGCGGCGGCTGGAACTGCTGGCCCAGATCGGGATCGTTCCCGACGCGCTGCGCCCCGCCGATATCGACGAGACTCCCCGCAAGGCCGAACCGCCCCGTGATTATGTCCGCCGCATGGCCGCCGAAAAGGCCGCCGCGCTGGATCTGGCCGAGGGCGAGGCACTGCTGACCGCCGACACCACGGTTGCCGTGGGCCGCCGCATCCTGGGCAAGCCCGCCGATCGGGACGAGGCTGCGGCCTTCATGCGGCTGATGTCGGGGCGCCGGCACGTCGTGCTGACCGCCATCGCGCTGCGCCACGGATCCCGCACCGCCCTGCGCCTGGTCGAGACCAAGGTCCGCATGCGATCGATCGATCCGGCCGCGCTGGAGCGGTACCTGGATGCGGGCGACTGGCAGGGCAAGGCGGGCGGCTATGCCATCCAGGGGGCGGCGGCCGCCTTCATCCCGTGGCTGGAGGGGTCGTTCTCGGCCGTCGTCGGCCTGCCTCTGTCGGAAACCGCCGCCATGCTGGCCGCGATCGGCATCCATCCCAAGATCAAGGAAGACGCCCGATGAAGGGTCGCCAAGTCGTTCTGGGGCATCTGTTTGGCCTCGAAGCCGCAGCCCTGATGCAGGACGGTCAGCTGATCGACCTGCTGGTCGCCAGCGATCCGCTGACCGCGCTGGCGCCCGGTGCGATCTGTCGTGCCTCGACCGACCGCTTCATGAAGGGGCAGGGCGGCGTGTTCCTGCGCCTGCCGGATGGCCAGACAGGCTATCTGCGCGATCGCAAGGGCGTGTCCGAGGGCAAGCCGCTGCTGGTCCAGGTCGCGGGCGTGGCCGAGGACGGCAAAGCCGTGCCCCTGTCCACGCGGCTGCTGTTTCGCGGCCGTCACGCGCTGGTCACGCCGGGCGCGCCGGGGGTCAACGTGTCGCGCAGCATCCGCGACGAGGATCGCCGGGATGAGCTGGAGGCGATCGGCCGGGCGTCCTTGGGCGATCGCGATCATGGCCTGATCCTCCGCAGCGTCTGCCTGGACGCGGAAGACGACGACATCCGCGCCGAGTTGGACGACCTGATCGAACTGGCGGATCGCGTCTGCGCCGAAATCGTGGGCGCGCCGGAACTGCTGCTGGACGCGCCCACGCCGTGGGAGCAGGCATGGATGGACTGGGCCGAGCCCGCCCCCGACGCCGTCGAGGAAGGCGAAGACAGCTTTGATCGCTGCGGCGTGCTCGACGCCGTCGATGCTCTGCTGTCGTCCCGCGTGCCCCTGCCGGGCGGCAGCGACGCGCATATCGAGGCAACCCGTGCGCTGGTCGCGGTCGATGTGAACACCGGCAACGACACCTCGCTGGCTGCGGGACTGAAGGCAAATATCGCGCTGGCTCGCGAACTGCCCCGGCAACTGGCGCTGCGCGGTCTGGGCGGACAGATCGTGGTCGATTTTGCGCCTATGCCAAAGCGAGACCGCGCGACGCTGGATCAGGTCCTGCAGGGGGCCTTCCGGTGGGCTGGGTCGGAAACGACCTTGGTCGGCTGGACCGCGATGGGTCTCTACGAATTGACGCGCAAGCGTGACCGCGTGCCGCTGGCACGACTGGCCTCCGCAAGCGGGGACGCGTGATGGCCTGCCCGATCTGCAAAAAGGACAGCCAGCCGCAGTATCGTCCCTTCTGTTCCAAGCGGTGTGCGGATGTCGACTTGGCCAAGTGGCTGCGGGGAGCCTATGTCATCCCCGGCCCGCCGCTGGAGGACCTGCCGCACGATGATGCCGGTGACGACTAAGCAGCGCGCCGAAAAGCGCCGCAGGTCGTCGAAAAACCGCAGATTCGGTCTGGACAGTTCTGCCGTCGCTTCGTAAACACCGCCTACCCAAGACCCGCCAGGGTCCACCGGGGCCCGGATAGCTCAGTTGGTAGAGCAGCGGATTGAAAATCCGCGTGTCGGCGGTTCAAATCCGTCTCCGGGCACCACTTGCTTATTCAAGCTATTGAAAAGCCTCAGCTAAGTCCGATCTTGGCAAAGGCGTAGAACATGGCGGTATACAAATTAGCACCTCATACTTTTATCAAGGAGGGGGTGTTCTACTTCGTGCGGCGCATTCCTGTGGAACTGCAGAAGCACTACACCTCAAACAAGATTGCGTACTCGCTGCGAACTAGATCGGTTGCTGTTGCGGCGGCACGAGCGGTTCGTGCAGCCAGCCAACTCGATGAATACTGGTTTCATCTTAGAGCACAGGATAGCGAGCTACCGGGCAAGCATATGTTACGATTGAACATGAGCAAGCAGGCAGCTTCTCCACAACCAGATGAGCCTTCCCTCACCAATAATCAGCTTAAGCTCTCTGAATGTGTGGCAACGTACATTCGCCTCAAGGGGTGCGGGAAACCAGAAACTTTCCGGCGGGCAGCTGAACGTTCCTGCGGCTATGTCATTGATGTCTGCGGCGACAAAGGCTTGAGCGACTATACGCGAAAAGATGCAAACGCGTTTCGGGATGCATTGGTCGCACGAGGAATGGCCGGGAGCAGTATCACCCGCATATTCGGTAGGTAATCCTCCCCATCGTTAAGGGGGTTTATTCGTAGAATTTTCTCGTAGCGTGAGCTGAGGAGATTCGAATGAGAAAGACCCGATTTACCGAGCCGCAGATCATGGCTGTGCTGCGCCAGGCCGAAGGCGGTGTTGCGGTGCCGGAGCTGTGCCGAGAGCATGGGATCAGCAGCGCGAGCTTTTACAAATGGCGGGCGAAGTATGGCGGTATGGATGCGTCCATGATGAGCCAGATGAAGGCGCTGGAGGATGAAAACCGGCGGCTGAAGCGCATGTTCGCGGACCTGAGCATGCAGGCCGACCTGCTCAAGGAAGCTTTGGGAAAAAAGTGACGCGGCCAGCTCAACGCCGCGAGTTGGCCGCGAGGGCGGTGGCAACGAAGGGGGTCAGCATTGCGCTGGCCTGCCGCACATTTGGGGTCAGCGAGACGTGCTTTCGTTACAGCCCGAAGCGCTGTGCCGAGAACGAGACCATCGCGGATCTTCTTGAGGGCCTGACCAAGGCGCACAGAACCTGGGGCTTCGGCCTATGCTTCCTGTATCTGCGCAATGTCCGTGGCCATGCCTGGAACCACAAGCGCGTTCGCCGGATCTACTGCGAACTGGAACTGAACCTGCGGATCAAGCCAAGGCGGCGCATCAAGCGGCACAAGCCGGACGTGCTCTCGGTTCCAGACGCGCCGAACCTCGTGTGGTCCATGGACTTCATGGCCGACCGTCTGGCCGATGGTCGCCAATTCCGGCTGCTGAACGTGCTCGACGACTTCAACCGCGAGGGTCTGGGCATTGAGGTCGACTTTTCGCTTCCGGCCGAGCGCGTGGTTCGGGCGCTGAACCAGATCATCGAGTGGCGCGGCAAGCCCATGGCCATCAGGGTCGACAACGGCCCGGAATACATCAGCGCAACCTTGGCAATCTGGGCCGCAAAGCAGGGCATTGTCCTGACCCACATCCAGCCCGGCAAACCGCAGCAGAACGCTTACGTCGAGCGCTACAACCGCACCGTCCGCCATGAATGGCTCGACCTCTACATTTTTGAAACCATCGCGGAGGCACAGAGTATCGCAACCGACTGGCTCTGGACTTACAACAACGAGCGACCCAACATGGGCATCGGCGGCATAACACCCGCACAGAAACTGAAAATGGCTGCGTGAGTTCTACGACCAAACCCCGTTAAAACGGGGAGGATTACCGGTACATTAAGGGCTGTCACGAACTTCGCAGCCAGCGAGGAGGGGCTGACGCTGACTAACCCGTTCGGTGGTGTTTACTACGACCGCAATGCAGGAGTCGTTGACCGCTTGCCGATCCCTGTGGACAGCATCCGGAAGATTCAGGCCCAATGCTATCGGATCGACGATGAGATGCGCTGGCTGGTGGCCCTACTCGCGGATACAGGGATGCGCCTGGCCGAGGCTGCAGGCTTGCTCTGTGAAGACTTTGGCCACGACGACGATGGCTACTACGTTCAGGTGAAGGCCCACCCGTGGCGTAGACTAAAGACTTCCAGCAGCGCTCGAACTATACCGCTGGTCGGTTCGTCTGCTTGGGCGGCACAGCGACTACTGCAGGACGGCCGCACATCACGCTTTGCTTTTCCACGCTACAACAAGACCGACCAGACTACCGCGAATGCAACTAGTGCGGCGCTCAACAAGTGGCTGAAGGCGCATGCTTACGAGAATGCCACGATGCACGGGTTCCGGCACTCAATGCGAGACCGGCTCCGTGCTGTAGAATGTCCAGCTGATATTGTAGATCAGATTGGCGGCTGGCAAACTGAAGGCGTCGGACACAGTTACGGTCGCGGGTATCCGCTCAAGGTAATGCGGCGCTGGTTAAATTCATTGGTCTAATCAAAGAAAAGTCCTTTTGTACCGCTTAAACAGATCGCGATGGCGAGTAGTTGATATATTAAACGGCAGTAAGGAAATTAGTCTTTCAGCGGCTCTCAACTTTTGCGGCATTAACTACGATAGAATCAGGCCGCCCCCGCTTTAATATCATGCTACCAGAGATACTTATCCTCGCACCGGCAACCAGCCCTGAAACTTTTGCGCTATCAGCGGCGATGTTGCGCAAATCAGCCCCGAGCATGACTGCCCCCTTTCCCGCCATTCTTCAGCGGACGGCTTCGATCTCGGCCCTGCCAAGGGCCGAGAAGCGGTTCATGATGGCGATGCGGATCTGGATTTCGGCGGTCTGGCGGGCGGGGTCTCGTGACATGATCCTCTCGCCGAAGAGCTTCAGGCAGTTCATCAGAGCTTCGACCCGACTTCGGACGTGATAGCCGGTCCACTTCTTCCAGAGCGCCCGGCCCAAGCGCCTGGTTGCCCGCAGGATCTCATTTCGCGCGGCAGCAGCGGGACAGTCTTCTTTCCAGGCGCGGCCATTGCGCCGGATCGGTATGACGGCATCCGCTCCTCGGTCGATGATCGCGCCATGGCATCGTCGTGTATCGTAAGCACCATCTGCGGTGACCGTGCCGATCGTCTCTTCCGGCGGGATCTGCGCCAGAAGCTCCGGCAGCAGCGGGCTGTCGCCTTGGCGGCTCGAGGTCAACTCGACCGCGCGCACATCCCCGGTGCCCGCGTCCATGGCGAGGTGGACCTTTCTCCATTGCCTCCGGCGTGACGGGCCATGTTTGCGGGCCTGCCACTCGCCGTCCCCGCGGAACTTGATACCGGTGCTGTCGATCAACAGGTTCAGGGGCTGCCCGGACGCGCGATACGGGACCTGCACCGCGATCCGCGCCTGCCGGCGGCACAGCGTCGAATAGTCCGGAACCGGCCAATCAAGCCCCGCCATCTGGATCAGGCTTTCAACCAGCCCGACCGTCTGCCGGAGCGGAAGCCCGAAGAGCACTTTCAGGGTCAAGCAGGTCTGGATGGCAGCGTCCGAGAAGGTCTCGGGTCGCCCGCGCTTGCCGGTCTTGTCGGCGTGCCAGACCGTCTCGGGATCGAACCAGACCGACAGCGAGCCGCGCTTGCGCAGCGCCGCATTGTAGTCTGACCAGTTCGTCGTGCGGTAGCGGATCGGGGAAGGCTTCGGCATGCCCTCGACCTAACCCTCAGGACGCGCTCAGTGAATCCCCATCACTGAGATGTGCAACAAGGTCGCTATCAGCTACTTTGATCGGAATAAAGAATCGGTAACCGTCCGGCGAAAAAATAAAGATCGCCTTCCAAGTCTGCGACTCGGCCGGTTAGGCTTCCATCAGCTATCATCTCCATCATCTCAGCAGGAGCCTGCATTTCCACCAACGCGGGCCGCTGAAATTGAAATTTCTTCATAGTCCTTGTTTCTATTTCCTGAAAGCTTGCGGAAATCTCGCGGTCCATTACCAAGAATCGATCTTCTCGAGTTACCACTTCAATAGTCTCTACGGTACGAGTTTCAAGAAGCTCGATGCCCGCTTTCGTAAGGGGGGTTTTGGTTCCACTCTCTATTGACATGGCAAACACTAAAGCTGGCACCACGATAGACATTGCAGCTACAACTGCCGAGGTTGTCGCAACCGGCTTATCCAGGAACTCCTTCTTCGCCGCGGACAAAACAACAACCAGGCTGCCTTCTCGTGTCGCATCAACGTAGAGGCTTACACCTTTTTGATTCGCAACAGATGCTGCACGTTCGAGAAACTTTCCGAGGTGTTTAGCGTCGACTCTAGATGTGCCGGTGAATTGGAATGCAAACTGTCCGGGAAGGAGTTCGTCTTGGAGTGCTGTATCTGCCATTTTCTGCCCTCTGAATTAAAGCATGTTGAAACGTGCTAGATTAAGTTTGGCCACATTGGGGCTTGGAACCTGCCACAGCATGATCGACAGGGATGTGCATCGCCTGATGCACTGGATTGTACGTTCATCTTGTTGTTTAGATTATTCAGGCTAAACTTTGGTCTACTGAGGACCTGCAGTTGAATGACTTGTTGCTGTTTTAGGTCAAACGCACTGATCACCGCTAAGCATCAATGCGCTAAGATCTACCGCCATGTTCTACGCCTTTGCCAAGATCGGACTTAGCTGAGGCTTTTCAATAGCTTGAATAAGCAAGTGGTGCCCGGAGACGGTGTCCTTGACCTTGCCGGTCTTGGTTAGGCTCCCGTTGCAGGCACCTTGGCAGCTATTTACCTCAACAAATCAATGGCTACTGGTCGTCCGAGGCTGTGTCAACGGGCACATATTGTACTACGGTATGTTCTACGGCTAGGGCCTGCTGAATAATGCTTCGGCAGTCGTTCAGATGTCCCCGGGGGGCGAGTGCCACCCCCACCCCTACCCGATACCGTATACATCCCCGACCGTTGTTGGGCGAAATAGCTAGTCAACCTGCGTTCATGGCTTAGCGGGCTGTTCAGTCGATGCACCGTGCGTTTTTCGTAATGTGACAGATCTTGAAATCAGGCGGGGTGGCCTTGGCTGTGGGTGATTTGCTGTACCGAATTGGGCGATGGTGATCAGAAGCGTCTAGTGACATGGCCGGATTGTTCCGTCGTCCGGCAGTCCAACACGGGGGCTCACGGACCTGCTATGGGGACAAGGTCTAATTAGATATCTATAGGACCTTGTCCCCTTAAGCCCAAAGCAGCCGTGGCTGATGAACCCCCGACCAACCCGAACCGGGGATCTCCGGATCGCCATTCTCGAGGTAAGCAACCCAATCAGCGAAGGGGATATGCCCAGCTGAGAGGTTGATGGATGGACTGTCCGCGGATCAAATTGTGCCTGCGCTTTCTGATTGAGGAACTAACTCTCAGACGGACAACATTAGGGAAGCTCGTTTATTCATGGGCGCACGATAGGGTAAAGACCGTCAACCGCGCATAGACCAGCCAGGGCGCCCCTGTGACAATCTAGGAAGCACTGGCTCTAAGCTAGAAAACGGCGTCGCTGTGCATTCTTCTAAGATCGGTTTTTGTGCTCATGAGTTTCGACATTTCTTCGCCTATTCTAGCTGCGTAAGGAGAAGCGGGATCCGGAATTCTTACCTCAAGCAAACGATACCCTAGTGTGTCGATGACATCGCGGGTGAATTGCTTTGCCCGCATCTGTTGTCGCGAAAGAGGCATATTTAAGAGCGCAAGTAGGGTGGTAGGCGGCAAGGCTTCCATGTCTCTGGATCGAAGGCGATAAAGTCCCCCGCAAATCAATCCAGGAAGATCGTCAGTTCCGACAAGCGCCGAGGAGCCGACAAGGTAGGTTCCATCCCTTACAACCAAAACATCGCCGGCAGCGACAGAAGCACGTGTTGCGTATTCGTCGTAAATCGCTTGTGAAACCCCTTGGCGCGGGTTGGCTCGGATTTCAAGGTCTGCGAGATCTGAAGTCCTTAGAAATGGGATAGATCCAGTGCCGTAGGCCATTTTTTCCAACTTCGATCCCCGTATCTGCGGAGAGTGCACCTGTATTGACCAAATCGCCCAGGCTTAGCCATTGAGTTCCAGACCTTTCTTCCTCTGCTGCCACCCGGGCATATAGATCCGGGTCATAGTATTTCGGAATTAATACCCGATGCGTCAGCTTTTCTCGACTGATTGGGAAGCCGTGTCTCGTAGCCGCACGCTCGCGGGTCATCCGCAATTTCGACCCTAACAAAGAAGATATCTTGCTGCGAACGCGCCCTTGTTCCTCAACGACCTTACGTACATCCTTCGATATAGCTTCGCGTTTATTTTCATCACGAGGCACAGGCAGCCGGAGTTCAAGGTGACGCTCACCCACCTTATCGATGATGTTCGCGGAGAACTGACGGACCCGAACTTGCCGCCGGACGAATTGCGTGGAAAGTGCAGCTAACACAAGCCAGCTGTCGATAGTGCCAACACCAGGCAAATCAAGCTCAGGATCGAGACGTAAGCGAAAAACGTGATCCTGTAGCACTAAAGGAAGATCGTCCTTGGTCACCATTGCCACCGTTCCCACAAGGTAGGTGCCATGGGCCACAAATAGGATGTCCCCCGCTTGCACGTTCTGTCGTTCGGCGACGCCAGCATACACCGTGGATGACACCCCCTTTTTGTAGTCTGACCGGATCTTCCATCCGTTTAAATCACTGGTGCGGACATAGGGGATCTGGCCAGTGCCGTAGTGCTCGCGCCGAATCCATGATCCAAGTCGTGACCCTTCTGCACCGGGGAGAAGAAGGTCACCTAGCCTAGGAAGCACGAAGTCTTCTTCCGCACATCGAGCTGCTACCTCGAGTTCCGGGTCATAGTATTTCGGTATCAGAATTCGATCGCGCAGCTCAGACCGAGCAACTGTGAAGGACAGATGGCTATCGCTGTCGGAGGTCATGCCCAGATTCCTTTAGCCGCCATACGCGTTGCAATTTCAGGGAGATCGTCAAGCAGCTCCATGCCTTGCGCTGTCAAACGCACAGTAGGGTTGCCGCGGCTATCATGACCGCACCAATCCGCTATCGCCATTTCAATATTCTCAGCTTGATCGGGCTGACGTTTCTGCAGAAACAGTACACATGTCTTCGCATGGGTGTAGGGCTGAAACACTTCCTCTGGTAAACTGACAAACCCGCGCAGCGAGAAGTTATCCATCAAGTATTGCACCACATAGCCATAAACAGGCATGCCGAAAATACTCTCCGGCAGGACAATCCCGAGCCGCCCGTTAGGCTTTAGGAGTTGCACGCAGCGCTCGATGAACAATATCTGTGGCGATTGCTCAGTACGACGCTTTCCTCCAGCGGTCCAATCTGTCTGACCTTTGGACGGCTTCGTCCAAAGTTTCGCTAGCTCATATTGCCCAAGTTTTTGGGCACCCGTCACCTTTATTTTCGAACCAAATGGTGGATTGCTAAGCACAACATCAAAGCTACCCATTTTTGCTTTAAGCCGCGCATCTTCATGCCATACCGCGGGAGGCGCTAAGGAATCCTCACAGAAGATGCCGCCACGTCCATCACCAATTATAGCCATGTAGGCCTTTGTAATTTTCGTAAGGAACGAATCTTTATCAAGTCCTCGAAAACCCCGTTGCGCCGTTTCGCGCTTTCGGCGTTCAAGAATAGCCTCGCTCCATCCCTTATCCGCCGCTTCATTTTCAAGCGTCTTCCAAACATGCTCCAGCGCAACGATAAGGAACCCGCCTGACCCGCAAGCTGGATCAATAACGGTCTCTGTGGGCTTCGGGTCGATAACGTCTATCATCATCTGTACCACGTTTCGGGGGGTGAAGAACTGGCCTTCCTCCCCACGCACAGCGGGTCCTATGAACACCTCAAACGCGTCGCCAATGGCATCACGTGAGGCTTCGAGTATGCAGTAGTTTTGCAGTTCGCCTACCACATAACGGAGGCTCTCGGGATCAAGGCCGATTTCCTCGTTTTCGCGGAAGACGTCCGGGTATTCCTGCTGCACCGCATCGAATAGCTGGTCAATGCGCGCTTTTATGCGATCGGAAGGTTCCCGGTGCACCGTGCGGAACTGCGGCAGGTCGTCGGGCGCAGTATTGAGTTCATCGTAGATTTTACAAAATAGTACTGACGTGATCTCGATGGCAAGACCCTGATCACGAGTAATTCCGGTGGTGTTTCCGGCGAGATGATTGCGGATGTCCCTAAGTACCGACTTAAGGTTAGTAGGTGCGATAAGGTCTCGCCGGTGAAGCGTGCCAATTTCCGCAACCGTCTGCCCGAACTTGGGCAAGGTCGGAAGAGTTGACCAGTGGATTTCCCCGCCCTCACGGTACTCTTTCAAAAGGTAAAGGTGGTCCAGTCCATTGAACCAAACACCGATTTGCGCCGACGACATCGTCATGTAGATCTTGAGCTGCTCCTCGCCGTCTTTGCGCGTTTTTTTCTTGCACTCCACAACAATTTGAGCATCGGATTCGAGCCTGTTGCCCGATGAGAATACGACTATATCAACAGGGTAGCTCTTCGCCCTCGTAGCGGAAGGCGTCGAGCGGACCCGAAACTGAGGGCGCGTCTGAATATGGGTCATGGGTTCCCTAGTTCATCAACAAGTCTACGCGCAAAGACCTGCACCGCGTCTACCTCTTCGGGTGTCGCACGAACTTCTTTGCCCGAAATGTAATCAGTGATCGTAATAGGTGCGGGCTTCCCACCAATCGTCATGGGGCTATTTTCAGACGGGTCGACGACGGTCACTGCCGCCTCTTCATATTCGACGCCGTTGGGCTCTTCTTTGCTCATTGATGTCATGTTTCCCCATGCCTTATGCCGCCGATCAACTCCAACCGAAGCGTTAGACCTAGATGCAGGAGCCGCTAGGGGGTGGCAACCGGATAAAGACTAGCGCGCTGTGCTCCTGATGTCCGGGTGGTGTTTGGTAGGGTTGGGGCCAGCAACATTCTTCCCAGTTGGTTCCACTATTTTCCTAAGGAAATCATCCGCACACATGCCACTCTGGCAGCCCTGTATGCCTCGCGCCCCCCGTTTTTCCGAAATCGTTTGGCATCATGACTAACCGGCTATGGCGAGAGGGCTGCGCTTCGACCGGTGGGTCAGGTCATACAAAAACAGCCGATAGCGATCCTCACCGTAAGTTCCCTTAACTGGTCCCCAAAAGCGACCGTTGTAGTTACCTCAGTTAGGGTAATCTTATTTATTATTAACAATAAGTTACGAATCAAACCTGATGTGTGCTAGATGGGATTTCAACGAAGTTGCGAGAGAGAGACCTGATGAACGATGGCGAGACCCGAGCGCGGAAAAGCCGAGTCCAGGATTACGTCTACCGCTTTGTGCAGTATGGCGAGCGCCGCGATTTTGCGGGTGTCATCATGTGGCAAGGCCTAGTGGTGCTCCGCTGGATGCAAGCAGGAACGACCGTGTGAGTGAACGTGCGACAGAGACAGTGACCGTTCTGACCACTGAGGACGGGCGACCTGCAGCAAAATTCATTACTAGGAACGATCTGGGGACGCTGGTGATTGAAAGAGTACCACGTTCTTTCCGTCATGACGTCGCAAGGCTGGACGTGACCGATCTCCAAAGTCTTGGCGAAGCGTTGGGAAATCTAGAAGGTAATCCATCGAAGTTTGTGATCCGTGGTCAGCTAATTTGTGGTCGTTCGTGTAGCGGCGTGCGCCGCCTATTAAAGCCTCAAGGCGGTGTGCCGGCGACGTTCGAGGCCTGCCCACGCGAATGGTGTATGATCGATATCGATGAATTGCCGCTTCCTTCCGACGTCGACGACTTTCGAGCTAATAAAGAGCGCCTTGTCTCCATAGCCATAGCTCACTTGCCCCCGGAATTCGCCACGGTCGACTGCTGGTACCAATTTTCTGGCTCAATGGGGCGTCAAGACGAATCGCATCCGGCTCCACTTATGGTTTTGGCTAGATCGTCCTGTCAGGGACAACGAGCTAAAGGCTTGGCTGCAGGGATACCCAGTGGATCTGGCAGTCTACAATCCAGTTCAACCGCACTATACGGCTGCCCCAGTGCTTGCAGACGGCGTATGTGATCCCATGCCTGACCGCTCTGGATTTTACCGTGCAGGCCGGCAAGTCACTACCGTGACTGTACCTGATGAATTTGAGGTTGCGCCTACCTCGGCATCTGCGACGAGACGCGGACGGGCTGGGCGACCGGCAGGCTTTAGCGGCACCAGGATTGTACGTGACCCTAATACGAATTTAGTCGTTGATGGACGGCGCATGTTCTTGCTGCAGGCCAGCAACAAGGCCACCACGGCTGTTGTGAAGGCAGGGCAAGCCGAGAAGATCGCCGTCGAAGAACTAGCTCAGATGACATGGGCCGTGTTCAGCAAAGGCGCCGATATCTCAGATGGCAAGTGGTCCGTTTTGGATGCTATGGTCGAAGCTGAGCAACGACTGGAGAAGCTGCGGACAGGGACCTACGACTTTACCAGCCGACAAGACGCGACCACTCTTTATCCCACTCATGCACCGTCTATTGCACCTGCCTTCGTTGACCGAGAAACTGGGATGAAGGCGCTTGGTGAAGCCTTGACCCGCTTCTTTTCCAACCTATCCGAGCGGGAACCACGGCTTGCTTTGCGGGTGACCATGGGTGCCGGAAAGACCCGGCAGGTTATTGAGCACCTAAAGGCATTTCTTGCCGGTCGTTTCGGTATGCGTATCGAAATCTACGTGCCCCGTCACGACCTTGCTGCCGAATATGTTGAGAAGCTTAAGGCAGGCGTACCTGTAGCTGCAAAGGTCGTTCACGTTGTTCCGCGCGATGGCGGAAGTTCAGGAAACCTGCCGATCCTGTGTCGTCGTGCGGACTATGTGAAAAGCTTGAGGAAGTCTGGCGTTGGGATATTCCATAAAGCTTGCCGTTCGGCTGATGGCCAACACTGTGAATTCTACGACGCCTGTGGCTACATTGAACAATTTCGTGACCCCAGTCTAGCTACGGCACAAGGCAATGTGGTCCGTATTGGGGTCCACAGCTACTTGGGCCTGCCGAGGAACCCCATCCAGAACGATCCAGACCTAGTTATCATAGACGAGGCCTTCCTCAATGACCTGATCAAGGAAGAACTTGTTCGGCTAACTGACATCCGTAAGGCATATCAAGACGCCTCGTCACCCCAATATTGGTGCCCTATTCGCGGATGCCTTGGTTACGGGACAGCCGCTCCTACAGTCTCTACAGACGGCGGGTGTAGTGCCGACGGATTTAGGTGATGTGGAACTGAACCATCTTCGGCCGCCGGCACCTTTCATGGCCGCCGGTAACAAGCCGGTCACCCTGCCGAGCGCGACGCTGCACAGGAGCTTGTCCGTGCTTCTGGAGGTCCTGCGTGAGGAACTTAGCCTCAAGAACCGCACGCAGGTGGAGCGTGTTATCTATGACCCACGCACTGACGAAGCCGTCATAGTACGACTGCACAGTCCCGAGATCCCAGACAACGTGCCTCTGTTAATCTTAGATGCCACTGGCGATCAGGACCTGCTTGAAGAGATCGTAGGCCCTGTTGAATTTCGTACGATCGATATCGAGCAGCGCGCTTTCACCACGCAGGTCTACGACCGCACCGGCAGCAACTCGTTTTGGAATGGAGACACAGCCCCGGTAGCTGATCTCGTAAGTATCCTAAATGTCTGGGCGCGACTGGGCGAGCATCCGCTGTTAATCAGCCACAAGAAACTCGCAGACCAGCTTCGGGAACGCAGTGATCTGGACGAGAGCGTTATGGTCAATCACTTCCAGAACGTTCGGGGCAGCAATGCTGCGGAGCACGCTTCTGCCGTATTCATCACAGGGCGGAATTCTCCACCAGCTTGGACCATCGATATAAAGGCTAGGGCTGTATTCTGGGCCGCTGATCAGCCCCTATGCCACGATGAGGCAAGCTTCTTACCTGCGACGGGAACGGCACTACCGCGATTGCCCACGGTGTTGAGGGGCTATCTGCAAAGTGGCGCAAACCCTCATCCGCAATCCGGTGTAGAGGTCAGATCGTTCACAGATGAACGCATCGAGGCCTTGCACCGGCAGAGTCGAGAAGCAGAAACTATCCAGGCCATCGCCCGGCTTCGTCTGGTTCATGCACCATTCGTCAAAAATGTCATTCTGCTCGGCAATCTGCCAGTCGAAATGCCGGTGGATCAGTTTGTCCGCTTTGACGAGTTGATGCCTGATCGGCTGGAGATTGAATTGATCCGCAAGGGTAATGTCCCGCTGTCTGCCGCGGGGCTTCTTCGGATGCGTCCGGACTTGGCCACGAATGCCCCCCAAGCCAAGAAAATGTTGCAGCGGAGTCGGGTCAAGGACCCCAGCCGGCTGAGGGCATTACCAATTCTTTCTCAGACAGGCCTGCTTGTCATCGAGTTCAAAGCTACGAATGCGGGCCGTACTGCCACTCATCAGCACCTGTTCATACTCCTTAACCAGCAAGCAGAACGGCTTCCTGCCGCGTCATCCATCAACCTCTCAGCTGGGCATATCCCCTTCGCTGATTGGGTTGCTTACCTCGAGAATGGCGATCCGGAGATCCCCGGTTCGGGTTGGTCGGGGGTTCATCAGCCACGGCTGCTTTGGGCTTAAGGGGACAAGGTCCTATAGATATCTAATTAGACCTTGTCCCCATAGCAGGTCCGTGAGCCCCCGTGTTGGACTGCCGGACGACGGAACAATCCGGCCATGTCACTAGACGCTTCTGATCACCATCGCCCAATTCGGTACAGCAAATCACCCACAGCCAAGGCCACCCCGCCTGATTTCAAGATCTGTCACATTACGAAAAACGCACGGTGCATCGACTGAACAGCCCGCTAAGCCATGAACGCAGGTTGACTAGCTATTTCGCCCAACAACGGTCGGGGATGTATACGGTATCGGGTAGGGGTGGGGGTGGCACTCGCCCCCCGGGGACATCTGAACGACTGCCGAAGCATTATTCAGCAGGCCCTAGCCGTAGAACATACCGTAGTACAATATGTGCCCGTTGACACAGCCTCGGACGACCAGTAGCCATTGATTTGTTGAGGTAAATAGCTGCCAAGGTGCCTGCAACGGGAGCCTAACCAAGACCGGCAAGGTCAAGGACACCGTCTCCGGGCACCAATAATCTCACTATTCTCAGCCAATTAACTCATATCGGCTGTAGGCATTTTGCGCTTTAATGTGAGTGTGATTACCTAGGGTTATACTAGGAGCACCGTAAGTAATCTGCAAATTAAAGCCGCGACGAATGCATGTCCTTTGGAAACGAAAGGCGCTCCTTTGCCACATCACGCGGTCGGTGTCAAACTACACGACGACCCCTAAGTAGCTGAGATGACTTGTCGAGCACATGCTGTGCTATTTGGCAAAACGTAATCGTCGATGAAACAATCGCAAGACCGATGCTCAAGCCGATGCTGACCTTTGTAGCTAGTCCGCAGAAGTATCAGTCGATTGATCAGATTGTGGCTGACGGTACTGCAGCAGTGCGGTCACCGTCAGGGCTGTCTTTCCACGGGCCGCGCTGGCACGGCACCACGAGTTGAACTCGTCGTCCGAGAGGCCATAGCGCCGCAATGCATCATCCCTGTCGATCAGTCCATGCAGCACGGCGAGCACCACTGTCTGCTTGCGCGAGGCAACCCAACGCGTGTCGGCATCGGGCAGATCGGCGACGCTGAGGATGCTGCCGTCATCGATCGTGACGGTGCGGAGGCGGGATGACTTTCGAATGAACATGGTGAACCTTTTACGCGACAATAGATGGACAGGTGTGCAGTGGGCAGGAAGGGAGGTTGGCGGGCCCACGCATTGTCTGGATTGTGGACAGGCTGCGATTGGATCACGAATATGACGCCACACGGAGCTAGCATGCCGCGAGATGTGACTTATCGTCTATATTCCGAAGGCATGTCAGTGGCGTTAATTGAGCCAACTATCGGGCTCAGCCTGCGCGGAACACGCCCCAGGTGACGGCCTGATGCTGCAGCCTGTCGCGAAGGTCGCGGAACTCTGCGTTGTGGGAATAGGCGCCGATGGCAGAAAGGATCATCGCCAGGTCTTTCGCCGAAACGACGGGACGCAGATCGGTCTGGTTCTGGTGCATAGGAAAAATCCAACTCAATAAACTATACAAATTTAATTAGCCGACACTTACTGTCCTGAGAACCTGCCTTTTCGCACAGGTTGTGGCGCATATTTGGAGAAATTCCTGCGATTGCATGGCGCAGGCGGCTTGGGATGCACGCAGCGGTGCCGTAATGTCGTAGTCTGGTGGACCGGCTTGCTGGCCGTGTCCGTGAAACTGATGGCAAGGCAGGAGTGAGGAATGGTCGATCTGAGGGGCAAGGGGGTTCTGGTGACCGGGGCAAGCCGGGGCATCGGTGCGGCGACGGCGCGGGTGCTTGCCGAGGCCGGGGCGCTCGTCGGCCTCATGTCCCGTGATGCACGCGCGATCTCACCGCTGGCCGACGAACTTGGCGGCATGGTTTTGGAAGGCGATGTCGCACGTGCCGCCGACATGGAGCGGGCGGTCGCGTCCTTCTGTGATCGCGCGGGCCGGTTGGACGTCCTGATCAACAATGCCGGTGTCATCGGAGCGATCGCCGGCATGGCCGATGCCGATCCGGATGCCTGGGGGCAGGCCATCGACATCAACCTGAAGGGCGTCTTTCACGGGATCCGTGCCGCACTGCCGGTCATGCGGTCGGCCGGCGGCGGGACCATCCTGACGGTGGGGTCGGGCGCCGCCCATGCTCCTCAGGAGGGGTGGAGCGCATATTGTGCAAGCAAGGCAGGCGCATTGATGCTGACGCGCGCGGTGGATCAGGAGGCGCGGGCGGACGGCGTTCGGGCGATCAGCCTGTCGCCGGGTACCGTGGCAACAGACATGCAGGCGGCAATCCGCGACAGCGGCGTCAATCCGATCAGCCAGTTGGACTGGACGGTGCATATCCCGCCGGAATGGCCCGCACGTGCACTGCTGTGGATGTGCGGGCCGGATGCGGATGCGTTTCTGGGTGCCGAGATCTCGCTGCGCGATGAGGCCATTCGGCGGCGTGTGGGCCTGATCTCCTGAGCGGCCGAGAAAGGGACCATGCACGCTTGTGAAAGAGATATTGGCCCCCTGCGGCAGCACCAACCGCGGCAATGAAACACACGTCGTCGCTTGGACAACCGGCAACGAGTTTCCTGCAGCAAGCCCGCATTTTCAGTGCCTGCCGTGTTGCCCGTTAAGGATTGATTTACCTTATTTGCGCAATGTGTCCCGCTGAGGGCCGGGAATGCGCAAGACGATTGCCCGGCATCGTATTTCGGTATGACGGGGGCGCATCATGATCTGGGGTCGAAGCGGCAAGGTGCAGGCGTCGCAGACGGAGGAGGCGCGAGATACGGTCGAGCTTCCGGTCCGGTCGCCGGGCGGGTTTTCCGAAGAGGCGCTCAAAGGTCTGGCCGACCTCGAGGCCCGCATGCCGCCCCCCGAGGCGGTGACCGAGCCCGCGTTCACCAGGTCCTTCCGCATGACAGACCGGCTAAAGCCCGATGCCGCAGCGGGCGGTGGGCTGGTGACAGGGACGGACGGGACCGCCCGGCCGCATTACTGGGGTCATCGTGAACGGCTGCGGACCCGCTTTCTTGAGGGCGGTCATGCGCCGATGCCGGATTACGAGATGCTGGAGCTTTTGCTGTTCAATGCTGTGCCCAAGATCGACGTCAAGCCCTTGGCCAAGCGCCTGCTTGCCACATTCGGGGACCTGAACGGCGTCGTCGCCGCATCCGAACACCGCATCCGGCAGGTCGAGGGCGCGGACCGTTGGGTCTATCTGCAATTGCGGCTGGTGGACGCGTTCGCGCAGCGGATGGCCCAGGCCAAGGTTCTGCAGCGCGAGGTGCTGTCGTCCTGGCAGGCGCTGATCTCTTATTGCCGCACCTGCATGGCCTATCGCGAGACCGAGCAGTTTCGGGTGCTGTTCCTGGATCGCAAGAACACGATCATCGCCGATGAAGCCTTGGGCAGCGGTACCGTCGGGCACGTGCCGGTCTATCCCCGCGAGGTGGCCAAGCGGGCTCTGGAACTGAATGCAAGCGCCGTGATCCTGGTCCACAACCATCCTTCCGGCGACCCGACGCCCAGTGACGAGGACATCACCATGACCGCCCGCGTCGCTGCGGCCTGTGAGGCGATCGATGTCTCGGTCCACGACCACGTCATCATCGGCAAGGATGCGGAGGCGTCATTCCGGGAGCAGGGGCTGTTGTAGTCCATTCGGGTTTCGGCTGCCGCCGAGACCAGTCATACTGTGCCGTATCCAATCGATATGATGCCCACGGTGGAACCGAGCGAGGGCATAATCGGATCGACTTGATATTGGTCGAGTAACGAAAAGGACCCGTCCGAATCGGACGCGGTTCCTGTGATTGGGATCGGTTCTGGTCTGGTCGGCATGGCCACGGCGTGCCGGCTTGTTGGTAAATCCTTATGTCAGGTAGCGACTGGATCAGTCTCAGAACTGACGCTCGTTGCTATCATTTCATCGCGCAGGGAACAGGACACGTTCGTAACATCACAGCCGGCCCTAATTACCTTGTTGCTCCGCGATTGAATGTACAAATACCGAGGAGGGACATGACTGTCTGTGCGTCTGTAGCATGGTACCTAGGCTCAATAGAACCTGCGACTCTGCCGCCAAGTTCGCGGACAGATCTCTCTATCCCGAAATAGGCATCTCGCAGAGCTGAAGTTTCAATGCATGCAGAAGCTCGCGTGCTGCCCGTCCTTGACAGCGTAGGTTTTCTCGTGTTGCGGCGACATGTACGTCCGCAAATTTGGCGTTCCGATCAGGCGATAGCGCGCCGGATTTGCACGGTGGTGGTTCAGATGCGCTACGCGCTATCAGGAGCGTTTGCGGGGATTTCTCTACAGATGAATCCCCGCGTCTGGGCTGGCCAAACTTGACAATCCGTCATGTGGCTTCATTATGAAACTACGGAGGATTTTAATTGTGTTCGTGTTTTCTCGTGTTCCGATAGCCGCTCTGGCAGCGGTCGGCTTTCTGGGGACAGCTCCCTTGGCATCGGCGCAGGCGACGCCGGATGACCTGGCCGCGCAGGCGCAGGCCTTGCGTCAGATCATCGCGCAAATGGAGCTTGAGGCTGCCGAGCTGGAGCCTCAGGTCGAGGCGGCGCGTACGGAGCTGAGCGAGCTGACGGCCAGGATCGAGGCGGCGACCAGCCAGCTTGCGCAGGAGCAGGAAAGCCTTGCGGGCGCGCAAGAGAACCAGGGCACGGTTCAAAGCGGCACCGAGAGTGCAGAGGCGCAGGAAGCTGATCTGAGAACCCGGATCGCGGCGGCTGAGGCGGAACTTGAGGACTCGAACACCACCCTCGAAGCGCGGCGCGCCGAGGCGGAGGAACTGGCTCAACGGACGGAAGATCTTCGCACGACCGAGCAGGAGCAGGCACAGAGACTTGCCGTGCTGGAGGAGGAGATAGCAGCCGCCACCGCCAGCCGTGACGAGATGACCTCTGCGCGGCAGGAGATTGAACCGCAGCTTGACGCGATGCGTGCGGAGCTGGCGGATCTGACAACGCGTCGCGATGCGATGCAGGCGGAATTGGAGCGGTCCGAAAGCCTTTCTGCAGAGGTTGCAGAGAGACAGGAACAGGCGGCTGCCGTCGAGGCGCAATTGGCTGCCGCGCAGGCTGAACTGGCTGAGCTGACCACACGTCGCGACGCGGTGCGAGCGGAACTGGAGCAATCCGAAGGCCTCTCTGCACAGGTTGCAGAGCGGGAGGATCAGATGGCCGCCGCTCAGGCCCAGTTGGACGAAGTTCAGACGGAACTGACGGAGTTGACCGCGCGTCGCGATGCGATGCAGACGGAGCTTGAGCAGGCGGAAGGCCTCTCCACGCAGGTTGCGGAGCGAGAGGAGCAGGCTGCCGCTGCGGAGGCGCAGCTGAATGCCCTCCGGACGGAACTGGCAGAGCTGATCACGCGTCGCGATGCGATGCAGGCTGAGTTGGAGCAGTCCGAAAACCTCTCCGTGCAAATCGCGGAGCAGGAGGAACAGGCGTCCGCGGCCGAGGCCGAGTTGAATGCAGTGCAATCGGAACTGGCAGAGCTGACCACGCGTCGTGACGCGATGCAGGCCGACCTGAACCGGTCCGAGAGCCTTGCCGCACAGATCGCCGTGCAGGAGGAGCGTGCCGCAGCGTTGCAGACGCAGATCGAGACGCTGAGCACCGACCTGGCCGCACAGCAGGCTGAGCCGGAGCAGGCAGCCGCCCCCGAGCCGCCGACGGATGCGCCCGCCGAACCGGCCCCCGTGGCAACGCAGGAACCTGCGGCAGACGCGCAACTGGCGGTCACCGGTGACGACGGCTCGGCTCTGCAAGCGCGGGACGCGGATCAGGTCAGCGCCATCCTGGCCACCACGCCCGGTCTTCCGCAATCACAGGCGTCGCGCGATCGGCTGCGCGACCTGCTGGTCGAAGGCCAATGCACCATCGACGCGCTGCGCGAGGTCCAGAACCCCATCAACCGCCAAGCGTTGCTTGTCCTTCTGGCTGGGCTGGACGGATGCTGACATTCCTCAAGCGGAAAGAGACGACGATGCCAATTTCCAAGCTTCTGCGACGCCTTGCCTTCGGGATCTGCGTGGCGTCCGGCATGTCCGTCGCAGGCCATGCCCAGAACGCCGACATGACGATCATGACCGGATCGCCGACCGGCACTTATATCCAGATCGGTCGCGACCTGAGCGGCCTGATGCAGCAATGCGGCCAGAACCTGGAGGTCGTCGAATCGGCTGGCTCGCTGGAGAATTTCCTGGCCGTGCGTCAGCGCCCCAACACTCAGTTCGGCATCGTCCAGAACGACGTGCTGGAGTACATGCAGACATTCGCGAGCGATGATCCTGCCGTGGCGCGGGCCATTGCCGGCGTTCGGATCGCCTTTCCCCTGTATGAGGAGGAAGTCCACATCCTGGCGCGCCGCGACATCGCCGACTTCGGCGGGCTGAATGGCAAGCGGGTCGCCATCGGGGTCGAAGACAGCGGCACCTATCTGACCGCATCGCTGATGATCTCTCTGGCCGGCATCGAACCGGCCGAGGTATTGCCCATCGCACCCGGCGATGCGCTGCCGCAGCTGGAAGCGGGCGACATCGATGCCTTCTTCTATGTCGCGGGGGCGCCGGCCGCGCTGTATGCCGAAAACGAGATCGACGGAGAGCAGTTTCACCTGCTGCCGATCCAGGATGACACGCTGCAGGCGGTCTATACCCCGGCGACGCTGGCGGGCGGGACCTATGCCTTTCAGCCGGACCCGGTGGACCTGGTCGCCGTCAAGGCGGTGCTGATGACCTATGAATACGATCCGCGTGGCAACCGCTATCATCAGGCCAGCTGCCGCGGCGTGTCGGACCTGTCGTCGCTGATCCTGTCCAACATCGACACCCTGCGCTCCGACGGTCATGCAAAATGGCAGTCGGTCGACCTGACCGACATTCCGCCGGGCTGGGACATCTCGACCTGCGTGAACCGGGGGATCGACCCGGAATACGTGCCCAGCTGCACCCCCGTCGCGCCAGAGGCCGAGACGCCGACCGACAGCGAGGCCAACGCCGCCTATCGCCGCAACATCTGCGCCGTTCTAGGCTGCTGATCAGGGCGCCGTCGGCACCGCCCAGTCCGATGCCGGGCCGGGCGTACCGTCGGCGCGCAGGGCCGCGACCCGCCACCGTGCGACGGGCTGTTCAATCAGGGCAGCCGTCAGGTCGGTGTCGATCTGTTCGATCTGCTCCGATCCTTCGACGTTGAATTCCACGCGATACTGCACAGGGTCCGGCCCATCGGGTGCGGACCAGTACAGTTCGGACTGACCTGCCGTCAGGATGGTCTGGCGGTTCGGGGTGGGCATGCCGGGAATCTCTGCGGGGGACGCATCGGCGACGTCAAGCTCGCGAAGCCGTGCAACCGCGCCCGAGATATCGGGTGCCTTGCGATACCATGCGCGGGCGCTGTTCGGATCGGCCTCGACCCCGATGCCGGTCTCGTACAGCTGACCCAGATAGTACGCGGCCCGTTCGTTGCCCCACAGCGCAGCACGCTTGTACAGCGCCAGCGCCGCCGCCTGATCGACGATATCCGCCTCGAGCGCCTGCGTCAGGAGAATCTGCGCGTCCGGAGCGTTCTCCTCGACCTCTGTCACGATCGCGGCCTGCCGCGGGGCGGGTTCGGCCACGGGTTCCGGTGCGATGGGCGCGGGTGCAGGGGTCGCCGCTTCGGGTGCTTGGACAGCCACCGCCGGAGTTCCCGCGGCCTGATCGACGGGCGCCCGGTCCGGGGTCAGCAGATAGCCGCCGACTGCGACAAGACCGATCACGGCCGCGCCGGCCAGGGCGGGCGTCTGCCACCGACGCGCGGGCGGCTCCTCCAATAGCAAGGGCACATGCCCCGCGGGCGCTGTCCCGACATAGGGTTCCGGAAAAGACGGCGGTTCAGCGGGTTCTCCGATGGATGCCGCTTCATCGCGGTACCCGCCTGCAGGCAAATCGGGCAACGGGCGGGGCAGGGTCCCGGCCTGCGCCAATTCGGACAGACAGGCATGGACGTAAACCTCGTCCATCCGGCCGCCTGGAGCCATGCGCTCGCGGGACAAGCAGTGCCGCACCAGGCGGTCGATCTGGCCGGGATTGCCGCCTGAGGCCTCATGGATCAGCCAAAGCCCGCCGGCATCGAAAGGCTGGCGTCCTCCGTGACAAGGGCATTTCCGGACGCGGAAGCGATGTGCGATATAGTCGGCGGTCTCTGCCTGCGTGAGGGGCTGCATCCGCAGATGCCCCCCGATCCTGCGCCGCAACTCGTCATGAATTGGGGGGTCGAGCAGGGCTGCGGCCTCTCCACGTCCGACCAGCAGGACATACAACGGCTGCGGCAAGCCCGAGGCGGCCGTGATCTCCTCCAGAAATTCCTTGGAGGGTTCGGACAACAGATGCGCATTGTCGACGATCAGGACACATTTCCGGTAGGTCGAGCGCCCTTTCTCCAGAAGCCGTGTCAGTTCCGTCAACGGGTCAGGGGAACTGATGCCGAACGCCTTGGGCGCTTCCTGCGACAGATCCATGCCCGGACGATTCAGCGTGACCCGTCCGATCTTCATGTCACCGGAGGATTGCGCGATGAACTCCGACGTCAGGACCGTCTTCCCGATCCGGGCCGGCCCCGACAGGACCAGCAGCCCACGGTCGAACTTGGTCCAGGCCTTGATCATCGCCAGATGATCGCGATGCGCTTCGGTCAGATACAGTTGATGCCGGCCCGGTGCCGACGCGAAGCAGGGACAGGACAGTGTATCAAAGGCGTTGTCCACTGCTCTCTCCACCAAGGCACGGGGTCCAGGCATACCGAAACGGATGCCACACAATCGATATGCTCTGTTAACCAAGGTAAACAAGAATGGCGCGAGGGTCCATCGGCCACCTGCTCAGGTCCCTGAAAAGTGCATGTCAATTGTTGGTATTGTCCGGCGGTATGACGGTGCCATGATGAACGCCTCTGTTGAAACCTTTACAGACGCTCCGAGAAAATATGTGGCATATATATTATTTAGGGGTCTTTAGTATGATCGCCTAAAATGCCGAAATTTTTAAATGATATCAGTATTGGCTAGTTTTTATGGCATGACAGACAGATGCGTTTAGGGTTAGGCTAGAATATCCGCAAGGATTTTTTCTAGAATTTTCATTATAAATCAAATTCATGTAAGATAATAGCCTTGGGGTTTAGCGAGCAACATCTACTAAATAGTGTACGTCTCCACGTTAATCCTTTTGGTATCTTAAAATGTCCTTCTGGGCGTTATTGGCGCAGACGGCTTTGCATCTGTTGATTCCGTGGCGCATGCGCATAATAGAAAGTCCTGCCCGGACTTTTAAGTATAGAACAGCATATTCCACTTCTTTTACCGACATGGATGATTGAGCCTTATTCTCCAAAAGGTTGATACGAAAATAATCTATCAACCATGTAGCGAATATTGGAGAAAAGTTTTTCGCTTTTGGCACCACCGGAGCGTTCAGAAAAACTGCAAGTATACTGAGCTTTTAAATGATCGGCAGGCCAGCGCAATCGAGACGCCTAGTACTATGCGCTGGCGTTTTCATGGCCTGTTTTATAGGGGAAAGGCCAGCCTACCCGGAAAGGCAAGTCACGATCGCCTTGGCTTCACGCCAGAGTACTCCGCTCTCCGGAGGCGCCAATACAGACGCCCCCAATCACGGCAGCCAAATTTCGATCGTGCCGTCCCGCGGGGTGGGGCGGAAGAAGGTGAAGTCTGCCACCGTCTCCCGGCCACCCCCGCCGATCAAGTCGGCGATGGTCCCGGAAACCTCGCGGTCGGCGTCCTGAAAATAACGGATGCTCTGGCGGTCGACTGCGTAGCGGACGGGACGGGTCTCGACCTCGGCCGTGCCAAGGGCGCGCAGAAGGCGGCTGATTTCCTGCGAACGCTCGAACCCGCCGCGTTCGGGATAGTGGATCACGACCCGCGCCTGCGCCAATGTCCGCGATCCGAAGGACGGTGTCGCCGCGGGGATGCCATTCCACGGCACGGGGGCCGTCGTGGCGGGGGGTTGCGTGAACACGGGTGCACCGGGAGGTGAGACGGGCACCGGCGATGGCGCAACGGGCACAGGCACAGGAACCGGCACGGGCGCCGGTGATGGCGCGACGGGCACGGGTACCGGCGCCGCGACAGGCGGGCTGGGTGGCGCGACGGCGACCGGCGTGCGGGGAGCGGGTTCCGCCGGAGCCGCCCGCTCGGGTCGGGGCGCCGGGGGTGCTTCGGGCGCCGGCTGCGGTTCGGGCGCGGCAGCCTGGCCGGGCAGGGGCGGCAGGTGCCGCCAGATGTCCTGCGCCGTGGAATGCCCCCCGTGTTGCCCTGTGCCCCCGCCTGCGCGGCGATCAGGCAGGCGGTCATGGTCAGCGCCCCAAGGCGGGCTGTCAGCTGGCTGCGGCGTTGGGTCATGTCACGGGCCTTTGCTGTGATGCGTGCGTCCTGGCACCTTGATCAGCCACCAGGGCGTTGCTTGCGTTGTGGGATGCATAACGGACCCCGCCCGCGTGTCACGTCAAGTTCCGGTTATCCCCGCTGAACGGCAAAAAATCGCTTAATTTCAACGCTTAATTGCGAAAGACGCCATGCTGTTCCGTCCAGGTTGTCGGTCCTGACCACAGGTCTTACTGGAACAGGATGTGACGCCGTCCGTCGCGCGCGTGATGGAAATCACATGTCACCCGAAACACGTCGGCCAACAGGTCCTGCGTCAGCACCTCGGCCGGGGGACCATCCGCCACGACGCGGCCTTGGTCAAGCACCAGCAGGCGGTCGCAGAACATGGCCGCGTGGTTCAGATCGTGCAGCGCCACGATGCTGGTCAGCCCAAGTCTGGAAACCAGCCGCAGCAGGTCCAGCTGATGCTGGATGTCCAGATGATTGGTCGGCTCGTCCAGGAACAGCTCTCGGGGCTGCTGGGCCAAGGCACGGGCGATCTGGACGCGCTGACGCTCGCCGCCCGACAGGCCCTGCCAGCTTTCATGGCGGAACGCGGTCATGTCGACCTGTTCCAGCGCCCGTTGGACCGCGATCATGTCGGCCGTCGAACATCCCGCCAGAGGCGCGCGGTGGGGTGTCCGTCCCAGCATCACGACCTCCTGGACGGTCACGTTCATCTCGGTCTGCGCGTGCTGCTGGACCAGAGCCACGCGCCGTGCCAGGTCGCGCCGGCGCATTCCGGCAATGTCCTGTCCATCCAGCGTGACCTGGCCCCGGTCCGGCCGCCGCAGCCCCGCCAACAGCCGCAGCAGAGAGGACTTGCCCGACCGTTCGGCCCCAACAGCCCCAGGATCGTGCCCGGTTGAACGCGCAGCGACACGTCATGCAGGATCGCCTTGCGCCCGACGCCCCAGGACAGGTTGGTGGCTGCAATGCTCATGCCGTGGCCCTCGCGCGGTACAGGATCAGTGAAAAGCACGGGACGCCCACCAGCGCAGTGACGATGCCGATGGGCAGGGTCTGCTGAGTCATCACGCTGCGCGAGACGATGTCGGCCAAGACCATGAAGACCGCGCCGACCACCGCGCAGGCGGGCAGCAGACGCATATGTCCCGGCCCGATCAGGAACCGCACCGCGTGGGGGACGACTAGCCCGACAAAGCCGATGGATCCGACCATGCTGACGATGGTCGCGGTGATCAACGCCGTCGTCGCGAACAGGACGATCCGCACCCGGCCCACCGCGATCCCCATGGACGCGGCCGCGTCGTCGCCGAAGGTGAAGGCATCCAGCGCGTGTGCATACCAGATGCAGACGACAAGCCCGATCAGCATCACCACGGCCAGCAGCTGGAATTCCGGCCAGCGCACGCCGCCAAAGCTGCCCAGCAGCCAGAACATCACGTCGCGCGCCTGCTGCGCGTTGCCCGATGTGGTGACGACATAGGCGGTCAGCGCGTTGAACAGCTGTGCGGCCGCGACCCCGGCCAGGATCGTGCGGTCCGGCCCGCCGCGCCCGCCGTCCGACAGCAGCGCCACGAAGGCAAAGGCCGCCAGCGCCCCGGCAAAGGCGCCGGCCGACAGCGACACGGTGCCCGCGCCGACGCCCAGGATGATCACCGCCACGGCCCCCGTCGACGCGCCCGCGGACACGCCCAGCACATAGGGTTCGGCCAAGGTATTGCGCAGCAGCGATTGCAGGATCGCACCGCAGATCGCCAATCCCGCCCCGCACAGCGCCGCGACCAGCGCCCGGCTGAGACGCAGGTCCCAGATCACGCTATCCTGGATGCGGCTGATCTGGGCATCGGTCCAGCCCAGGTGGTTGGTGGCCGACAGGCCGACGGTCGCCAGCGGGATTCGCATCTCTCCAATGCTGACGGCCAAGGCCACCGCGACCGTCACGGCCGCGGTCGCGATCATCAGCAGGGCGGCGAAACCGCCCCTGCCGCGATGGGCCGAAACGCTCATTTCCCCTGCAGCGCGTCCAGCTGACGGGCCAGCTCCTCGGCGCCATAGATGGTGCGGATCGTCGGGTTCATCGCCGCGCCATTCATGGTCAGGATGTGGCCCTGCTGCACCGCGGGCATCTGGCTGACCGAGGGGTCGCTTTCCAGGAACGCGATCTTGTTGTCGGCGCGGTCCAGGTCCCACCGGTCGCGGTCCAGCGATGCAGCGACGATATAGGTCGGATCGGCGGCGATGATGCCCTCCCACCCGACAGTCGGCCATTCCGCCTCGGTCGTGATCGCGTTGCGGCCGCCCAGCAGGTCGGCGATGAAGCCCGACGCGCCGTTCTTGCCGCCCAGATAGGCGTCCTCTCCGGCCGAGGGGCTGGAGAACCAGAACAGGAAGGTCATGTCGTCGTCGCGGTCGAAACCGCGCACGCAGGTCGGCCTCGCGCTTGCGGAAGTCTGCGATCAGCGCCTGCCCGCGATCGGCCACGTCGAAGATGCGCGACAGCTCGTCGATCTCCTGGTACAGAAGGTCCATGTTCCACAGTTGATCGCGGCTGCCATAGATGTCGCCGGCATCGTCGCGGGTGTTGCAGATGCCGGGCGACAGATAGCTGGGAATGCCCAGATCGGCAAAGTCCTGTCGCTTGGCGACCTTGCTGTCATCGCCCAGCAGCAGCGGCAGCTGTGCCGCCACGAAGTCCGGCTCCTTGGTCAAAATCCCCTCCAGCGTGGGCTGTTCGACGGTCAGGATCTCGACGGCGGCATTCGCCTCTTCCAGCTCTGGCAGCACCTTGGTGGGCCAGAAGGCCGACGCGGCCAACCTGTCCTGCAGCCCCAGCATCAGCAGGATCTCGGCGCTGTTCTGTCCCAAGGCCACGGCATTCTGCGGCGCCTGCTCGATGGTGATCTCAACGCCGCAGTTCTCCAGCGTCAGCGGATACTGCGTCGGTTCGGCCCAGAGCGTCGCGGGCGCTGCAAGACAGGCCAAGGCCGCAAGGATGAATCGGGGGGGCTGGTGCATGGTCTGCTGCCTGATCTTGTATGACGTTGCGGGGCCGATAGCACCGCCGGATCAGGTCGGCAACGAAAATAGTCAACTTTAGGGCCCCTCAACGATGGCGTCGCAGGGTGGCGGTCTTGCGGCGACGGAAATATCAGCGTCGGCACAGGGGGTTGCGCCGACGCCGTCAACTTTAAGGCTTATCCCGCTTATTTCGCGCCGTCGCGAACGTCGACCTCGGGGCGGTCGTCGCCCGACACGTCCTCCTCGCGCCAGTTGCCCTTTTCGTCCTGGTACTGGACGACCTCCGACTCGCCGCTCAACTGCTGCCGCGCGGCGACGTCGTTGGCGGCGGCGGTTGCCTGTTCCTTTGTGGGATAGGTTTCCGAGAACACGTCGTCCAGCTTGTAGGCCCAGCCACCGTCATGCTCGACGATCTCGTACACGATCTTGGTCATTCGCTTTGTCCTTGCTTGGGCAGGCGCACGGTCACGGGTCGTCCGGTCCGCGCGATTGCCTGTTTTCGCAGCTCCCGCATCAACGGCCCGCCCGCTCGCTCCGTTCCGCGAAAACTTTCCTGGCCCTGCATGCCCGCTGGCAGGCGCGTCAGAACGCGTATTCCATCTCGATCCGGGCAGCCATGCCGCGGTCGGGGTCGGCCGCGTCGGACCCCCCGGCGAACCAGCCGATCGCCGCGTCGATTTCCAGTGCATCGGTCGGGCGAAGGCCCAGGACCAGGTCCAGCGCGTCGCCCAGGTGGCGGTCCTGTCCCTGTGTCACCGACACACGGCGATAGTGGTGGTACAGCAGATCGACCGATACTGCGTCGTTTGCGGTCAGGCCGACGCCGGCGGTCGCGATGCGGATGTCGCTCAGATCGGGATCAAGCGCCTCGCCATAGTATTTCAGCTTGGCGAACCCGCCCAGACGCGCCTCGTTCGACTGCAGCCCTGTCTGGCGATAGGCGCGGTCGGTGCCGTCGCCGGGATCGCCGTCGCCGCTGCCTTGGGCAAAGGCCACCGTCAGGCGCGGCTGCAGGTCGTGATCCTCCCACAGGCGGGTCGCGCCGATGTCGAACCCGTATCCCTTCAAACGGCGGTCGTCGTCCGATCCGCGCGACAGCCCCGCATCCGCCCAATAGGTCAGGCCGTCGCCCAACTCTCCCCAGGACCGCAGGCCCAGGGACAGCTGCTCTCCGGCACCCCTCTCGCGGTCGTCGCCAAGGATGGCGAATGCCTCGACTAAGCGGTCATCAACGGGTTCCATCTGCGCAAGCAGGCCGTAATAGGCGATGCGGTCGCCGCGCGACCCCGGCTCGAACAGGGTGCGGGGCAGCCAGCCCACGCGGCCTGCCAGCGCGTCGATGCGTACCGGGCCCGCGTCGAAGCGGGCCATGACACCGTCGATGTTCTCGTCGATCAGCCATTCGCGTTCGTCGCGGTACAGCCACCGCCCGGCGCGAATGAGAAAGCCGTCGTCATACTGCAGATAGGCCTGATTGACGCGCGCGGTGTTGGTCGTGCTGCGCGGCTCTCCGCGTTCCCAGACCCGTTCGGAGAAGACGTCGAATTCGAAGAAGCCGGACCATGTTTCCTCTGACGCGACCTCGCCGATCAGGCGGAACAGCGGGCTGACGGCCCCCTCGCGGTCCCGGTCGCCATCATCCGTCTGCCGTTCATAGGCCAGGTCCAGCTGCAGCGACCGACGGAACTCGATCGCGGGCGGGTCGGCCAGGGCCGGGACGGGAAGGGACAGGGTCGCGGCAATCAGCAGGGGGCCGATACGGTCCATGCGCAGGTTCTTTCTTGGTAATCAGGTTTGCTGGTGGCAGGTGGCGCAGGCTCTGAGGGACTGCTCGATCAGCGCGTCCGTGGTGTGCCTGCGATCATCGAAACGAAGGCTGATGCGGATGTGGCGGGCCAGCGACAGCGTGCGCATGGTTGCGATGCGCCGGGGGCAGGGCAGGGGGCGGATGCCGGCATAGCCGTCCAGGAAGGCCCGGGCCGATGCGCTCAGCGCGCCGACGTCGCCCGTGGTCCGCAGGGCGTATTCGTCCAGATGCGCCAGGAAATTGCCCAGGTCCACCGCCGGGTCGCCCACCGCATACAGGTCCAGATCGACCAGCCAGACCTGCGCATCGGCGATCAGCACCTGGTCGAAATAGAAATCGCGGTGGATGCCGCAATGCTGGTCGTCGCGAAGCCGGCCCATCCGATCCCTGGCGGCGTGCAGGATGCGCCGCAGTTCCGCCTTTCGCGCGGGCAACAGCTCTGCCGCCTGGGTCAGGGCGCGATCCAGGACCGACAGCTCGTCCGCGTGGGTCCAGCGGCGGTCGGTGACAGGGGGAACCCCATGCAGGTGGGCCAGCGCCACGCCGGTCTGCGCCATCGCCGCGACATCGGTCGGGGTCAGGGGTCGGCCGGGCACCTCGTCCTGCAACCACATCCGCATCGTGTCGACGATGCCGCGGGCGCGCGGGACACCCGCCCCGTGCGGTGCCCGACCGTCCAGACCGGCATCGCGCAAGGCATCGTGGACGGCGGGCATGCGGACATCCGTTCCCTTCGCACGCAGCTTGCCCAGGATGGCCGTGGTCGCCCCGCCAGTCGGATAGCGGACCAGTGCCCTGCGGCCCGGCTTGTGGCGGAGGAGCTGGGGCCGGCCCGTGAGATCAAGCCCCGTCGCCGTCTGCAGCGCGGGCCGCGCTTGGTCGGGGTCCAGGGCGGCGTCCAGCTGTGGCATGGCAGGGTCCGCGGATGCGCCGCGCATGACCTGGGCCGCACGGTCCAAGAGGGTCCGCGCGCGCGCAGGCCAGTCGGGATGGCGGGCACGAAACCCCTCGGTCACCAGCAACATCAGGGCGCGGGCATGGTGGAGGGGCAGCGTGACGGGCCCGCCGCCATAGCCGCGCAGGACCGCGCCCGCTATGTCATCGGCCTCGACGCGCGACAGGATGCCGTCCACCACCTGCGCATCGATCCGGCCCAGGAAGCTGCCCAGATCGCGGGCCGGATCGCCGCAGCCGGCGTTGTCCCAGTCCAGGATGACCGGACCATCGGCCCCCATCACCACCTGATCCGCGCTGAAATCGCCGTGCACCATCACCGGATCGAACGTGGCCTGGGCCAGCCGGTCGGCCAGATCGGTCGCGATCTCATGGGCCAGGACGCTCAGCTCGGCATCCAGCGGCGCAAGATCGGCGGCGGCGGTCAGGACCGACCTTGCATCGGCCGGGGCGGTCCATGCGGCGGCGGGTCGGAACGGATCGGCATGCAGCGCGGCCAAGGCCGCGCCGATCCGCGTGCAGGTGTCCGCGTCGGGCGCGTGACCGGTCATCTGCGGGCAGACCGGGCGGCCCGGCACCCAAGCGGTCATCATCGCGCGCAAGCCGCTGTCGGCCCCCAGCAGGGCGGCCTGCCCATGCGCCATGGCCGCTGTCGCGCCGACAAGCGCCTGGTCGAAGCCCGCCCCGGCCATGATCTTCAGAACCCCTTGCGGCTGGCCGTCAAGGTCGAGGCGGGCCACCAGCCGTCGCCCCGGCTTGTAACGCAGCAGGATCAGGTCGCCCGCAGCCAGATGCGGCTGCACGCCGGTCACGCGCCGCAGGGCGTCCTGTCGCCGTGCAGGGTCCAGGAACCGCGCAAGGCTGCGCAGATGACGGTCCAGCCGCGCCGGGATGACGATCACGCCGCGGTCGGGCAGCATCACGACATCGGGGTTGTCGCGCCAACGGGACCGGCGGCTTTCCTCGGCATACCGGTCGGGGGCATAAGCATAGGCGGCCAGCGCCTCTCCATCCGTGGACAGGAACGACGCGACGCAGCTGACCCCGGGTTTGTAGCGCAGATAGGCCGGCTGCAAGGCGTCACACCCCAAGGCCGCCGCCATCGCCTGCGCGTCCAGCATCAGCGGCAGACCGGCCAGCGCCGGATCACGGTCGCAGATCGCGCGATCAGCCGGCGACAGCACGCAGCGCCCCCCCATCCTGACCACGACCCTGCAGCGCCCACAGACGGGCATAGCGTCCGCCGCGCGCCAGCAGGTCGGCATGGTTGCCCTGTTCGGCCACCCGGCCCGCCTCCAGGAACACGATGCGGTCCGCGCGGGCGGCCTGCGACAGGTCGTGGGTGATCAGCAGGCTGGTGCGGCCCTTGGCCAGGCGCCAGATCGCCTCGGACACGGTGGCCTCGTTGCTGCTGTCCAAGCCGGTCGTGGGCTCGTCCAGGACCAGCACCGGACAGCGGCGCAGGGCGGCGCGGGCGATGGCGATGCGCTGGCGCTGACCTGCCGACAGGGTGGCGCCGCGCTCCGCGACCTGGGAGTCATAGCCGTCGGGCAGGGCCGCGATGAAATCATGCGCGTTGGCCAGGCGGGCGGCGGCCTCGATCTCGTCCCGGGTGACGTCGCGGCCCGCGCCCAAGGCGATGTTGTCGGCCAACGTGCCGCTGAACAGGACCGTCTCCTGTGGGACAAAGCCGATCTGGCGGCGCAGGCTGGTCATCGTCACGTCGCGGATGTCCTGCCCGTCGATCAGGATGCGCCCGCCCGACGGATCGTAAAGGCGCAGAAGCAGTCCGGCCAACGTGGACTTGCCCGCCCCGGACGGCCCGGTCAGCGCAACATTCGTGCCCGCCGGAATGTCCAGCGTCAGCCCGTCCAGCGTGGGCCGACCCCCGCCATAGCCGAAGGTCAGGCCGTCGAACGTGATCCGCCCGGCATAGGCGGGGGCGGCCACGGCACCGGCGCGGTCGCGGATCTCGGGCACCTCGTCCAGCAGCTGGACGACCCGTTCGCCCGCGGCGCTGGCCTTGGCCAGACGGGACGCGTATTTGGCATAGCCCCCGGATGGGCCGGAACGTCGCCTTGAGATAGGTGATGAAGACCAGCAGGTCGCCCGGCGTCAGCCGCCCGCGCAGCACCTGCAACGTGCCGAAATAAAGAACCAGCGCGATGGCGCAGGCGACCAGCAGGTCGACCAGCCGTTCCAGCGCCGCCGCGATGCGCTTGGCCCGCACGTCGCCCGCCATGCTGGTGCCGTTCGCGCCGGAGAAGGTGTCGGCCGCGCGATCCTCGATCGACAGGGCCTGAACCGTGCGCATGGAGGACATCGCCTCGGCCGCGGTGGCGGCCATCTGGCCCTCGACCTTGCGCTGCTTGCGGCTGGCGGCCTGGATCTTCTTTCCTGCGCGGATGGATGCGAACCACAGAACCGGCAGCGGAATCAGCGCGATCAACGCCAGCTGCCAGTCCAGCACCATCATCACGGCGACCATGCCCAGCAGGACCAACACGTTCGCGGCCAGCGGCAGGGCGGCAGTGACGGCGGTCTCCTTGAGCATGGCCACGTCACCGATCAGGCGCATGGTCAAATCGCCCGCCTTGGACCGGGTGTGAAAGCCAAGCGACAGTCCCTGCAGGTGCCGGAACAGGTCGCCGCGGACCTGGGTCAGCACCCGGTTGCCGACGATCGCAAAGCCGATGGTCGCCAGGTACTGGAACAGCGCGCGCAGCCCGATGATGCCCACCAAGCCAACTGCGCACAGCGCCAGAAGCGTCATGGGGTCCAGCGTATCCACCGCCGCGACACCCGATCCGCCTGTTCCCGCCGTGCCGGACGGCACCACGCGGTCGATGACGAATTTCAGCGGCCAGGGTTCCAGCAGCCGCATCAGCGTGGCGCTGACCAGCGCGGTGGTCGCCCCCGCCAGCACCGCCCGATGCGGGCGCAGATAGGGGGCAAACCGATGCAGCACGCGGCGCAGTCCGGGCAGCGATTCCGTCAGCGTCTCGGGACGCGATCGCGACATCACGCGGCCTCCTGTCCTGCGGCGCCGGCACGGGCGATGATGCGGGACACGATGCGGTCCCACCCGTGATGGGCCAGAACCTCGGCGCGGGCGCGTACGCCCATCGCGGTGGCCGCCGCGGGATCGCGGGCCAGACCCGCAAGGGCCGCGGACAAAGCGCCCGGATCATCCGGTACCACGGTGGCGCCAAGCCGGCCCCGGTCCAGCACCTGGGCCAGATCGCCCACGTCGCTGGCCACCACGGGCAGCCCCGCAGCCATGTATTCGTAGAGCTTCAGCGGAGAGAAATAGAACGGCTGATCGGCCCGATAGGGGGCCGTGGCGACATGCATCCGCGCCAGCCAGCCGGGGATCTGGTCGGGCTGGACCGCCCCCGTCAGGTGGGCCGCGTCCGACAGGGACAACTGGTCCAACCGGTCCAGGATCGCCGCCCGTTGCGGCCCGTCACCCACGATCAGCAGGCGCGCATCGGGAACGGGGCCGCGTCGCAACAGGGCAAAAGCCTCGACCAGGGTCGCGGTGTCGTGCCAAGGCTTCAGCGTGCCGACGAAGCCCACGGTGAACGGCCCATCCGGCGCAGGGCTGCCGTCGAAACGTGCCGCATCGACGCCGTTGGGGATGACCGCCACCCGGTCGGGCAGGGCCCCCAGGTCGCGGGCGTAATCCGCCGCCACCGCCGACACCGCCGCGACCAGACGGGCGGCCCCGAAAGCCCGGCGGGCGCTGGCTTGGGGCGTCCGACTGGCGGACCATGTGGCGGTGACGGGTCTGCTCGGCGATCAGGGGGGCGTTCAGCTCCAGCGCCGACGGCACACCGCCGCGACCGGCCCATTCCATCGCCCCATGCGCGAACAGCGCATGGCGTTCATAGACCAGGTCGAACGGCCCCGCCTGCGTCAGCGCCGCGGCGACCGTCTCGTTCAGCGCCAACGCCCAAGCGGCACGCGCTTCCGCGTCGTCGCCACGCGGCGCCCCGGGCAGGGGGTGCAGCGCGACAGTCGCGAACTCCGCCGCCGGCGCCACCGCCAGGCACGGAGAGAACAGCGTCACCCGGTGGCCCATCGCCAGCAGCACCCGCAGCACGGATTGCACATGGATCGATGCGCCCTTGGTGCCGAAGGGCGGAATGCCAGGATCGGTGGTGACATAGGCGACGTGCATCACGCGGACCTCTGCTGGGGAAGGTCGGTGCCCGCGATGGCGTCGTGCCAGATGGCGCGAAGCCGCGCGGCGTTGACGTGCTGGTCGAATTCCTGCGCGATCAACGCGCGTCCCGCGGTCGAGAACCGCTGCCGCAGGTCCGCATCGTCCAGCATCCGCGCAAGCGCCGTGGCCAGCGCCTGGGGGTCGCCTTCCGGGACGCAGAACCCGGTCTGCCCGTCGCGGACCAGTTCCGGGATGCCTGTGACGGCGGTCGAGACGCAGGGCGTTCCCAGGGCCATCGCCTCCAGCAGGACGGTGGGCAGGCCGTCGCGGTTGCCGTCGTGGCCCACCACGCAGGGGCAGGCGAAGACGGCAGCCCGACGCATCATCGCGATCACCTCGGATTGCGGACGCGGGCCTGCCAGGGTGACCGCATCGGCCAGGTCGGCGGCGGCGATCTGGGCCGCCAGATAGGACGCCTCGTCCCCGCCGCCCACGATGGTGCAGCGCACGCTGCGGCCCTGGTCGCGCATCAGGCGCACGGCCTCGATCAGGATGTGGAACCCCTTCTTCTCGACCAGGCGTCCGACCGCCAGGATGTCGGTCGCATCGGGTGCGGGGTTCTGATGGGCGAAACGGTCCAGGTCCAGGCCGTTGTAGATGCGGCTGACATTGGTCGCGTCCTGGCCGAACCGCTGTTCCAAATAGCCGACATTGTAATCCGACACGGTGACGACATGGGCCGCGTCGCGCAGCTTCTCGTCCAGGCGGATGTTCTCCTCGTAGTCGAAATAGATGTCCTTGGCATGCGCCGTGAAGGTATAGCCGATCCCCGCCAGCTGTGCCGCCAGCCGCGCCACCGTCGTGGACACGGTGCCGAAATGCGCGTGCAGATGCGCCACCCCGCGTTCGCGGCAGGCCAGCGCCAGCTCCAGCGCCTGCGCAACATCCTGGCCGCTGCTGTTCTTCATCTGTCCCAGCAGGGTCCATGACGCCGCGGGCAGCCCGGCCCGGGCGCGCATCATCAGCCGCCAGAACGCGTCGGGGTTCTTCAGCCGTTCGGTCAGTCGGGTGACGGGCGCGCGGACCTTGCCCAGGTTGTCCTGAAAGTGCGTCTCCTCGACCGGGCGCAGCGAGAAGATCTCGATCGGCTGGCCCGCGGCCTCATGCGCCAGGATCTCGTTGACGATGAACGTCTCGGAATAGCGGGGATAGCGCTTCAGGACATAGCCGATCTTGGGTGCGGACATGGGAGGACGGTTCCTTGTGTCGGGTCTTCAGGCCAGGCGGCGCAGGGATTTGCGGGGGGCCAGCATCCGCGTGGCCATCGCGGTGACGCGCGACAGCCCGTCCAGGTCCACGCCGCGTGGTCCGGCCTGCCGGGTCACCGCGCGGCCCAGCCAGTCGCCGATGGCGGTGGGCGACAGCGCATCGGGATGGATCATGTCGGCGATGCCGCGATCCTGCATGCGCTGCGCGCGGATCAGCTGTTCGGTGCGCGGCCGGACCCGCGGGACCACCAGCGACGGCAGGCCGAACGACATCATCTCGCAGGCGGTGTTGTAGCCGCACATCGCCACAAGCGCCGCCGCGCGCGCGGCCAGCCCTACCGGTTCGGCCACGAAATCGACCATGGTCAGGTCGGTCCGGCCCTGCGCCAGCGCCGCCACGCGGGCCTGTGCCTCGGGCGGCATCTGCGTGCCGGTGATCAGGATGCCCTGATGGCCCGCGGGCATGGGCGCCGCGGCGAAGGCCGTGCACAGGGCCACCCCGTCGCGCCCGCCGCCCACCTGGCACAAAACGAACGGGCGCGCATCGCCTCCCGTCACCTGCAGCGGGTCGGCCCCCTGCGCATCGGGCGACAGGCGCGCCCGCTGGTCCAGATAGCCGGTATAGGTCACGCGGGCGGACAGTTCGGGGCCCAGCCCGTATTCGTCGGCCGTGGGAAAGAACGCCGGGTCGCCATAGACCCAGATGTCGTCGTAATGATCCTGCAGCGCCTCGAAATTGCGCTGGCGCAGCCATTGCTGGCGCATGACGGACGGCCGGTCGATGATGTCGCGCAGCCCCAGCACGATCCGCGTGCGGCCCGACCGCTTCAGTGCGCGCAGGGTCGGGCCCAGTTCGTACTGGGCACCGCGGGGGACGTTGTCGACGATCATCAGGTCGGGCTGAAAGTTCTTGACGGCGGCGCGGATCGTCGCCGCGCGGATGTCGCACAGCGCGTCGACCCCGATGCCCAGGTCGCGGGCATGATAGGTGCCGTCCGAGGCCTTGGCATAGGCCGGCAGCGTCAGGCAGTCGACGCCCGCGGGCAGGGCGAATGCCCCGGCCTCGCGCATGCCGGCCACCAGCAGCACTTCGGGGTCGTGACCGCATTCGCGGATCGCCTGCGCCAGCAGCATGTTGCGCCGCAGATGACCAAAGCCCAGGGTGTCGTGCGAATACAGGACCACCCGCGGCGCGCGGGTCCGCTGACGGCGCAGCGCGGCGGCGTAATGCAGCGGATCGGCGGGGTTCATCTTGGTCATCGGGCCCTCGGGATCTGGGTGTGCGAAGGTGCTTGGACGGCGGCGTCTTCGTGCTTCCAAAATATTGGCGTGCGATCCAAAGCTGCAAATTAGAAGATCATTAGAGCCGCGCATCGGCGTTTTTACGGCCGCGAAGTTGCGCTAGTCTGCTGTCTCAGGCGGCACCGTGCCGCCACCGGCCGGGAACGCAATGCCATGAGAATCCGCACGAAAATCATGCTCAGTCATTTGACCGGCCTGGTCACGGTCACGCTTGTGTGTCTGGCGATCATCATCGGGCTGGGCCTGACACGCGAGGACCGGCGGCAGCTTCAGACCTCCTATGCGCAGCTGCGCAACATCAATCTGGTGGCGGTCGACGCCAACAAGCTGTCCGCCCAGATCGCCGAACTGTTCGTCGCCGGGGACCAGGACGCCGAGATCCGCGAGGCGCGCGATTCGCTGCTGTCCGGGCTGCAGCGCCAGCGCGACCTGATCCGCGAGGAGCATGCGCTGGCCGGAGAGCCCGATGCGACCTGGGGCGGACTGGACCGCGTCGCCCAGATGGAGATCAAGGTGCAGGAGATCGACCAGTCGCGCCTGCTGATCCAGGATCACCTGCAGGCGGGCCGGCGCGCGGAGGCGCTGGAGGTGTTCAACACGCGCATCTATCACCAGCTGGGGCAGGTGCTGCTGGAGTTGGTCGAGGAGGCGACCGTGCGCGAACGCGCCGAGGTTGCCGAGGCGCTGGCCAGTTCGTCCCGCCTGTCGGAACGCGCCGTCGATCTGGCCATCGGGCTGATCGTGGTCGTGGCGGTCTTGGGCGTCGCGAACATCGTCATGATGAACCGCGCGATCCTGCGCCCCGTCTCGGCGCTCTACGCGGGGGCCGAGGCGGTCGGGCGGGGCGATCTGACGCATGTGATCGACAATCCGTCGCCCGACGAGCTGGGCAACCTGTCGCGCCGCTTCAACCAGATGACCGGACAGATCCGCGACCAGCGCGACAGCCTGCTGCAGGCGCAGTCCACACTGTCCCAGCAGGTCGAGGAGCGCACCCGCGAACTGCGCGAACGGTCGGAGGCGCTGGTGGCCAGCAACGATCGACTGCGGTCGGTCGATGCCAGCCGCGCGAACTTCTTCGCCGATATCAGCCACGAGCTGCGCACGCCGCTGACGATCCTGCGCGGCCAGGCCGAGATGGCGATCCGCACCCCCGACGCCGATGCCGCCACCCTGCAGCAGGTGCTGTCCGAGATCGTCCGCAAGACCGACCAGATCGGGCGGCTGATCGATGACCTGCTGTTCCTGGCACGGTCGGAATCGGGGTCGATCATGGTCAACCGCACGCGTGTTGTGCTGCAGGACATCGTGGGTGACGTGTTGCTGGACGGCCAGAACATGGCGATGCGCCCCGGCGTGCGCATCCGTCCCAGCCAACCCAGCGAACCGGTCGAGGTGCGCGGCGACCCCGACCGCCTGCGTCAGGCCGTGCTGATCGCGCTGGATAACGCGATCCGCCTGGCGCCCGCCGACACCACCGTCAGCCTGGAGCTGGCGCAGTCACAGGATCACGCCCATATCCGCGTGCGCGACCAGGGACCGGGCTTTACGGGCGACGAACTGGGCAGCGCCTTCACCCGCTTCTATAGCGCGCGCCCGTCGCGACCGCGGTCGGGTCGCGGGTTGGGCCTTGGGCTGTCCATCGCGAAATGGATCGTCGACCAGCATGACGGCGCCATCCGCATCGACAGCGCGCCCGGCCGCGGCGCCGTGGTCGAGATTACCATGCCGTTGGCACGCAGGGCCGTTGCATGAGCCCCGATCGCGTCCTGGTGGTCGAGGACGACACCGAGATCGCCGCCCTGCTGGCCGGTGGCCTGACGGCCGAGGGCTATCACGTCGATCTGGCCGACTGCGCGGCGGGGCTGGACCAGCGGTTGCGGGACGGGGGCTATGACCTGGTCGTACTGGACCGGATGCTGCCTGACGGCGACGGCGCCGACCTGTGCCAGGAGATCCGCGCAGCGGGCCATGACGTGATGATCCTGATGCTGACCGCCAAGGACGCGCTGGCCGAGAAGTTGGAGGGGCTGGGGGCAGGGGCCGACGACTACATGACCAAGCCCTTCGCCTTCGAGGAACTGCTGGCCCGCATCGCTGTCCTGCTGCGCCGTGCGCCTGCGCGCGAGGACCGCCCGTCCCGCATCGTCATCGGCGATCTGTGCCTGGACCTGGACACCAAGACCGCGACGCGACGCGACCGCGACCTGGACCTGACGGCGACCGAGTTCTCGCTGCTGCGGTTTCTGGCAGAGCGTCCCGACAAGGTTCAGTCGCGCGTGGATATCCTGAAGGGTGTCTGGGGATACAACTTCGACCCACAGACCAACATCGTCGAGGTCTATATCGCCTATCTGCGCAAGAAGCTGGATCAGGACGGCGATGCGCGGCTGATCCACAACCAGCGCGGCTTCGGGTATTTGCTGTCGGCCCGGTGACGCGGTCCTGTCATGAAAGCTTCACTGGCGCCGGGGTCATTATTCCATTATTCGGGAATCATGGAACATGACCGCGCCGCTCACGCCTTTGCCACCCTTGGCCACCCCGGTCGCCTTGCCGTTGCCCGGCTTCTGATGCGCTTTGCCCCCCGCGCCGTCCGCCCGACCGAGATCGCGCAGGCGCTGGGGCTGAAGCCGAACACCCTGTCGCATTACCTGTCCGACCTGACGGGATGCGGGCTTGTCGCCGTGCGGCGACAGGGGCGGTCGCTGCTCTATTCGATCGATGTCGATGCGACGGGCCGCCTGCTGGGCTATCTGGCAATGGACCTTGGCCGCGCGCGCCCGGACGTTCTGACCAGCATCCCACAATCCAAGGAGCCGACCGTGACGCATACCGGTTTCCATGTCCTGTTCATCTGTTCAGGCAATTCCGCACGATCGCTTTATGCCGAGGCGCTGCTGCGCGATCTGGGCGGCGATCGGTTCATCGCCCATTCGGCAGGCACCCGGGCGGGGACGCATCCGAACCCCCTTGCGCTGCAGGTCCTGGACCGCAACGGCCACGACACGACCACCCTGCGGTCCAAGCATCTGTCCGAGTTCCAGTCGCCAGACGCCCCCAGGATGGATTTCGTCTTCACCGTCTGCGACACCTCCGCGGCCGAGGAATGCCCCCCTTGGCCCGGCCAGCCGATCACCGGGCATTGGGGACTGCCCGACCCGGTCAAGGCGCAGGGGACGGACGCCGAACGGGCGCTGGTCTTTGCTCGGACCTATGCCGCCCTGCGCCGCCGGATCGAAGCCTTTGCCGCCCTGCCGGTGGCCAGCCTGGACCGAATCTCGCTTCAGAACCGGGTCGATCAGATCGATGCCCACGAACTTGCCAAGGACTGACCCTATGACCCGAATCGCACTGAATGGCCTGGGCCGCATCGGAAAACTGGCCCTGCGCCGGATGATCGACCTGGGCCTGGGGGACCGGATCGTCCTGCTGAACGACGCGGCGGGCGATGCCGATCAGCACGCCCTGCTGATGGAATTCGACAGCGTTCACGGCCGCTGGTCCAAGCCCGTCGCGGCAGACGGCGCGGCGTTGGTCCTGGATGGCCACCGCATCCCGCTGACGCATCACCGGACCATCGACGCCCTGCAGCTGCGTGACCTGGGGGTCGACCTGGTGATCGACGCGACGGGCGTGTTCAAGACCGCGGACCGGATCGCGCCCTATTTCGATATGGGCGTGGCGCGTGTTGTGGTCAGCGCACCAGTCAAGGATGGCGGGGCGTTGAACCTGGTCTATGGCGTAAACCATCACCTCTATGACGGCAGGCAGCGAATCGTGACGGCGGCCAGCTGCACGACGAACTGCCTGGCCCCGGTGGTCAAGGTCGTCCACGAGGCCCTGGGCATCCGCCACGGGTCGATCACCACGATCCATGACGTCACCAACACGCAGACCATCGTCGACCGACCGGCCAAGGACATGCGCCGCGCGCGCTCGGCGCTGATGAACCTCATTCCTACGACGACCGGCAGCGCCACGGCGATCACGCTGATCTATCCCGAGCTGAAGGGTCGGCTGAACGGCCACGCGGTCCGGGTGCCGCTGCTGAACGCCTCGTTGACCGACTGCGTGTTCGAGGTCGAGCGTCCGACAAGCGTGGAGGAGGTCAACGCCCTGTTCGCCGCCGCCGCGGCGGGACCGCTGGACGGCATCCTGGGCTATGAGACGCGGCCGCTGGTATCCACCGACTATGTCAACGATCCGCGCAGCGCGATCATCGACGCGGGATCGACGATGGTCGTGAACGGGACGCAGGTCAAAATCTATGCCTGGTACGACAACGAATGGGGCTATGCCTGCCGGCTGGTCGATGTCGCGCGCATGGTCGCGGGGCGGATGGCATGAACCCGGTCCGCGCCTATGCCGCGGTGACGGCGGCCTATTGGGCGTTCATGCTGTCGGACGGCGCGTTGCGCATGCTGGTGCTGCTGCACTTCAACGGACTGGGCTTTTCCCCGGTCCAGCTGGCATGGCTGTTCCTGCTGTACGAGGCTGCGGGGATCGTCACGAACCTAGCCGCGGGCTGGCTGGCGGCCCGGTTCGGGCTGGCGGCGACCCTGTACGCGGGCCTGGGAATCCAGATCGCGGCCTTGGCGACGCTGGCGCAGCTGGACCCGGCATGGAGCGTCACGGCATCGGTGATGTTCGTGATGGCGGTGCAGGGCGCGTCGGGTGTCGCCAAGGATCTGTCCAAGATGTCGTCGAAATCGGCGGTCAAGGTCCTTGCCCCCGCCGCCGATGGCGGGCTGTTCCGATGGGTGGCTGCGCTGACCGGGTCCAAGAACGCCGTCAAGGGCATGGGCTTTTTCCTTGGCGCCGCACTGCTGGCCTTTGCTGGGTTCCAGGCGGCGGTCTGGGGCATGGCCGCGGTGCTGGCCGCGATTCTTGTGGCGGTGGTCCTGTTCCTGCCCGCGGGCCTGCCCGGTCGGGTGAAGGCGGCCGAAGGATGGTCAGGCTGGCGGTCGCGGGACAGCCGCGTGAACCGGCTGTCCCTGGCGCGCATGTTCCTGTTCGGCGCGCGCGACGTGTGGTTCGTGGTGGGCATCCCGATCTATTTTCAGGCCGTCCTGTCCGATGGCACCGCCGAAGGGCGGCGCGAGGCCTTCTTTCTGGTCGGCGGTTTCATGGCGCTGTGGATCATCCTTTATGGCGCGGTTCAGGCTGCCGTCCCGCGCATCCTGGGCGGCGCCGGCCGACCCGAGGCGCAGATCACCCGGGACGCGGTCCGGTGGGCAGGTCGGCTGGTGCCAATCCCCTTCGTGATGGCGGCGGCGGTCGTGATCGCGGGCGATCCTGCGCCATGGCTGACGATGCTGCTGGTTCTGGGCCTGCTGGTCTTCGGCTTCGTCTTTGCGGTCAATTCGTCCGTTCATTCATATTTGATCCTGGCCTTTGGTCAGGCACAGCGGATCACGCGGGATGTCGGGTTCTACTACATGGCGAACGCGGCGGGCCGCCTGATCGGGACGCTGCTGTCGGGCCTGTCCTATCAGGTCGGCGGGCTGCCGCTGTGCCTGGCCACAGCCGGCGCGATGGCGGCTGCCAGCTGGTGGGCGGCACGCCGCCTGCTGATCGACATCCCGGAAAGCGCGGGGCCGGCCCGCTGAAGGCCGTCCTGCATCCTTTACCGTTGCAGCAGAAAACCCCGTGTGCGCGGCACGGGCGCGCAGTGGCGCAGGAACCGCCGTGCCTGCCACCCTGACCGGATATGCGCAAGCGCCAGTCGGGGTCCTGCGGCGGCGATGACCTCGGTCGCGCGGTCGCGATGAAACTGCCGCGAGGTGCGGGCATAGGCGATGGCATCCAGCGTGTGCCAGCCGAACGTCTCGCGGCACCCCTCTCCCATGCCCGGCCGCGTGCGATTGTGATAACGCAGCGACCGCCACGCGACGCGGGCGACCTGCACCGGCCTGGACGGATCGACCCAGATCAGAAGATGGGCGCGGGCGGCGCGCTCATGCATCGTCTCGTAATGACCGCCCTCGATGATCCAGTGCTCCTGTGCATGGATCTCGCGCGTCAGGGCATCAAGCTCGCCGGTGCTGCGATGGACAAAGCCCGGCATCCAGCTCAGCTGATCCATGTGGTACGCGGGCAGGCCGGCCAACGCGGCCAGCCGCATCGCCAGCCAGGACTTTCCCGTCCCTGACCCGCCCAGAACCATCACCCGTGTCACCAAACTCATCCATCCCCCAACCGCTCACGAACGCGCGATCAACACGCTCTACGCGGATTGGTTCGGAATTGGCAGGATAATTTCAGCTTGGGACGATTCACGCCGATCCTTGCGAGACGCTGGTTCCGCAACCTCGCAGCGCGGAGGACGTCCATGCGTGGGACCGGTCGGCGGTGTGGGGATGGTAGGCCCGGCAGGACTATCCAAAACACCGAAAAATGAGCTAAATCAACGCGGCAGTGTCCCACGCCGCCCGACATGGCGCTCTATAAGAATCAATCGGTTAGGGTTGCCGGTGTCCCACGTTTTACCAGTCAATTCCGGTCATGCGCTGCATGGCCAGATCCGCCAGTCGATCGCGATCCGCGCCGGCGGTGTAGATCTCGCTCGTCTTCGCATTCGAGTGGCCGTGTACGCTCATGACCTCGTACTGGCTGGCCCCATTCATCGCCAACAATTCGCCGGCGGATTTCCGGATGCCATGCGCGGATAATCCTGCAAGCCCGGCTTGGCGGGTCCAGTCTGCAAACTTGTTGCCAAAGGCGTTCTTGCTGGCAAAAGGCTTGCCATGCTCTGTGAGCAGATACGTCGGCCCGATGATGGTTTGCGCCCGGATGGCGGCCTGGAGCGGCGGCAGCATCGGTATCCGGACGCGCGAACTGCCCCGCTTTTCGGGTTGCCAATCCAACCAGGTGACGCCGTTGCGTTGCATCTCGTGGGTGCGGCCAAGGCGATAGACGTCTCCGAGGCGGCATGCCGTGAACATCAGCAGCGACAGCGCCAGATGCGCCATGGTGCCCTTTGGGTGCCGTTCCCGGTATTTCAGCAGGTCGTCGGTTGTCCATGCCGTCGCCCCGGTGCCGCGGTTTATTTTGCCGATGCCCGCGGCCGGGTTCGCCTTACAGTGACCTCGATCAGTACCCCATGCATACATGGCGCGGACAGCTTTGATGAAGTTGTCTGCAGCACCTGGCGTCGCGGACTTCTTGTCGCGCAGCAGGATTAGCTGCGACTGTGGCATGGCGGCGCTGTACTCTCCTACCTCTGAGGCAAGCCATAGCAGGAACTGGCCACGCTGATGGCAGTGGCCTTGTGCAGGTGGCCTTGCTCCTGCATGTCTTTCATTGCGGTGCGGTACAGGTCAACCAGCCAGCCAATCGAACCTTTGATTGCGCTCGGTGCGTCATCCTCCGGCGGCAGCTGAATGCCCGCGCGCGCCGCGTGGTAGTGTTCGCCAAATCGCGGATGATCAGGCCCTGCATTCAGCAGGACGCGAACCTTTTTGTCGCCTGCCTTCCGGACGCGCCAGCGCACGGTGCCTGACGGCAAAACCTCGCGCAGCAGGCCGGGGTATTGCAGGCGCATTTCATCACTCACTGGGCCATTCCTTCGGGGCCACAAGATCAACGGGCAGCGCCTCTGGTGCAAGAGCCTTTGGAAGGATGCGCACGCGTCCAGGTTCGACGATGATCTCGCCTACGGAGATGCCGGCGCGGGTCAGGCAATCCAGCGTGCGGGCCATGTCTGCAGACGATACGGCACGGGGTCTTCCCATCAGATCAATACCTCCTGTCGCGGATCAATCCGATCCATCATTCTGAAATCGCCATACAGCTTTGGGTGTGTCGGCCCGCGGGGATCCCGTCTGTCCCAGACAAACCAGCCGTTGCGCTGCGCAGGGTTGCCTTCGCCGGTGAAGTCCAGCTTCCACCTCATCAGATAGGACCAGCTGCACGGCTGTTCGTCCAGAAGCTGCCCAAGGCCATTGATGCGCCCGGCGGGCCAGTCCCACGAAAGCAGAAGAGCGAGATAATCCCATCCAGGCATGGCCAGCGTATGGCGCAGCCAACGACCACCGCCTTTCGAGCTGATCTCGCAGAACGGCGGGTTGGTGATGATCGCTCGGGCGGGGCTTCTAGTCGCAGAATAGAAATTCGCGATCGTGCTGTCCGGGCATCCCCGATCAACCAGATCCGACGCAATGCAAGTCATGCCCATTGCGCGGATCTCGCGAACCAGTGCGCCATCGCCACAGGCAGGTTCCCAGACCGACCAGCTGTCGCGAATCCGTGGGCCATCATAGCCGAACAGGCTGCGGATCGCCTCTGGCTGTCCGGTCGGATAGAAGTCCTCGGCTCTGCGCTCATGCTCTGGCAATGGCTTTGCCTGATCGGGAAGGTCGCTGAACATGGCGATGGCCGGTGAGGACTTCGCGCGGCCCTTGCCGGAGATCGCCTTGAAAAGTGGCTTGGCGGATGGCGGTCGGGTTGTATTGCTCATGCACTCTCCTGCGCCCGGCGCCGGACCTCGTTATCAATCGCATGCTTGATGGTGCTGTGATCGCGACGCAGTGCCCTGCCGATCTGTGACAGGGTAAGCCCGCGCCGATGCGCGATGTAACACACCAGTTCCCGAACCCTGCAGACATGCGCGGCCCGGCTGCGCCCGAAGACGGCGTGCACGCTGTTTCCGGTGTGTGAGCAGACCTCGACGGCAATCTGACGAACTGTCACGCGGGGCGCGGTCAGGGTCCCGATCGTTGCCAAGTCGACCTGGTCCATGAAGGGCTCGCTGACCGACTTGTGCACGCAGTGGCTTGTTCCCCTGACCATGTGCGTCAATCCCTTCCTCGTGCGCGCGGCTTCGACACCTTCGCAGCCGTTCGCGCCTGCCGGAGCGGCTCGTTTTCGGCGTCCAGGCGGCGCAGCTCGTCGCGCGTCTGCTCCATCATCTTGCGGGTAAACAGCTTGCCGCCGGTCATGCAGGCTTCGATCTGGCTGGCGAGGTATTCAGCTCGGGTATGGCTCATGCCTCTCCCTCCTGTCCGACGATCTGCCCACAGTGAGGGCAGCGTTCCACGCCATCAGCGTCGTCATTGTAGCTGATGGTCTCGCATTGGCATTCCGCGTCATCTCCATAGATCGCCCGGTTTGCGCAACCAGGGACTAGGAACTTCCCACCCGGCACATCGGCGTCTTTGATCCAGTGACAGGGTTCTGCGCTCATGCCTCTACCTCCGTGGGGGTGGACAGGGCTATGTTGATCTGGTCAAGCCACACCATCAGAGGCTCATTGCGACCAGTGGATATAGCACCACGCACACCATCTAGAACGTATCGCAGCCTCTCGTTCTCCTCCCGCAGCGCATCAGACGGGGCGGGGGCAGCAGTCTCGATTGTGTCGAGAACCTCTGATAGCTGCACATAGCTAAGGGTCTGCCCTCCCAAAGCCTCCTTTCGGCGCGGTATGGCCTTGATGGCGGCCATGATCGCTGCTCGATCAATAGTCCCATCATACGGGGCGGGGGCAGCCTGCGGCGCGCGGCGGTTCCAGCGTTCGGCAGTCTCTACCTGCGCATGGCGCAGGCGTTCATCAGGATTGCCCTGGACAGATCTAACCGCCTTGGTGGCCCAGTTTGGACTGAGGCCAGCGTTACATTTGAAGCTGGTGCAGCGGACGGCCGCCCCATAGTAGGCTGCCGCACACCCGCAGAACGGGCACGACGCCAATATCGTCAGTTTCTTATGGGCGTTCATCCCGTCATCTCCTGTGCTTGGACGGCGTAGCCGCCCCATTGATCAGCGCTGGCGTCGGCCACGCCCGCGAATGTTCTGCTGCGGATCTTCCATCGGTCCGGTCCCGGCGGGGCACGGTGGATCGCGCTCCATGCCCTCCACTCGGCGCTGCCGCGTTCCGGCTCGGCCAACATGTTCGTCGCCACCAGCTGCGGCAGGCCGCGCAGGTAGAAGCCCGTGGCCTTGTAGGCAGGTTCGCCAAACCAAAACGGCTGGACAATCTGCGGGGCAGGGAGGTCAGCCGGCATTCGGTCCTTGGCGAGGTCGTTCATCTCGGGGTTCTCGATCGCGACCCGCTCGATCGGCGCGCGCCAGCACGCGGTGAACAGATCCACGCCCGCCTCGAACTCCTCGCGCATGCTCGACCAGGTGCGGCCTTTGGGCAGCTGCTTGGGCGGCGTCCACTTGCCCGGCCCAGACATCCATCGGCGACCGGACCGGCACAGGCGGGTGCAGGGCGGGTGCATGACCGCCATCAGGTCCCAGCCATCGTCCAGGATGTCGCGCACGTCGCCCCGGATGTGGCGGTTGCTGCCGTCCTCGGCCGCAAGGAGGTCGCAGGACCATACGTCGTGGCCGCGGGTGGCAAAGGCGCGGCGCATCACGCCGGATGTCTCACAGGCGATCAGGACACGCATAGTGCACACTGACTGTATGCGCCGGCAAAGACGTTGAAGCGGGTCGGGGTCGCACGCTTCATGCCGCGCCAGCAGGTCCAGTACCGGAAAGGCTGAAGATTGGGCACCGCCTCGTTCCACTCCCAAAATACCATGTCGCAAGGTGCCCTGAGCCAGCCAAGGCGGTATGGCGGCGCTTTGGGTGCTGGGGGAGCAAACAGGGAAAGCTGCTGGCTCATGCCTCGCTCTCCCGCTGAACCTGGTGGATCGCAGCCACGAAAAAGCCCCGACGCGTCACGGCCAGCGGTTTGCCCTCTGCCTTGGCCAGGCGGTCGGCAGTTTCGATGACCAGCCATGGCCGGCGGGCATTCAAGCTGGCGACCAGCTGCACGGCATTGGCGCCAGTTTCTGCGACTGCTCCAAGCCAAGGGACCAGCATCGCATTAGAGAAGTTGGCCGTCGCACTGGGGTCGTATTCCAGCATCGATTTCAGGCCAATCGTCACGGCGTCGGCTTTCCCTGCCTCCACCATCCGCCTGATCAGATCGACGCAAAATACCTGCCCAGGCTTCTTGGCGGCGGTGCTGTACTTGGATGTCATCAAGCGGCAACCTGCGGCCTCGACAGCATTGCGGCAGGCAATTGCCCAAGGCTCATTAGCGGTCAAAGCGGCGCGATATACCTGTTCAGAGCCAACCCGGATTTGCCGTGTGTTGATGTCGATGAAGGCCTGCGCCTGTTCCTCAGGCGCGACAAGAGCCACCATAGCCGGAATGCTCTTGATCCCGCACAGCGCCGCGGCATGAGCGCGGTGCTGGCCGTCGATCAGGGCATAACGTCCGCCCTCGATCGGGGCGACGATAACCGGCGAAAACCGCGACCAGCGGAAGCCACTGGCGATCCGCTTGATCGCCCTGCGGTTCCCATCATTTATTGGGCGCTGGTACCGGTCATCGATCACCAGCTGCTCCAACTCAACCCACAGCATTTGCGGCGCGGGCTGGGGTGCCAGCACAGCGGGCTGCATGGTTGAAATGTCGATCGTGCGAAAGTGGGTTGCGGCGTTCATTTCAGCACCCGCTTTCCGAGCTGGACCTGAGCGGCCATCGCCAGCGTCAGATGTTCCTCGATCAGCTTGCCGAGGATTTCGGGGCGAACGGGGAGGTTTCCGATGATCGTCATGGCCGAGGCCTCCGTCTGAAGGGGTGATGGATTTATCGTGGTTGCGCTGGCGGATTGACCGCTTGACGGTCAGGCCGCGCACCTTGGCGGGTCGAAGCGGATGGCTTGCATGATGCCGGCGCTCCGCAGCTCGGCGGCAATGGCGCGGACCTGGTCAGCATGGCATTCGCAGATCACTGCAATGTCCTCGACGCCCAGACCTTCGCGCAGGCACGAAATCACCAAGTTACGGGCGGGTGGTGCGGGGGCGGTCATGCAAAGAACCACCAGGCAAGAACGCCGCCAACGGTCCCGCCGATCATAGCGACAGCGAGGTATGCAACGATCGCCATCGAGGGCAGTGGGTCATCTGTAGATTCAATGCCAAAGCGCGTTGCACGCAAGTGGGCAATGCGCTCCGCGTCGGCGGTGTTCGCGGGGTGGTACGGGGCACTTGGTGCAGGGCGCATGGCCATGGCTCCATTCGATTGCTGGGAAGGGGGAACTGGCGCTGTTGTGCGCCAGCCAGGCGCTTGATCAGCGGGCGCCGATCTCCGGGGTGCCCATCAGCAGCGGCACGGCGGTCTGTTCGTGCGCCCATGCAAGAGCCTCGCGAGCAGCATCGCGCAGCGCGGCGTCCGGGTTGTAGAGGGTGGCGAAGAATTTTACTTCCGACCCTGCCTTCCGGTAGCGGAAGCGGACCGCCAGCCGGTACAGCGCACCCTCCTCGAAGACCGGGATGGCGATCATGAACAGATTGGGCAGGCGGAGGGGCTGCCCGTCCGGATCGCGATGCTCGTCCAGGAACTGAACCTGCGTCTCGCCGGTATCGCGGTTAGTCGTCACCTGGAGGTGGCCGACCTCATGGACAGCAAAGCTGCGCGACAGCTGGACTAGCGTAGCGTACTGCCCAAAACGGCCCTGCAGCTTCTGCGCAACCTCGACCATCCGCTGTTCCCAAGCCTCGGCACCATCGGCGCGGTTGGCCAGGAGGGCGGGGGTCGGGTCTAGCAGATCATTGGCGTTCTCTTCGATGAACTCGCCGAACTGGTCCTTTGTCAGCGCCTGCCCGCTGATCGCCGTCCAACGCTTCCATTCCTCGGACACCGGGAACGTGTAGAGCGCGGTGTGGCGACCATAGCTGGCGGTGGGATCGCCCGCAGCAGGGTCGATCGTCGGTGCACCTGCGCCATGATAGTCGATGATCGACAGCAGCTGCGGCTTGGGCTGGATCTGTGCAAACAGGACGGTGTCGTCACCCTTGAAGCGGTTCGTCCACTCGATCAGGCTGGGCAGGTCGGACACGACGGCCTTGCCGGTGCGCTGCATCGGTTTAAGCGCCTCGATCGCCTTGCGGTGCTGTTCGGTCAGATCGTGCAGGCGCATGTCCGAGGGTGCGGCAATGATGGTCGGCTGCTGCGGATCATCGTTTGTGGGGAAACTGATATACCGAAAATCGCAGACCGGGCGCGTCTCCTCGATGATTGTCTCGGCGAAGTTCTTGGCGGGTTCTTGTGTCATGGGCCGGTGTCCTTACTCGGCTGTGCGCAGTTCGCGGTGTCCGCCGACGTCGCGGACCTCCATGCGGGACTGGGCGGGGTTGTGGGTGGTCAGCGCACCATCGCCGGTCAGCCATCCGACTGCCTTGTGCTTGGGTGGCTTGGGGCCGACGATCTTGTCCTCGATCACCAGCTCGACCTGGCCGAAGCGGTCGGTCTTCATGTCGATCGTCAGGGTGATCTTGCCCTTTGCGCTGGATGCGAAGTCCTGCGCGAACTGGCGCATCTCGACGTTGTTGGCCTCGATCCGCGACAGCAGGTCGGGCAGGTAGTCGCCATTGTCGGCGAGTGACAGCAGCTGATCGAGGCTGCGCAGTTCCGGTGGCTTGGACATGGATCGGTCCTTGTGGATGTGGATGGAAAAATGCCCGCAGCCGCTGAGGGAGGAGAGGCGGCTGCGGGCGAGTACGAGGTGCGGCGAAGCAGGGAGGGCTGCACCTCGTCTGGTGGCGCGATGCGCCTACCAGTTCGTTGCCTGGCCGAGTGCTGTTCCGCCGTAGGCAATGGCTGCCGCGACCAAAGTCGGCGCGGTCAGATAGAAGGTTACGACCAGCGCAGCCTGTGCCAGGCGCAGCGTGATGATGGGGATGAGGTGCATAGCTTCACTCCAGCCCGGCACAGTGCCGGTTGCTGTGAGATTTACACACAGTAAACTTAGACAGCAAGAAAAAAGTTTCTGTGTGTAAACACTGGCGATAGTCGGTTGCCCGCCGACAAGTGGCGCGGTGCCCAGACCGTGCAGTGCATAAATATTGGTGATTCGGGTGAAAACAGACGTGTAAGGGCAGATGCAACAAATCTTTATGGTTGTCGTGGCTGCTTTTGTTCGCCTAATGTTCTCATCGTTGTTGGAGGTAGATGTGCCAGATGAGTTTGATATTGCGGCGGTGTTGGTGGCAATTTCTGAAGCTGATAGGCTTCAATTATTCACTGCGATCCGGTCTCGTCCTTCGGCGCCATCGACAAAGCAATCCTCGCAACTACTGCCTGATCTGCCTCGGAGAGCTTCTGAAAAATCTCCAGGTGATCGATGATCGACCGAGCGGCATCTGTTGATGGTTCGATCAATGCGGTCACGTCTACGCCAAACGCTGCGGCCAGTGAGCGAAGGGTTTCCGCGCTAGGATCTCGCCTTCCGCTTTCGAGCAGTGAGATGTAGCCCTTAGACGCATTGGCCATCTCGGCCAGCTGTTCCTGGGTCCAACCTCGCGCTTGGCGATGCTCTTTGATGCGGTATTTCATACGGCAAACAATGCCAGCTTCCGCGATCCTGCAAAACTTACACTAAGTAAACAGGCCCACTTGCGGTTTTGTTTTCTGTGTGTAAACAATCCGGCATGGAGATCAGAGAACATATCACGGCCAGAGGCCTGTCTCGCGCGCAGATTTGCGCAGCCGCTGGCATATCCCGCGGTATGTTGAGCCTTATCGAAAGTGGTCATCGGCGCATAGGTGTTGAGAAGGCAGAAGCCTTTGCTGCTGCACTTGGATTGCCCATCGCAAGCGTCCGACCCGACCTCGCTCAGATGTTCACAAATGCTAGAAAGCCCGAGGACGCAGCATGAACCAACATGCCGCGTCCTCTTTTCATTGCTCGACTGGTCACTCTTCACAGGACCAATATGGAGCGCTGCCCGTGAAAAATCCTGCATATTCGACAGACCCCCGCGCCAACCGGCGCTGGTTCCGCGACCTTCTGTGGCGGGCCTTCCCCGCACAGTCCGAGCGTGAGCTGGCCGAGAAGGCCTCAGCGGTGCTGGATGTCAGCCATCGGCAGGTCATCAACTGGCTGCGCGAGGAGCATGACCCCAAGCTGCGCTACATCATGGCGGTCCTCGCCATCGCTGGCGCCGAAATCGTCTTCAGCCGGATCGAGGGACAATGATGCATCGGCTAATGAACCACGTCCTGGGGCGGTTCTACGAGGCGCGCGCCATGCGCGCCCTCGGCCGCTACCAGCGTCTCAAATCCATTTCGGAAAAATTCTTCCGTCGCGTTCCGCGGACGACGCGCGAGGGTGCGCCGGAGGAGGATGAAGCATGATGGAGGCCGCACAAGATCAGCTGCGGCCGATCAATCACGGGAATTCCTATGCATACAACCGCCTGCGGTGCCGTTGCGATGTTTGCCGCCAGGCGGAGTTGCGGCGACAGAAGGAATGGCGCGCCCGGAACCGGGCGGGGCTGGTCAAACATCGCCCCAACCATCCTAACTGTGTGCCAGTGCGTGTCCGTGGCGTGATCTATCCCTCAATCTCCGTGGCGGCCGCGACCTTGAAGATCTGCCCGACGTCGATCACTGGGCAGCTTCGTCTGAGAGGCTCGGCGGATGGTGCAGGGCTGGGCAGCCGCTCCCCGCGTCCCAGGGGTAAATCCGGTGCCAAGCGTTGCTTGATACACGGACGCGAGTTTCCGTCGATCGCAGCGGCAGCCCGCGCCTTGAATGTCAGCTATTCGCACATGGCGCGGGAGTTCAAGGCGGGCCCATCAGCGGACTACTGGCAATATCTGCTGAGCAAGCTGATGCAAGCTGACAAGCTGCAGCCGGGGCGGTCGGCATGACGGACGTCGTAGAGTTCTGGGCTTATCCACTGCAGCACGGCGATCGCCTGCCCAACTTTGACTGGATGCCGCTCTACGGAGAGCAGCTGCTGTCGTCCCGCTTCGTCGCCAAGGCCATCCAAGCGAACCGGCGACAGGACATCGGCACTGCGCTGCTTTTGTGGTGCGCAGCCATGAAGCAGAATCCCGCCGGCACGCTGCCCGACGATGATGTCGAGCTCGCGCGTCTGGCCGGGTTCGGCGCGGATCTTGAGGGTTGGATTGAGGCCCGCGGCGGGCTTGCGCTGTACGGCTGGAGGTCGACGCATATCGACGAGGCCCCTGTCGGCGCGGTTGCTCGGTTAGGCCACCCTCTGCTCTCGGAAATTGCCGAGGCACAGTTCCGTCGCAAGCGCGGGCGCGAACGCAGCCGCGAGGTCGCCCAGCAAGGCATGCAAAAATCCCGCATCCGCGCCAAGCTGCGCGAGATCAAGCACGCCAAGATGGCCGATAATAGCCAGGCGGTCGATCAGATCGCCGAATGGCTGCGGGAAAACGATCTCTACATCACCGCCGACAACGTCCGCGTTGCGGCAGAGGAAATCATGGGCAGCCTGCGGGTCGTGCACATGGCGGGACGGGAGGTCTGATGATCGTGTGATCGTCCTGCAGGCCGCTGTTATCGCGCTGCAATTCACTGTTAGTCGCTGTTACGCATAACAGTTAGCAACAGTTAGGATCGCAGCGCTTTAACAGGTCCGCAACTGTTAGCTGCCCTACAGGACAATACACGGACACAGACAAGGACATGAAACCTTATGGGCGCCTCCGAGAGGTCGTGCCTGTGGATAAGTCGAATTGCTGGTGAAAGGGGAAGGTCCGGATGTCGGGTTGCAATGCAGAGATGAGGGCGCGCGTCGACATGCTGTTGATGCAGCCCCTTGCGGGCCTGGCGCGGAGGCGCGGGACAAGTGGTGAGGCACACGACAAGGCGCTGGCCCGGCTGCGGGACTGGCTGACCTACATGTCGGACGACAACCTGCGGGCTATGGTCGACCTGATCGCGCGGCACGCGGTCAAGGGCGTCTGGCCGGAAGAGGGTCTGATCCGCGCTTGGGCAATGACCATCCAGTGCCCGCCGCCGCGCGACAGCGCCTATGCGCAAAGCCTGATCAAGTCGGCGATGGGCCGACAGGCAATGGCCGAGGGCTGGGCGGTCGAACTGTTCCAGATCGCCAAGAAGCTTGGCCCCCCGCCGGGCAAGTACATCATCACCCGGCTCAAGCAGGATGCGGACAGCAATCGGCACAAGCGCAAGGTGATCCGCGAGAACATCGAGGCCGGGCGCGCCACCCTGGCCGAAAAGCAATGGCTGTCGGTCTGGCATGAGGACCTTGCGGAGATCGAGGCCATCCAGACCGCCGTGACGGAAGAGGGAACAGCAGCATGACGATCTACAACGGCGAGATGGGGGCATTGCGCCGAGCCCAAGAACGCGAGCGGGTGGCGGGGATCATCGCTCGCGCCATGCCTGCGGAAGGGTGCGGGCCTGCCATTCCCATTGCCCCCGCCCGCGGGCCATCGGTGGCCGTAACACCGAACGTTGTCATGCCGGACGAAAAGTCGGAAACGGGATACAAGGTCGAAGCCACCGGCTGGCGTGGGTTCCGGGCGGCGCGGGCGATTGACGTGTTCGATACTCTCGACCAGCGCGAGGCGGTCCGGGCACGCAAGGAAGGCCGTGATCCTGTACCACCATTCTCCAAGGCGCAGGTCACCATCGCGCGGCATTACCGCGACCTGGTCGAACGGCATGATGCTGGAGGAATGCGGTGCGCTAGTCTGGAGGCACGGGGCAGTGGCGGCGGATCATCGGGGGGCGAGTTCATTGACGCGTATCTCGCCACGGGCATCGAGATCCAGCAGCTGCGCCAGCGTGTCGGGGCAGGGGCCGCGATGGTGGTTCGCCGGGTTCGCCCCTCGGCGCGGGGGAAAGCTACAGCGTCGATCATCCGCGATCGTGACCTGATCGATGCCGTCTGTCTGCATGGGAAAAGCTTTCGAGAGGTGTTGGACGGGCACGGATGGACCGGAACGTCTCGGAACATAGCGCTTCTCGTCGATGCTCTGAAGCTCAGCCTCGATCGGATGCTGGGCAAGAAAAGCGGATCGCGGAAAAATTCTTCCTTGATTTCTTAGGACGCACGCGGGCATACATTTCACTATTATCCAGACGTGCGCCCGCAGGGATCATCCCCTCGCGGGCGTTCGTCGTTCCGGAGTGCTTGTCGGTTATCCGTAGGGGTGAGCTTCCCGTGCCAGCCGTTCGATCGGCAATGGTGACCGACCCATCAGGCACGGCTTAATCCCTCAGCAACGGAGCCTGTCATGAGCCTGAGCAATCAGATCGTCGTACGGGCGCGCCTCGGTCTCCGCCCAATGCGGTACCGGGGCATTCGCTTCTGGTACTGACGCGACATGCTGAAGATCAGCATCGACGACGAGGCGTTGCAGCGGAACCTGCGCCAGCTGGGTGACAAGGACGCAAAGCAGGCCGTGGTTTGGGCGCTGAATGATACTGCTGACGATGTCCTGAAGCATGTGCAGGAGCGCATGGATCAGGTCTTCGACCGCCCGACGCGGTTCACCAAGAACGCGTTCATGGTCTGGCGTGCGAAGCCAAGCGACTTGGAAGCCTCGGTGCTTGAGCGTCCATCGGTCGGAAAGCGGCATTACCTTAAGACGCAGGAACTGGGCGGGCGGCGTGGGCAGACCGGGCTGGAGGCGCTGCTGTCGTCGCGTCTGTCCTATGCAGGGATCATCCAGTCGGTAATGCCGGCGGGCGGCGCGCGCCTCGATGCTTATGGCAACTGGTCGAACGCGGAACGCAACCAAGCGCTGTCGGCAATCCAATCGCAGCGCGATGCCAGCACGAACACGACAGCAGATGCGCGGAAGCGCAAGCGCAAGCGGGCTGGCTTCTTCGTGCCGCGCGAGGGGTCGGGCCTGTCGCCGGGGATCTGGAAGCGCGCGGCAGATGGGACCATCAGCAAGATTCTGCACTTCAGCGCCGTCGCGCCTGCCTATACCGAACGGCTCGGCTTTCAGGATGGGGCCGAGGAGGTCTATCGGGCGCAGCTGCCCGGCCATCTGGCCCGGACTTTCGAGCGGATGGCCCGCAAGGCCGCCGCGCGGGCCTGACCGGACCCCCGCGGGTCCTTCCTGGGCACAGATCGCACGGGGGTAATTCGCACCCCGCTATTCGCAACTTTTTCTGGAGTTTTCAGCCGCACGGGATGGGGTTGTTGTTGGGGTTTGGCATGTCGGAACAGGATGAACTGCCCAAGCTGCTGCCGGTTGAGATCGACGACGAGCTGGCGCAGCTGCTGCACCGGTTCCCGCTCCCCGACACCATCCTCGACGCGGACATGAACCAGGAGGAGATCGCGCAGGCCTTCGGGACCACGGTCAACACCGTGGCGAAGTGGATCCGCGACGGGATGCCGGTGGCGCAGGTCGGCGGCAATGGTCGGGCCTACGTTCTGCGCCTTTCGCACTGCTGGTCGTGGCGGAAGGGGCGCGAGGCGGACGCCGCGCACCGCAACCGCCACAACGAGAACCAGATCAGCATGCTTCGGGCCGAGTTCCTGGGTGTGGAGGTCGACAGCCAGGCCGCGACCCTGTCGGGCAAGGAACGGCGCGAGCTGGCTGAGGCCGACATCCGGTGGTCGGCGGCGCAGCTGAACCGCCGGCGGCTGGTACCGCTCGACGATGTCCTCGAACTTCTGGAGAGCATCGGCAAGATCGTCCGCGACGGCCTTGAATCCATGCCCGACCGGCTGGAGCGCGAACTGGACCTGACCGCCGTCCAGGTGGCCACGGTCGGCAATATCGGGGCCGACATCCTGACCACCATCGCGGACCGGATCGAGGAGGCCGAGCTGCGCGAGCGCGACGTGCCCGATGTCGATTACAACGCCAGGATCCTGATCTGACATGCGCAGCCTGGACCAATTCGAACCCCTGCCACCCTACGCCGATCCGCGGGTGGCCTTGAAGATGGCGCTGCCCGCTTGGCGGCCGGCGCAGAAGATCTCGGTCACCGAGGCCGCCGAGCGGTACATGCGCGTGAACGTGTCGGGGCAGTGGCAGCCGTTCCGGCGCGACGTGACGCCCTACATGGTCGAGCCGACCGACATGATCGCCTCGCGGAGCTATCGCGGGCTGTCCTTCTGCGGACCGTCGCAGTCGGGCAAGACGCAGATGCTGCAATCGGCCATCGCCTACACGATCACCGCCGATCCGGGCCGGGTGGCGCTGTTCCAGATGACCCGCGAGGCGGCAGCCGAGTTCGAGCGCAACAAGATCTCGCCGATGGTGCGCAACAGCCCGGAATTGCGGACGCGGCAGGGCAGCGGGCGCGGCTCGGACAACATCTACCACAAGCTCTACACGGGCGGCACGCAGCTGACGATCGACTGGCCGACGATCACCAAGCTCAGCTCGGCGACCATGAGGCTGGTCCTGGGCACGGATTACGATCACTTCCCGGAAAGCATCGATGGCGAGGGCGATGCCTATTCGCTGATGCGGGCGCGGGCGCGGACCTATCTCTCGCGTGGCATGGTCGTGGTCGAAAGCAGCCCCGGCGCGCCGCTGAAGGACGAGTCCTGGCGCCCGTCCACGCCGCATGACTGCCCGCCAGTGGAATACGGGGTGCTGTCACTCTATCCGCACGGCACGCGGGGCCGCTGGTACTGGCCCTGCCCGAACTGCGAGGCCGAGTTCGAGCCGACCTTCAGACGCCTGCGCTACCCGGATAGCGCCGACCCGATGGAGGCTGGAGAGGCGGCGCAGATGATTTGCCCGCATTGCGGCCACGGCTTTGGCCACCAGCTGAAGCGCGAACTGAACGGCGCGGGCCGGTGGCTGCACGAGGGTCGCGAGATGGATGCCAACGGCCAGCCGAAGCTAGTGGCGATCGACAGCGGCGCGGTGCGCAAGACCGACATGCTCAGCTACTGGCTGGACGGGGCGGCAGCGTCCTTCGCCTCGTGGCGCGATCTCGTCACGAGCTACTGCCAGGCAGTAAAAAACCTTCGAGGCCACCGGCGACGAGGAGAAGCTGAAGACGGCGATGAACACCGGGCAGGCCCAGCCCTACTTCCCGCGCTCTGCAGTGTCCGACCTGGAGGTGACGGTGCAGGGTCTGCGCGACAAGGCCCGTGGCCTCGATCTGCCGAAGGGCACCGCGCCCCGGTGGGCGCGCTACCTGACCGTCTCGGTGGACGTCCAGGGCACCTACTTCTCGGTCGGGGTCACGGCCTGGGGCGAGAACGGCCGGCATATGCCGATCGACCGCTTCGACATCGTCACCCTGCCGGGTGCGGGCGAAGGTCGCCGTTTGAAGCCCTTCGAGGTCGCCGAGGATTGGGAGGTACTTGCGCCACTGGCCGGGCGCAGCTGGCCGGTCGTCGGATCGGACGCGCGGCTGACCGCGGTGGCGCTGGCCATCGACCTCCACGGCGGCGGCGCCACTACTGACAACGCCTATCGCTTCTACCGGGGCCGCCGCCGCGAGGGTCAGGCGGGCCTGTGGTACCTGACGCGCGGCGAAGGCGGGCTGAAGAAGGCCGACCGCGTCTGGCTTAAGGCCCCGGAGGCCGCCAGCCAGAAGAACCGCCGCCGCCGCGTCGCCAAGGACATCCAGATCCTGTTCATGGCGGTCGACCGGCTGAAGGATGCGGTCGCGGCCTCGCTCAGGGCCGAGGACGACATGGTCAACGCCTGCCTGATCCCGGAATGGATGACGCCGGAGGAGCTGGCCGAGTTCACCGCCGAACGGCGCACGCCGGGTGGATGGGAGAAGCGGCCCGGCATCGTGCGCAACGAAAGCCTCGACCACCTTGTCCAGGCCCGCGCCGTGCACATCATCAAGGGGGCGGAGCGGATCGACTGGTCCGCCCCTGCCTTCTGGGCCAGCTGGTCCGCGGAGAACCCGCACCTTCTGCAGCCCGAGGTTCCGGACGAGCGAGAGGAAGATGCCGACAGGGAAGCCGCGGAGGTGTCCGAGGAACACACGACAGACGAACCGAAGCGCCCCGTGGCCCCGCCGCGCGCGCCGATCTCCGCCCCCGGTCGCGGGGGATGGATCCAGCAAAGAGGGAAGTGGCTCTGATGGCCTATACCGCGCAGCATCTTGCAGAGCTGAAGGCGAACATCGCCCGGGGTGTCACCTCGCTCGAACTGAACGGCGAGAAGGTGACCTTCCGCAGCCTCGACGAGATGCAGCGCATTGTCGCCATGATCGAGCGCGAGCTGGACCCGCTCCCGGTCTCGCGCCTGCTGCTGCCGACGTTCTCGCGGGGCTGACATGAACATCATCGACAGGGTGATCATGGCGATCTCGCCAGCACGGGGGGCTGCCCGCGAGAAGGCCCGCACCGTGGCCATGCACTACCGCGCCTCGCGCCTCGGCCATCGCAACGAGGGCATCCGCGCCACCAGCGCGGACGCCGACATGGCGGGCCGCAGCCGCCGCATGGTGGCCTTCTATGCCCGCGACATGATCCGCAACTCGCCCTTCGCGGCACGGGTGCAGCAGGTCATCTCCGGCAACGTGGTGGGCGACGGGATCATCCCCAAGGTGCAGGTCTCCAAGGGGCTGCCAGAGGCTGTCCAGAAGCGCATGCGCGACCGGGGGCTGGAGCTGATCGAGGATCACCTCGACACCACCGCCATCGACCGCGCCGGGCTGCAGAACTTCTACGGCCTGCAGACCACGGCCATGAACACCATCATTGACGCGGGCGAGGTGCTGATCCGCCGCCACCGCCCGGCGAACCGGGGCCTGGACATGCCGTTGCAGATCGAGGTGCTGGAGCCTGACTACATCGATGACAGCCGGTGGGGGCAGTCGCTCGACGGAAACGAGATCCGCGAGGGCATCGAGTACGACGGCAACGGCGACCGGGTGGCCTACTGGCTCTACACCCAGCACCCCGGCGGTGAGTTGCGGCCGGGCAGCTTTCCGTCCGCGTCGGAACGGGTGCCCGCCGAGGACATCATTCACGTGTTCCGGGTCGACCGCCCCGGCCAGACGCGCGGCATCAGCTGGTACACGCCCATCGCCGAGAAGCTGCTGAACCTCGACGATTCGGAGGATGCGCACCTGATGCGCCAGAAGATCGCCGCATGCTTCGCGGCGTTCCACCGGATGGGCGAGAATGGCAGAGCACGGGGCGAGCTGGGCGGCACGCTGCAGCCGGGCGTGATCATGGAGATCGGCGCCGATGAGGATATGGTCTTTGCCGATCCACCCGAGGTCGGCGGCTTCGACGAGTTCGGGCGGTCCGTCCTGCGGTCATCCGCGATGGGCGTCGGCATCACGTACGAGGCGCTGACCGGCGATCTGACCGGGGTCAACTTCAGTTCGGCCCGGATCGGGCGGCTGGAGATGGACCGCAACATCTCGCGTTGGCAGTGGCTGATGATGGTGCCGATGTTCCTGCAGCGTTTCGGCGGCTGGTTCGTCGAGGCCTGGGCCGAGGCCGAGGGCGACGAGGAGTTCCAGCGCCTGATCTGGGAGAACCCCAGGACGGTGAAGATGACCTGGGTGCCGCCGCATCGCATCCTGGTCGACCCTGCCCGCGAGTTCGGCGCGCTGAGCGACGCCGTCCGGTCCGGCTTCCAGTCCCGCCAGGGTGTCGTGCGCCAGCTGGGCGTCGATCCCGAACGCCTGCTGCAGGAACAGCTGCAGGACAAGGACGAGGCCGACAGGATGGGCCTCCTCTTCGACAGCGACCCGCGCGCCGACCCGGCCCGCAAGACCCTGACCCTTCCCGACAAGGACAAGCCTGATGAATGAACTTCTCCTGACCGGCACGGTGGGCTCCTCGTTCTGGGACGAGGACAGCTTCACCGCCAAGAGCGTCCGCGAGGCCATCGCCGGGATGACCGGCCCGCTGACCGTCCGCCTCAACTCCGGCGGCGGCATCGCCACCGAGGGGCAGGCTATCTACACGGTGCTGAAGAACCACCCCGGCGAGGTCACCGTGATCATCGAGGGGATCGCCGCCTCGGCGGCCTCGCTGATCGCGATGGCGGGCGACAAGATCGTCATGCCTCTCGGCGCCATCATGATGATCCACGACCCGGCCAACTGGTACACCCAGGGGCGCGGTACCGAGGATGATCACCTGCACATCGCCAAGTCCCTGGCGGTCCTCGCCAACGCCTATGCCGGGATCTACGCCGCGCGCGCCGGCATCTCGGCGGACGAGGCCCGCGAGATCATGAAGGCCGAGACCTATTTCGACGGCGCCGGCGCGGTCGAGGCGGGCTTCGCTACGGAGACCGACGAGGAGACCGACGCTGCCGCGGCGGCGACCTTCGACTATCGCCTCTATCCCAAGGCACCCAAGGGCCTGCGCCAGATCGGCGACGGGCTGGCGCGGCAGGCCACCGGCAACATGATCACGGCCATGATGGCCGGATCGGGCAAACCCAAGCAGAAAGGCACCCAGATGGGCAAGCGCACTCCTCCTAACACGCAGACCACCATGTCCGATCAGGATGATCCGAACATGGAGACCGACGACGAGACCGCCGCGTCGCAGGACGACGAGACCACGTCGCAGATGGCCGACGAGGACGAGACCGACATGTCCGACGAGGACGATGCAGAGGCCTCGGACGATGACGATGCAGAGGCCGAGGGCGACGACCCGGCCACCGCCCAGGGGACGCCGAACGCCCACGCGACGGCGATCATGAACTTCGCGGCCTCGCGCAGGATCGGCGCCGATGTGGCCATGAGCTGGATCAAGAAGGGCCTGACGATCAAGCAGGCGACCAAGGAGTACACCATGAACCACGCCAAGGGTGGCACGGCCCCGCGCAACGGCCTGCCGCGTGCCTCGATCATGCGCGACGAGCGCAGCACCACGCGCGCCGCGATGGCCCATGCGTTGCACGCCCAGATCGCCGGGCGTGAGCCGTCCATGGCCGCCGCGCGGCAATATATGGACATGTCGCTGGTCGAGATGGCTGCCGCCTCCTGCGGTCACCGCGGCAAGATCCGCTCGGCGGGTGACAAGATCAGCGTCTTCATGGCCGCGTCGCACTCGACGTCGGACTTCCCGGCGATCTTCAACAACGCCCTGAGCAAGGTCCTGCTGGAACGCTACAGTGCCTTCACGCCGACCTATCGCGCCATCGCCAAGAAGCGCAACTTCCGCGATTTCCGGCCCACGCCGCTGATCCGCACGGGCGACTTCCCGATGCTGCTGCCGATCCAGGAGACCGGCGAGATCAAGTGGGGCACCTTCGGCGAGAGCGGCGAGACCGCTGTGCTGGTCCCCTATGGCCGCGGGCTGACCATCAGCCGCCAGATGATGATCAACGACGACCTGGGCGCGATCGACGACATGCTGTCCAGCTACGGTGAGACGGTGGCCTTCTTCGAGGAACAGACCTTCTACCGCAACCTGCTGGGCGCACGGATGGCCGACGGCCAGCTGATGTTCCACACCAGCCGCAACAACGTCGCGGCCTCGGGGACGCAGATCACCGCCGCCGCCCTCTCGGCCGGTCGCGCTGCGATCCGCAAGCAGAAGAGCATCGACGGTGCGCCGCTGAACCTGGCCCCCGCCATCCTGCTGGTCGGCCCGGAACAGGAAACCGCCGCCGAAATGATCGTGGCCCAGATCACCGCCACCGAGAGCGGCTCGGTCAACCCGTTCTCGGGCAAGCTGCAGGTGATCGTCACCACCGAGATCACCGACAACTCCTGGTACCTGCTGTCCAGCCGCGCGCCGTGCTGGATCTATGGGTTCTTGGAAGGCCAGGAGGCCCCGCGCGTCCGCACCGAGGAGCCTTTCGGCACCCAGGGCTTCTCGATGACCGTCGAGCACGACTTCGGAACCGGCAATGCCGACTTCCGCGGCGGCTGGCGCAACCCCGGCGCCGCTCCCGCCTGATCCCCGCCTGCCTGACTGACCTGACAAGAGCTGCCCGCGAGGCGGCTTTTGTCGTTGAACCCCCAGAGGAGAGATCCCGATGAAGAACTATCTGCAGAAGGGCGAGTCGGTCACGATCGCCGCCCCCCACGCGGTCGCCTCGGGCGGCATGGTCGTGTCCGGCCTGCTGGCGGGCGTGGCCGGTCACGACGCCGCGCAAGGCGCGCTGGTCGAGGCGCACCTGCAGGGCTGCTACGCCCTGTCGAAGGTCTCGGCGCAGGCCTGGACCGTGGGTCAGCCGATCTACGTCAACGCCACCAGCCGCCTGGTGACCAACGTCCCCGTGGCGGGCGCCATCCTGATCGGCGTCTCGATCGAGGCCGCGGCCAACCCGTCGGCCACGGGTGCCGTTCGCCTGAATGGTGCCACCCCGGCTGCCGCCGCCACCTGATGACCAGCCTGTTCAACGGCCTTTCGGGGATCCTCGCCGGGGCGTTCGGGACAACGATCACCTATGCCCCGCGCACCGGTCCGGTCCGCGACCTCCAGTCCGTGTTCCGTGAGAGCCCGATCGAGGTCACCGGCGCCGATGGACAGGAGATCCTGATCGACGCGCCGACCTGGCGCGTCGAGCGCCACCTTGTCCCAAACCTCGCGCGCGGCGACCGGATCGTTGTGCCCGATGGACGGACGTTCAAGGTCGAGACGACCCATACCACGGGCGCGCCCTCGGGCGATGCCTTCGTGCTGTGCGAACTTCATCTGGTGACCTGAGCCATGCCCCATTACCGCAGTGAATACCGCCGGCTGGCACGCGTCGCGCTGGCCGCGCATCCCCGCTTCGCCGGGGTCGATGTCCGCGCCGTCTGGCCGGGCAGCGTCAGTGACGAGGATCTGCCCGTCCTGGGCGTCCTGACGCCACAGGAACCTAGTGCGCGCGATACCCAGTCCAGCAGTACCAAGCGCACGCTGATGCAGGTCGCCCTGCGCCGGATCGGCGGCGACGAGATCGAGGACCAGCTCGATGAGGACAGCGCGGTGATCGAGGCCGTCATTCTCGCCACCCTGCGCAGCGGCGAGATCCGCTGCGCACTCGAAGACACCAGCGTCACCAGCAACGGCGGAGGCAGCGCGAACGTCGGCACGCTGGTGATGAGCTTCCGCATCCAATCCTGGCGATCGGAACCGACCCTCGCCTGACAACCCCGAAAGGAATACCCCATGCCCGATGGTATGATTGGCTACGGCTCCGGCGTCCGCATTGGACGCGGCGCCACCCCCACCTGGACGACCCTTGCTCTGGTCGGCGACATCGACATGCCCGACGAGACAGTTGACGAGGTGGAGGTGACCCACCAGAAATCTCCCGGCCGCCGCCGCCAGTTCATCGCGGGCTTGATCGACAGCGGCGAACTCACCGTGCCGATGAACCTGATCCCCGGATCTCCGACCGACACGCTGTGCAAGGAACTGAAGGCCAGCGGCGAAGAGGTGATCATCGGCATCACCCTGTCCGAGGGCGGCACTGAGGAAGAGCGATTCACCGGGTTCCTGAAGGGCTATGGCCGGACCGCCCCGATCGATGACAAGATGACTGCCGAGGCGACGTTCCGGCTGTCCAGCTTCATCCTTCCTGAAGAGGGGGCATGATCCATGTCGGACATCACGGGCGAGGTCACCGCAAAGCTGGGCGGCAAGACCTACCGGCTCTATCTCGGCATGCGCGGCATCGGCCAGCTGCAGCAGGAGTTCGGCAAGGACCTCGCGCCGATCATGGAAGCAGCTGGCGGGATGCCTGACGCTGGAGATGGCGACCAGGCAGAGGCTGCCTCGCTGCCGGACCTGCAGGCGCTGATACGGGTGGTCGAGGTGTCGCTGGCGCGCTTCCACTCCGACGAGGCCGACGACTACCTGGCGGGCGACCTCCTGCAGGCAGACATCGGTCTCGCGCCGCGACTGATCTTCGCAGCCATCCCGCAGGCCAGTGAAGATCCCGCCCCCTCCGGGACCTCCCCCCGGCGCGGGAAGGCGGCACCGGCGGGAAAGAGCAAGGCGAGGCGCTAGACCTCGGCAGGCTGCACAAGGGCTGGCTGATCCTGGGGCTGTGCCCGGAACGGTTCTGGGACATCACGCCTCGCCTTGCTCTGATCGAGATCGACGCTGCCACCGAGCGGCAGCGTCGCAGCGAGGACCTGTCGATCACCACCGCCTGGCTGACCGCCGTGCTGTCCCGCCAGAAGAAGATCCCCAAGCTGGACAAGCTGTTGGCCCGCGGGGGGAAGAAGGACGTCCGGATGTACCTGGATGGCCTGAAGGCAGGGTTGCCCGCCATCACCATGGAGGAGTGGCGCCGCCGCATGGCGCCACCCGAAGAAGCCGCAATCGAAGAGTGAGGGACCGATGGCATCAGGGCAAATGGTGGGCCGCCTGCGCGTCGGGCTGTCCGTCGATCAGGCGCAGTTCCAGCGCGGGATGGCGCAGGCCCGGACCGGCCTGCAGCGCTTCAGCGGCGAGGTGAACCGCCGGCTCGGTGCCCTCGGCAACCTGCCCGGCGTCAGCTCGCTCCAGAATGCCCTCGGCTCACTCGGCACGAATGTCGGCACCGCGGTGGCGGCTGCCGCGGGCGCGGCGGTCGTGGCCCTTGGCGGCATCTCGACCGCCACCATCAACGCGGCCACCGAGATCCAGAACCTGTCGCGGATGTCGAACGCCTTGCCTTCGGAGTTCCAGGGCTGGGCGGCGGGCGCGCGCACAGTCGGCATCGAGCAGGACAAGCTGGCCGACATCCTGAAGGACATGAACGATCGGGGTCGGTGACTTCATCTCCACCGGCGGGGGACCGATGGCCGACTTCTTTGAGGTCATCGGGCCGAAGGTCGGGGTAACCGCCGACATGTTCCGCAAGCTGTCCGGCCCGCAGGCGCTGCAGCTCTATGTGGACAGCCTTCAGAAGGCGAACCTGAACCAGCAGGACATGACCTTCTACATGGAGGCCATCGCCTCCGACAGCACGTTGCTGCTGCCGCTCCTGCGCGATGGCGGCAAGGCCATGGGCGATCTGGCGCGGCGCGCCGAGGATCTAGGCGCGGTCATGAGCGACAAGACCGTCCGCTCGCTGGCGGCCATGAAGCTCACGCTCGGCGAGGTCGGCACGGTGATGCGCGGCGTTCGCGATACCATCGGCGCGGCCTTCGCGCCGGCGCTGACCTCGCTGGCGGAGACCTTCGTATCGCTGATGACGCGGGGCAGTGGGCTGCGGCTGATCTTTGACGGCCTGGCATCCGTTGTCGGCGTGCTGGCCCGGTTCTTCGCATCGTTGGTGACCATCCTGTCCGGCGCGGTCTCGGCGCTATGGGAGCTGGGCGCGGCGGGGCTTCGCGCAGCCGACGAGTTCACCGGCGTCAGCGACGCGCTGCGGATGATGATTGCCAACTCGCCAATCGGCCTCATGTACCGCATGGTCACGGGCTTTGCGGACCTCATGAAGGCCGCCGGTGGCTTTGGCGATGCGCTCGACCTGCTTGGCGACCTCGCGGGGCTTGTGTGGCAGGGCATCGTCGACAGCTCGAAAGCGATCCCCATCGGCCTCAGCGCGACCTGGTCAAAGATCAAGCAGGAGTTCTTCCTGTTCGTTGCTAACCTTCAGAGCGGATGGGCGAGCTTCCTCGTCGGCATGAGCCAGGGCTTCGCAAGCGCCGGGATGGACGGTGCGGCCTCTACGCTGGTCACCGCTGCAGAACAGACGCTTGGCGAGATGGACAAGGTCCGCTTGAAGGCAGCCGACGCGTTCCAGGACTATTCCATCAACTCTGCGGCTGCTGGCCAGATTATCACCGATGCCTTCGCGCCCGCCGCCCAGGCTTGGCAGAACATGAACGACATGATCACGCAAAGCTCGGCCGAGGCTGAGGCGGCGCTTGCGGGGTCTGGTGGATCCGGTGGCGCGGGGCTTGCCGGTGCGGCTGACAAGGCTGGCGGTTCGGCCTCCAAGGCCAAGGAGAAGCTGTCCGAGCTGCAGAAGATGATGAAATCGCTGCGCGAGGAGGCCGCGAAACTCAAGGCCACGATGTGGATGTCGGCAACCGATGCCAAGGTCTGGGAGAACCTGACCGCGGCGGGGGTCAGCGCGGACTCTGCCGAGGGGCGTGAGATCGAAAGCCTGACCCGGGCAGCCGAGGGAATGAGGGACCTTAAGTCCGCGACCGAGGAATGGAAGACGAGCCTTTCAGACGGCTTTCGGGAGCTGACCAAGCGTGGTGCATCCTTCAGTGAGGTCCTGTCCGGCCTCGTGTCGAAGCTTGCCGACATGGTTTGGTCGCGAGGCTTTGACGCGCTCTGGAGTGGAGGTCTCGGCAAGCAGGTCGGGGGCTGGTTCTCAAAAATGGGTATCGGCTCGAATGCCAACGGGACGAACAACTGGCGGGGCGGCTGGACGGAACTGAACGAGCGGGGCGCGGAGATCGTCAACCTCCCTCGCGGCACCCAGATCATCCCGCATCAGCTGTCAAAGCGCATGGCAGACAAAGCCGCGCCGTCTGGTGGAACGGTCAAGCTTGAGGTCCTGCCGAGTGAAATGTTCAAGGTCCAGATGCGGGAAGTGTCTGCAGACGCGGCAGCGAACATGGGTGTCCAGATTTCCAAGTCGATCCCTGCGCAAGTCCAGCGCACCAATGCAAAGCCGAGGCGGCGCTGATGGCTCTCGTTTTCCCCTATTCCCTGGCCTACTTCGCCAACACGATGCGCGTTCTCCGTTCTACCGTGACACCCCGGAGGTTCGATGAGGCATCTGGCGCTGGCGACGGACGTCACTGGACCAGCGAGCTTGCCCAGCCACTGTGGACGGGAGCCATCACGCTGCAGACGATGCCCGCTGTTGTCGCGCGTGCGTTCGAAGCGAAGGTTGACGGCCTTGACGGGTCGAGGGGGACCTTTCTGTTTGCCGATCCCGCCTACAAGGGGCCCGCATCAGCGATCCGCGCGGGCTTGGGGGCAGTGACCATCTCAGGGATTCGAACCGATCGGGGCGCGATCAGCCTTTCGGGTCTTCCGGAAGGGTTCGTTCTGACGCCCACGGACAGGTTCTGCATCACCTATTCCTCAGGGCGGGTGTACTACGGGACCTTCCTGGAGGGCGGTACCGCCGGCAGCCTGGGCAACATCGCCGATGGGCGCGAGATCAGACCCTATCTGCCGTTCGGTGTGACGGTCGGTGCCACGATCAGGCTGGTCGACCCGTACTTCAAGGCCGCGATCGAGCCTGGCGGATGGACGCCTTTCAACTACGAGCTGCCTGCAGGTGAAATCGCCAGCGGTGCCGAACTTCGCATTATCCAGAAGCCGTGACATGACATGACAAGTGAAAATGCATACGTGCCGTTGCCTAGTTCAACGTTCGTTTTTTATCCTGCAGTTGCTCTGCCATTCTCCTATTGCTCAGCCTCTTCGCAAACATATCAGCGGCTCTAGGGGACATCGTGAAGGTCATCGTGAACCCTTGATCTGTTGTAAGATTAAGTGCCACGACCTTATCTGGGCCATACTGCACAATAGATGCGCTACCGCTGGATAGGGGAATGGGCTGGCCTGGGATCCTTGTTGTCGTTGGGCCAGCTTCACGTGCTGCAATCTTGCCCAGTAGATGGTTTCCTGCCGCGAGGAAGCTCATAGCAAGCTGATTGGCCAGATCTTCGTCGAAGACCAGTGAATGCCTTGAGCCATCCTGAATGGTCACGTCTACGAATGCATTCTGATCATCCAGATCCGTGCCAATTCCGTGGATGGCAATGATTTTACTACCAACTCGCTCGTTCATTTGATTCTCCATTGGTTTTCGCACTCCGATGGTGATGGCGCGCCGGGTCTCATGTCGAGTCCCGGCGTTTTAATATCCGAGGGCATCCGATGCAGAACCTTGACCCCGCCTTCGTGGCATCCCTCCAGGCATCGCGTGACAGGGGCATCGCGCCTGTCTTATTTTTCTGGATCGAAGCGAAGAACCGGGATACCGGCGCGCCCGAAACCTTGGGTTTGTGGGCCGGCGACGAGAACATCACCCGGAACGTCGAGACCCCCACCGGCGGCCTGACCACGCGGGAATACCTCGGCGGCACGAACCTCTCAGTCGCCAACTTGAAACTGGTCGCCGATCTCACGGATGAGCCGGTAACTGTCAGCATGAGCCAGATCGCTGCGGCGACGCAGCAGCTTGTGCGCGGCTATGACGTGCGCCTTGCCTATTGCGAGATCCACGCGACCAGCTGGGTCGGGGGCGAATTTTCGAGCGATCCGCAGCTGCAGTTCATCGGCATCGTGGACGACGTTCAGATCGGCACGCCCGAAGTCGGCGGGCAGGGCAGCATCGGGCTGATCATTCGGTCGGAGCTGATGACGCAGCTGCTGGCCCCAAACCCGGCCAAGTCATCAGACAGCCACCAGAAGCGCCGCCAGGCCGGTGATCGGTTCAGCGAATACTCCGGCACCATGCAGGCCCGGAAAGTCCAGTGGAGAAAGGACTGACATGCAGGAACTGCACCGCCTTGACGACTGGCGCGCACGTCTGGCCGCTGAGATGGACCGCCAGCGCCGCGACCCGTTCACGTGGGGAAAGCATGACTGCGCCATCGGCTTTGCTGCAGGCATCGTGGAAGCCCTGACAGGGGTGGATATGGCGCGGGGCTATCGCGGCAAGTACGCCAGCCCCCGCGGCGCGCTCAAGCTTCTGCGCAGTGCCGGTGCCGATGGCCTTAGCGCTTTCGTGGCGCTGCGCCTGCCAAGTGTTCACCCCGCCTTCGCGAACGTGGGCGACATCGGCATTGTGGCCTCTGACGGCCCTCTGGGCGAGGCCCTGTGCATGATCGACGCCTCCAGCCTGGTGGTGATGACGGAACAAGGCCACGGACATCGCCCTCGGGCGGATCTGATCCGAGCATTCAAGGTCGGCTGAACGCATGAAAAAGCTGCTTCTGATTATCACCGCCCTGGCGGTCGTTTTCGCTGGTCCGGCGCATGCCGATCCGATCAGCGCGGCTGTCGCATGGGCTGGGTCGACGTTCGCAGTTACCGCAGCGACTGCGACCTTCATCGTGAACTTTGCGGTCAGCACAGCGCTCACGGCTATCTCCAGTGCACTCTACAAGCCGAAGCAGCCCGGCGCCGATGTCAGCTTCGACGTCAAGATGGGGGACAACCTTCCCCTATCCTTCGTGGCCGGCAGGTTCGCGACTGCTGGCAAACGTAAGTACATCGGCAGCTGGGGCGACAACACTCGCTTCATCACCGAGGTGGTCGAGTACTCGGCGCTTCCGCAGGGATTGGAGGGCATCTGGATCAACGATGAGCGGGGCAACATCCTGCTGGATCAGGGTGAGGAAACCCTCGGCGGGATCGCGAATGTCGGCTATCGCCTGACGAACTTCAATCGTGACGGTGCTACCCGGATCTGGGTGCGGTGGCTTGATGGCACCCAACTCGCGGCTGACCAGACACTGATCAACTTGTTCGGGAACGATCCGAGCTATCCCTGGACGGCGCAGCATATCGGTCGCGGCAAGTCATACGCGATCATCACCTCGCTGTTCGACGACGAGATCCTGACAAGCTATCCGACCTTCCTGTTGGAGCCATCGCCGCTGCCGCTCTACGACTGGCGGTTCGACAGCACGAATGGCGGCAGCGGTGCGCAGCGTTGGGGCGTCCGATCGACCTATCAGCCGACGCGGAACCCCGCCGTGATCGGATACAACATCGTGCGCGGCATCTATTACGGCGACGAGTGGGTCTATGGCGGCAAGAACCTTCCCGCCTGGCGCCTTCCGATTGCGGAGTGGACAGCCGCCGCCAATGCCTGCGATCAGCCTGTCACGGTGGCTGGCGGCGGTACCGAGCCACGCTATCGGTGCGGGTTCGAGATCGGTGTCGACATGGAGCCCGCCTCTGTCCTCGACGAGATCAGCAAGTCTGCGAACATGAGCTTTGTGGAAACGGGTGGCCGCTTGAAGGTCATCGTGGACCTGCCAGGATCCTCGGTGTTTTCGTTCACTGACGGCGACATCCTCATCACCGAAGGGCAGAGCTTCAATCCTTTCTACCCCGCCAGCGATACGTTTAACGCCGTCAGCGCCACCTATCCGGAACCTGGGGAAAAATGGGCCAGCAAGGACGCGCCGGAATATGTCGATGCTGACGCGAGAGAGGAGGATGACGGGCGGCATCTGCCGACCTCGATGACCTATGGCGCCGTGCCGTATGGCCGCCAGGTGCAGCGCCTGCTGCGATCGCAGATGCGGGATTTCCGCCGCCAGCGTCGGCACCAGTTCTATTTGCCGCCGGATGCTTATGGTCTGGAACCGAAGCTGGACATGGTCACCTGGACCAGCGCCCGCAATGGATATGTGAACAAGCGTTTCATCCCTGAGATCGTCGACAAGACGCCGGGCATGAACGTGCTGGTGAACCTGCGTGAGGTCGATCCGGGTGACTACGACTGGTCGAGCGATTTCGAGCGTCCGATTATCATCACACCCCCGGTGAACCCGCGTCCGTTCGTGCAGCCGATCAGGGGCCTGACCGCTATAGGTACCAGCATACAGGATGCAGGCGGTGCTGCCCGTCGCCCGGCGATCCTGGTCGCCTGCAACGGTGATGAAGTCGGTGTGACCGAGATCCAGATCGAGGCCCGCCGCGTAGGAACTACCGTGGCGGTAATCGACACTCTTCGGAGGTTCTCTGCGCCATTCTCGTGGTACCTGCAGAACGTCTTGCCAATGACAGACTACGAGGTCCGGGCGCGACTGCTGTCCGACCTGACCCCGCGGTCGGCATGGTCTTCGTGGCTGACGGTAACGACGCCCGATGTCCGCCTCGGCCCTAATGACGTGCGCTACGATGAGATCATCGATGAGGTCCGCGAGGATCTCGGCGAGTTCTTCGAGTATATCGAGGGCACCGACGTCGTTCTTGAAGGTATGAACGGCCGAATCCGAGAAGCACAGGACCTGATCCAGCAACTCAGCGATGGCGTCGCAGACGGGGCCTTCGGGGAGCTCCTTGCCCGCCAGCAGCTCCGGACAGATCTGCTGGTCGAAACAGAGACAGCCAAGTCCAGCTTCCGAGAGGAGATGGACGTCATCATCACTGAGCAGCTGTCGGCGTCGATCCGGACGCAGACCATGCGGGCGGAGTTCCTGACCAGTGCTGCCGTGGTGCGTGAGCAGCAGATTGCCTTGGCAAGCCAGACGCAGGCGCTGGCGGCGTCGATCGATGAGGTCGAGGCTGTCCTGAACGGGGCTGCAGCTGACGGGTCGAGTTCTCTGCTCTCGCGGATCACGCAGGTTGAGCGCGTTGCGGGGACCGATAACCGGGTCTGGCGGCAGAACGCTGCGCCAATCGGGGCCGCGGTGCGTAACGGCGACTACTGGCTCGATCTCGATGCTTCGCCACGGCAGTGGTACTCGCGCAATTCCGGGGCTTGGGTCGCGGTGGCAGCCAGTACCATTCCCCCGTTGCTGTTGTCGACCGAGATCCTGAGCGATCGGATCGACCAAGTGGCCGCCTCGATCGACGGTGCTGTGGGTGGGGCAACTGATGCCCTGAACGTCAGGGTGACGCAGATCGAGCGGGTGGCGGGTTCCACCAACCAGGTGTGGCGTCAGCCGTTTCCAGGGCCGACAGGCGCGCAGGTGGCCAATGGAGACTATTGGCAAAACACCGGCAACCAGAACTGGTTCGAGCGCGTCAATGGCGCTTGGGTCGCGATTGCAGCATCGAGCGTGCCGCGTCTGATCATCGAACAGGCGGTGACGTCCGACGCCATCACGCAGGTGAGGGCGAGAACCAATCGCGGGACTGCCTCTGGCCTACTTCGCGCCACTGCGGTCACGGCGCCTGATGGGATCATCTCTCGCATTGCGCTGGCAGCCGAAGCCTCGGATGGGGTCAACGAGTCCCTGGCGGCGTTCTTTCTCGAAGCTCGGGGGGACGGGACCAACCAGATCATCGCAACAGCGAACCGTTTCGCGATTGCGACTGGAAGTGGTCCTGCGAACGCACGAAAGGTTCCTTTCGTGGTCGATGGCGACAACGTCTACGCGTCGAACCTACTGGTCCGGACGCTGTCGATCGGGCCTGACCAGGTAGTGGTGCCGGTGGGGGGGCGGGGACCGATCGTGCAGCAGGCGGGTGAAGGGGTCTGGAGGAACCTTTTGACCTTGAACGTCCCCCTCAACCAAGTCGGGCGTCTTGCCGTCAACTGGGCTATCAAGCACTACTACAGCCCAGGTGGATTTGGTGCCTACGGCCTGCGCGTTCAGCTAAACGGGGTCAACATCGAGGACAAGGACACCAACGGACTTCCTGCCGACTTCCCAAGCGGCAACGCTTTCGGTCTGGGGGTGGAAGGGACCAACGTCGTGACGCTCGATTGGCAAGGCTGGGGCGCTACCGAACTTGGCGCCCGGGGGTCCATGTCCATCCTGGGGGTTATGCGATGAAACATTTCGCTGTTTACGACAAGACTACAGGAGAGGTTCTTCGGTCAGGCGTCTGTTCGGATCCGAAGGATCAGATCCTTTATCTCACTGAGGGGGCGGTCGAGGGAATGGCCGACCCCGGAGAAGCCTACGTCAAGGACGGGCAGATCAAACCTTTCCCGGGGCCTCGGCCTTGGGATGGGGCATCGTGGAACCTGGACCTTGAGAGGTGGGACGACCCCACCGTTGAAGAATGGGAAGCCATCGAGGAGTCCGAGAACATCATAGCCTGGGCGCTGGCCCGGGCTAAGCGGGACGAACTTCTTGATCAATCCGACAAATACATGGTTGCGGACTTCCCCATCACTCCCGAAAGACGAAAGCTGTGGGCCGACTATCGAGCGGCCCTCCGTGACCTTGAGACCATCATGGCAGATCCTGCCAATCCTGCGTGGCCCGAAGAGCCCTCAAAGTAAGGTGGACCTATGCCGACAACTGCGTACAGAACCGGGACTGTCAGCGTCACTCCTGGCAGCCGGATTGTGGCAGGGATCGGCACCTTGTTCATGTCCAGCCAGATCCGGCCCGGCGATGTCTTTGAGCTGGGAGGGCTGACGGCCTCGATCGAGAGTGTCGACAGCAACATCCAGCTGACGCTGGTGCGGCCCTGGGCGGGCCCACTGCCCGTTGCAGGGGCGCAGTATGAGGTCCGGTTCACGTCAGATGCCGTCAGGGTCATGGCGTCCGCCCGAACAGTGCAGCAGATACTGGAAAGCGGCAACCTGCCTGCCTTGGCCAACTTGGATTCGGCAAGCGACCAGCTGCCGTATTTTAATGGCCCGAACTCGGCAGTGACCACTGCCATCACGGCCTTGGCGCGCGAGCTGCTGTCGCAGCCGACAACGCAGGCCATGCGAACGATCCTTGGACTGTCGTCGCTGACCTCGGTCGGACTGCGCATCCTGGGCTCATTCTCGAACATCGGCCAGCTGCCGACCGAAAACCGCCTCATTGGCGACACGTACCTGGTCAACGGGTCGGTCCAGATCTTCAACGGCACGGGCTGGACGAATGCCGGGCCCATCGTTGGCCCTGCAGGCGTCGACGGTATCCAGGTCTTCTCGACCCGGGCGGCTGCCATCAATGGGGCGCCGCTGCTTAACACGAACGTTCCGAACCTGATGATCCGGAACATGACGGCTCTCGAAGTCCGACAGCGCAATGTGAACACGGCCGGAACAGACCCGCTGTTCTCGACCGGGGATGGCTGGGGCACCACGCTCCGCCTCAACATGAACGACATGTTCATTCCGGTCTCTGCCGTGGGCGGCACAGCCAACGCGATCACCGCCACCTTTCCGCCGGCCCTCACGAACTCGGTTGGCACTCGTCTCTCGATCATCCCGATCGCGGCGAACACGGGCCCAGCAACATTGAACGGCGTGCAGCTGCGCGACATGAATGGTGTTGTCCTGACGGAAGGCGCGCTGATGCCCGGGCGGGTCTATCAGTTCGAACGGATGGCCGCGATCAATGCCTGGCAGATGGTTGCCGAGCCCTTCGGTCGCGCTGATGCCACCGCGCTGGTCAACTCCCTGATCGGCTCATTTCAGGCCAACCTTGCCGCTGTCGCCAGTTCGGTTGCCAACGTCCAGACAGAAATCGCGGCACCGTTCCAAGCCTTGGCTGGTGGATCCGTCATCGCCCTTGCCACTGATGGGGAAGATAAGGCGCTGATCGTCTGGCGCACGGAGGCCGATGAAGCCGATAGCGGGCTTGATGCTCACATGTCCAGGACGTTCTGGCAACGCGGTGCCCCGTACCTTGGGAGCAGCGGGGGCGGCGGCGGTACCGGCAGCGCCCTGCTCTCGACGACTGCCTTGGATCTGATCACGGTCAACGGTCAGTCCCTCTCCGTCGGGGGAGACATCCCCACCTCGCTGCCCGCTGTGAACCGGGCACAGCTTATCGCTCGTGCCCGGGTTGGCGCTGCGCTGATGCTGCAAGGCACGGCCCGGGGGGATAATGATGCAAACGGCAACCCCATCCCTATCTCGACAGTCGATATGCCGCGATCCCAGGGTTACAACACGGGCGTCCAGGCGACCGGCCTTGGTCCGGCAATGCCGGGTTCTACGGTCGTCACCTCGGCTTGGCCGATGGCCGCCGCGATCAATGAGTATCGCCTCGCACTGGGGCTGCAGATGGTTCCGGTCATCACGCAGTGCCATGGCATCAGCGGCGTCTCGGCCGATGACATGGATAATGATCCTGCCACCGGAACAGGATCCCTGACGATCTGGAACAACGCCATGTTCGTCTTGGATCAGGCAAAGCTGCAGGCGCAGGCAGCGAACAAGCTGCTGCGGGTTCCTTTCCACTCGATCGATCACGGCACGCATGCCCAGTCCTGGGCGGCTGGCCGCTACCTGGCCTTCATGTGGAAATACAGCCGCGACTATCAGGCCGCGGTTCGCGCCAAAGGCATCGAAGGTGCCGCAGTCATGCTGATCGATCAGGCAGGGGGCAACTCGAATACCCTGACGCCGGCATGGGAGGTCGTCGACGAGCAGCTTCAGTTCTGCGAGGCAGGGGGTGGCGTTTTGGCCGTCCCGCAGTACCCCTTCGAGATTGCCGACGATAACGTCCACCCGGATGCCCACGCCACGATCCTGTACTCTGAAACGCGCGCCTGGTGCGCAGCGGAAGTGCAGGCCGGGAATCGCTGGACCATCCGCCGTCCTGTCCCCTCAGTCATCGGCAACACGCTGGTCTTGACCTTCGACAGCCTGCGTGAGGACGAGTATCTGATGTCTCACGACCCGGCCAAGTACAGCGGTGTGGGGATCGATGCCTATCTGGGCTTGCAGATCGGCGGCGGCACGATCACCGGCATCGACATTCGCGGCCGTCAGGTCGTTCTGACATGCAGCAGTGCGCCCACCAGCGTTCGGTATGCCTATCAGTCTCAGGATGTTCGTGGCGCCGGGAACCGTTTCAACGCGCACCGTGGCTTGCTACGCACGTCGCTGACCAAGCCGTCGCTTCTCTTGCCGGGCCAGACCCTGCATCGTTGGGTCAACAGCTTCAAAATGGCTTTGTGAGGTAGCACGATGCGTCTGAAATTTGGATTTGTGGCCCCGGCTAGCAAGGCATTCGGCGTTGTTCTGCCTCTGGTAGACCAGGTGCTGGCACTCCCCAACCCAATCGACGTGTGGCTGCCCGAGGACAATGCCCAGAACTACGGGCTTGTCGATGGTCGTGTGGCGGAATGGCGGGGCCGGATCAATAACCGCATTCTCGGGCAGACCGTCGCCGCCCGTCGCCCAATTCCAGAAGGTGGCCAGCTGCGCTTCTCGTCCCCGGTGCAGGCCGCCGCGGCACAGCTGGATTTGACGGGGGCGGCCATCGGTGAACGGTCTGCGATCACCATCGCAGTAAAGGCTCGCATCCATGCTGAACAGCTTGGCGTGGACAACCAGTATTTCTGGGGCAGCTCCGTCGCCGGCGCCATGTCGAGGATCGCGTACCGCTTCACCAATGGCACGCGGTACATGCGCTATCAGACCAACGATAACTCGTTCAGCATGGACGTTCCCCTTCCGGCGGAATGGTCAGGCTCGATCGGCGTGGTGGTTGTGATCTCCGGGCTGACGTTGACGATGTATCTGAGCAACGGCAGCAGCAACACGCGAGCGCTGACGGTGCCGTTCAACATGCAGGGCCTTTCTGTTGGCAACGCTGTGGCGGCGCAAGCGGGCAACCTGCGGGGATACCTCGGTCCCTTCGGCATCTGGACCCGTGCCGTCACTGAATCCGAGCGCAACATGCTGCTGCAATGGGTCGCCTGATCTGAAACGCGTTTTGACGACGACAGCCCCGCCACGGTGCGGGGCTTTTTCATATCCGCCTGTACTGAAGGGATACCTCATGGCGAAGATTGAAGGTGGCATCACCTGGGGCAATATCTGGTCGATCGGCGCAACGATCGTCGCCGTGACAGTGTCTTTCACGACCCTGCAGGCCGGACTGCTGGAAGGCCAGCGCGAGATGAAGCGCATTGAGCTTCAGGGCACGCAGGCGACCTCGGAGCTACGCCTGACCCACGAAAAGCAATTGACCGACATCCGGGCTGACCTGGTGACGCACCGGCGCTCGATCCAGCAGCTGGAGATCTCTGACGCTCGGAACAGTGAGCGCTACGAGGCGCTGGCACGATCAATGGATGAGCTGAAGGCGGCGCAGCGTGAGACGAACGATCTGCTGAGACAGATCACCAGCCAGCGGGATGCTGGCAATAACTGAACCCTGTTCTCGACACGAACTGACCCATACCCGCCCTAACCGGCGGGCTTTTTCATAGGGCCTCCCATGACACCTATCTGGAAGCGCGGCGCCGTCGTGCAGATCCTGCTTGATCAGTTTACCGATGAGGAATGGTCCGCGATCCATCCTTGGACCAGCGCGCGCTGTGAGGCACGCCAAATGGACGTCGCGAGACCGCTTTCCGTCACGGTGAACCCTGATGTCCGGACAATCCTCCTGTCGGGGGATTCCGCGGATTGGCCGGAGGGGATTGTCGACATCGACCTGCTGATCGCGCGCGATGGGCACGGCTTCTTCCTGCCTCCCGCCAGCTATTTCCGCGTGAACATCCTGCCGCCTGCGACGGAGGTCATCTGATGCGCGTCACCTATCTGACAGGCCAGAACCCCGAGACAACCGATCTCGGGCCGATCCTGGTGCCAAATGATGCCGGGTCCCTGCCGCAAGGATTAGAGGGACAGTTCATCGGCTATGGAGTGAACGGGGCGCTGGTGGCGATCGATGCTCCAGCCGGTGGATCGCCATACGATGACGCCCTGCTGACAGCACGCGTTATCGCGTTGGAGGGCACGCCCGCGCCGACATGGGACCAGGTCCGAGATAAGCCCATCCAGTTCCAGCCGGTCGACCATGGCCACCAGATCGCGGATGTTGCTGGGCTTTCGACCGCACTTGCAGAGAAAGCCGATGCAGCCGCCGTGCTGTCGACAGCGCAGATGCGTGACCTCGTGGCTGCCATGTTCCAAGGCGGCACGCACGCGAACGCCTCGGTGGCCTATGATGAGTTAACAGGTGCCCTCAGCATCACGGCCAGCGGCTCCACCGGCCCAGTGCTGGGACAGGAGGAGATTGAAGACTTCGTCGGCGGACTGGTCACGGAAGGCACGGGCATTTCGGTTGTCTATGACGACGCCGGGAACGTGCTGACCATTGCGCTTGCCGGCGAGAGCTTCACCACGGCCGAAAGGAACAAGCTGGCAGCCATTGCAGCAGGGGCCACAGCAAACGCCACAGACGCGCAGCTGCGCGAGCGGTCGACCCACACCGGCACACAGCCGATTGCGTCAGTGTCCGGCCTGCAGGCCGCGCTGGACGGCAAGTCTGGCACCGGACACGGGCATGCCGTTGCCGACGTTTCGGGCCTGCAAGCGGCGCTGGACGGAAAGCAGCCTACGACCACGTTCAAGACCGTGAACGGGCAGGCCGTGACCGGGACTGGAAACATCGTCACCGCGCAGTCCTTTGCCACCGATGCCGAGGCACTGGCCTACTCTACCGCCAACCCTGGGGTGGTTGTGTTCTCGCGGCAGGTGACCTGATGCCGGTCATCAACCTAAGAGAGCAACAAAAGAGCTTTCTTGCCGGCGTGGAGCAGACCGGGCTTTGGCAAGATGGGGCAAAGGTCTGGGCCAAGCCGTCGTCTGCCCCCGCAGCTTCATGGTCGTTCCTGAACAATATTGCGGGGCTTTCGGATTACACCATCAACAGTCGTACCGCAGACACTATCGTCTTCAGCCGAGCAACAACTTCAAGAAGTCACCTTATTTTCGATTGGGGCATGCCGACCGGAACTCGCCTGCGGTTCCGATACAGCAAGACCGGTCCGGCGCTGCTTTGGGCAAGAACCACGACAGACACATCTGGCCTGAACGTCGCTCGGGAAATCTTTAACCAGTCAAACCCGACAAGCGTCGACGTTGTTTTGAATACGCGCCCGTACTGGGGCTTTTTAACGGCCAGCACTCAACCTGCTGACCTCACGACCTACACGATCGACCAGCTCATTGTGAACCTACCTTAAGGTCCAAACACCCCATTTGGCGGCATCAGCACCGCCGCCAGATCGAGCAGTACCCTCCCATTATTCGTCCAGAAAGGACACTTCATGCCCACCGCTGAAATCGCGGCGCGCCTCGGCGTCATCAATGGCGAGTCCGCGCGCCCCTTCATCAACGCCTTCAAGCAGGCGTGGTCCTGGCAGGCCGACCGGGGCGGCGCGCAATGGGACCAGCTGGTCGCGGCCGGTCACATGACCCCCGGCGGCCAGCTGATCTCGATCCCGCCGGGGTCGGGCGGGTTCCGCACCCGCCTGTTCCACAACATGCCGGCGGAGGCGGGCGGCTCCGGTCGCCAGCGTCTGCGGTGGGACGGGACCTGCACCATCGATCTGCACGGGGCCCGCAATATCACGCGCGTGTCGCCGAACGAGATCCAGTTCGACTTCACCGCCAACGGTTCGTCCTGGATCGACCTGATCGTCCGGACGATCGATCCTGCAGGTGGCCCGATCGAGAACATCGCGCTGGTGCATCGGGATGACTGGGCCGACGCCGATCAGGGCAAGATCTTCCGCCGGCAGTACCTGACCGAGGTCGCGCCCTATCACGCCCTGCGGTTCGACGAATGGATCGGCATCCTGACCTCGGAGAACCAGGGCGGGCTGCGGATCACGGACTGGGCCAGCCGGGCGCTGCCGACCGACGAGATCTTCCACCGCTTCGTGCCCTACGAATGGATGGCGGCGCTGTGCCGTGAGGTCGATGCCGCGATGTGGCTGTGCCTGCCGACTGCGGCCACCGACGATCACATGCGCCAGTGCGCGGCCCTGATCCACGACCTGATGCCCGCGCCGCGGCAGGTCTATGTCGAGTACAGCACCAAGACCTGGGACTTCTCAGGCACCCCGCAGGCCCACTACTGCGCCGCCCGCGGCCGCGAGGCCTTCGGCACCAGCACCGGGTCCGAGTTCCGGAACTGGTACGGCATGCGGTCGGTGCAGATGGCGCAGATCTGGCGCCGTGTCTGGGGCGGGGACGAGCGGCTGCACACCGTGGTCCAGCACCAGGCGGACTGGGTCGGCGGCGAGGACGACATCCTGCTGGCGCCGCTGTGGCGGGACCGCAGCGGGACGCGGGGTCTTCCGGTCTACGTCGCACCGCACTCGGTGATCGACATGCTGACCGTGCATGCGCAGATCGACGGCGGCATGGCCTATGGCGGCCGGGCCTCGCAGCTGGAGGGCTGGCGCAACTCCCTGTCGCAGGGCGCGGCCTTCGACCGGATCCGCGACCAGCTGCTGACAGGGAGCGCATGGGGCGCAGACCGCACGGTCCGCAGCTTGGTGCCCAAGTGGCGGCACTACCGCACCGAGGCGTCGAAGTACGGCATGGAGCTGGGCGCCTACGAGGTCGGCAACCACATGAACGGCGTCGGCGGCAGCACGGCCCTGCGATCGTTCATCCATGCCTTCTCGGTCAGTCCGCAGATGGGCGAGGTCTATGCCGCGACCTTCGCCGCCCTCGATGCCGCGGGCTTCGACGGGCCGCTGGCCATGTCGGTCGAATGCCGGATGCCCGACCAGAACATCTGCCACGGACTGCAGCGCTGGCTGGGTGACCATAACCCGGCATGGGCCGCGGTGCGGGCAATGATCGAGGATGCACCCGTCACGGTGCCTGAGCCGACGCCTGTGCCGGTCCCGCAGCCTGTTCCGGTGCCGACGCCTACGCCGGACCCCGAGCCGGAACCCACTCCGACCCCGACACCCACCCCGGACCCCGCTCCGGAACCTACCCCCGAGGAACTTGACATGGCCGAACGCCAACTGCTGATTGCCCTTCTAAGCCTGCTGAAGGAGGGCGTGAGCCTGCTGGAAGCCCACCTGTCCGCCGGACCGGCAACACCGGCCCCGACGCCCGATCCGGAACCGGCCCCTGCTCCTGCGCCCGAACCCGAACCGGAGCCTGTCCCTGCGCCGCAGCCGACGCCCGAACCTGCACCCACGGTCCCGGCCGGCTATCGCGCCGTGCAGGACTTCAAGATCGACCGCAGCCTCTCCTACGACTGGTCGAGCAAAGGCGGCATCAACATCTTCCTGCCGAACTGGGCCGGTGGTGACCGGGGCAACGGTGTGGGCGGCAGTCTCGGCACGCCTGCCCGCGTCCGCTACGAAGGCGATAAGGCCGTCACGATCAGCGCTGGCATGGAAGCTGGCAAGTGGGTGAATGGTGCGCTGCAGCTGAACCGGCCGACCGTCGCGCGCGGCAAGTGCGGTGCCATTGTCACCAGCCATACCCAGACCGCGGTCAAAGCGTTCTATGGCCACGCGGCCAACGGCAAGGAGCTGGACTTCGAGCTGGTCAAGCGTGACGGCGTGGTCGGTTGGGCCCCGGCGGTGCACATGCCGCGCACGGGTGGCGGCCGGGCCTCCTCGGACCGTCGCAAGCTGGCCCTGGGCGCGTTCAAGCCGGGCGTTCGGCAGCGCCTGGAGTTCGAGCTGTTCGCCGATCGCTGCGAATTCTCGATCGATGGCAAGATCTTCGAGACGGTCCGCCCGGTCGACATGGCCGCTGGCTTCATCTGGGACGTGACCACCGGCATGGCGACTTTCGCCACGATCGAGCGCCACGCGGCTTGGGCGGGCTGGAGCGCGGCTGACTATGCACGCGAAAGCCGGATGACCGTCCACAGCTTCCTGCTGCCCTCGATGCCATAGAAGGATCTACTTGGACCGCGTAATGCGAGGCGCCCCGTTTCAATCACGGGGTTCCTTATTAGCGACGATTTAGAAGAAAGCTTAAGTATTGAGGGCTAAACGTTACGCCGTCAGGAAAAAACGCAATAGGCCAGTTTCTCAAAGCGTTTCTGATTTCCTCGGTTGCCTCGCTGTGATTTATCGCCCCTTGGTGTCTTCCAAGGGCAAATTTTTAAAAAGTGATTAAACGCTATTGCGGCGCAATCGTCTGGATCTGAGCCATCTTCTAATATTGTCGTAAAGATATTTGTCTCCGCAAAACCCATAGTGTTTGGAGGTGAAGAAGTAACATGTGTCAACTCACCTTCATTTGTAGAAAACAAGTTTATGAAAGTGTAAATTATTGAAACGCAAAAATCACCTACAACAATATTAGTAACCTTCCCCATGTCAGAATGCGGTTCTTTAAGAGAAATCTTTAAGTCCCTCGGCCCGACAAAGACACCGTATAGTAAAGTGAATGCGTCCGGTCTGTATTGGCCGATCGAAATGCGCTTACGGATTTTTGTATCGGTGTATCGTATATCCGCGAGGTCCGGGCACATTCTAAAAAAAAGCGGGGCAAACCTTTTTGTCCGCTTAAGCGCTTTCGTATGGTGATACGTGATTACTTGCCTTCCACTCTCAAGCTCTAGGATATGCTTTATGACGTTCTTGTCTGGAGAGTTGGGGCTGGAATGGATGTTGTAGCGTTGATACTTTATCTTTTCAGTATTATCGCGTTCATACTCAAGATGGGTGATATGATTTGCGTTCCAAAGTCTGATTATTACGCCGCGCTCTTTCGTCTCAAGTATGGTAATTAGTTTCCTAGGTACACTATTGACGTCAATGGTTAGCCTGCAATCGGTTTTTGATGCCATTTTTTAATGTGCCTTCTAAGCGCAGATTAATCGTTTCCAAGCATTAGGGATTATTCGATAGAGTAGGGCGATATATTTTACAAATCAGCTTTGTCTAGCTCAAATCATCGTTCCATTCCTTCTGAATTTTGACACCTATTTGCTCGCTACCCCGCCCCGCCACCGTGCGGGGCTTTTTCATGTCCATACCCACGAGGAGGCAGCCATGCCGCACTTCCCCATCAAGTACATCGTGCTGCACTACAGCGCGACCTATCCCGACCAGGATTACGGCGTGGCCGACATCCGCAAGATGCACCTCGCCCGCGGCTTCAACGACGTCGGCTATCACTATGTGATCCGGCGCAACGGTGCTGTCGAGAAGGGCAGGGTGGACACCACCGTCGGCGCGCACGTCTCAGGCCACAATACCGGCAGCCTGGGCATCTGCTGCATCGGCGGCATCGAGCGGGCCACTGGCCCCAACGTCGGTGTCGACAACCGGACCGAGGCGCAGAAGGCCGCGACGGTGAAGCTGGTCCAAGAGCTGCTGGCCAAGCATCCCGGCGCCCAGGTCGTCGGCCACCGGGATCTGGGCGCCACCCAGTGCCCCGGTTTCGACGTGCGAAGCTGGTGGGCCGCGGCCAATGCCCGGCCGCCTGTCATCGACAGCATCCCTGTGAAGCCACTGCCGTCTCCATCCACCCCCGTTGCAACCGGCCCCGCCAAGGGCGCCATCTACATCCTTGCTGCGCTGGCTGCTGCCGCGCTGGCCTATCTCGGAGTGAAATGATCGTGGCCCAGATCGGAAATAAGCTCCGAAGCTTGGAGGGGGGCCGCATGGCCTTCATGTGTCCAGGCTGCAACGAAATGCACGCCGTTACTGTCGAGGGCTCGCCCAGATGGACATGGAACGGCGATGCCGATGCCCCGACATTTAGTCCGTCAGTTCTCGTGCGCGGTTACCGTCGCATAACTGACGATGAGCGTACCCGTATCATGGCTGGCGAAACCATCGAGCCAGAACCGCGCACCTGCCACAGCTTCGTAAGCGACGGGCAGATCCAATTTCTTACCGACTGCTCACATCAACTGGCCGGCCAAACGGTGCCGCTGCCCGATTTTGGAGTTTCCGAATGAACCCGCTTATGATCTTCAAGACCCTGCGTGACTTGTCGGCACTGATCGAGCAGGCGAACCGCCTGGCAGGTCCGGACAAGCGCTGGTCGCTCGCCTTTACTAACCGTTCGTTCATCGTCGCCTGTGTGGCCTTCGTCGCCGCGGCCGCTCTAATGATCGGCCTGCCGTTCCCTGTGCCGATCGATGTGACGGCGGAGACGGTCTATGCTGTGATCACCGTCGCAGGCCTGCTGTGGGCCGGCATTGAACGCATGCTCGGCAAGACGCGGGCGGTCTGGAACAAGAAGCAGGCCGTTGAGGCTATGATCGAGGCCGACGCGCTAACTGGCGCCTTAAACAGGGTGCCCGGCCTGCAGGCAGAGATGCCACGACGCTGACCGATTGGTCGGAGCGTCAGAAACAAACCCGTCAGTTTAGTGTTACACTGAGGTCGTGTACTGCTGAGAGAGGGGAGCATTGTGGCCAAACGCGTGACACCGAAAAAGCTACAGCCGACATCTGCTGCTGTTTTGATGAAAAGGAGCAGAGAACCAAAAGTGAGCGGGCTGAATTACCCCTACATGCGAGAGAGCTTTCTGGACGAGATGATCGATAAGAAGGTCGATCACGCTGATCGTGTCCTCAGGTTTTACGACAGGTCGGCTCACCGGCTGAACTGAGATTAAGTGATTGGCTTGCCCTATGTTCTTCTTCCGTTCTAATTAGGCGGAAGGAGACAGCCATGCCCCGCCATCGAATCCACGAGCCGATCTTCCCGGAGAACCGGGCCCTCTACATCATCTGGTGCGAGGAGTGGCAGGGTGATCGGTACTCACTGGCGGCAGGGCACCTGACTGCCATGCTGGCGGCTTGGGACGCGATGGCTGACTACTCACCGCGGGACAGGCTTTTCCTCCAGTTCGGCAGCCGGGTGCTTCGATCGAGAGAACCGGAATGACTGCCCACTGGACCCGCAAGATCACCTTCGAGGCCGATGCCAACGATTGGGTTGTTCTGCGGGATGGCCTAGTGGTCGGCCGTGTCATGCTGGACGACCAGCAGAGCAGCCGCCTCGGTTGCGATCAATGGGCGTGGTCGGTCATCACGATGCCCTCAAAGAATGGCTATTCGGATTCGATGCCTGAGGCGCTGGAGGAGGTCCGTGCGCGCGCTTCTGACAAGTGGGGTCACAAGCCCCATGGTTGGCCGGACGACCGCCATTAGGCGGTTGTCCTTGCCTTAAGCGCCTATCAGCTCATGTCTAGCAGCAGATGCCAGGAACGATGATCTAGTCATCTTTCGTGCCTTCGCAGTCTCATCAATTGCTCGCAGAAGACTGCGCTCCATTGTGATGTTGACGCGTTCAACCGCAGTATCAGCCGGAATGTAGGGCACCGGTAGGAGGACCCCTCCTGTAGCGGCCGCATTGATTACAGCGAGATGTTTTTTAACTGTATCGAGTGACGACGGGGTAACATCCGGCTGATCCTCAAACCATAGATCAAGAGCCTCGGTAGCTGCGGCTGGAATGGCGTCCCAACTATCGGCTGCTGCGAAGCATCCCGGTAGATCAGGAAAAGTTAAGCCAAAGGCACTATCACCGTCCTGGTGAACGATGGCGATATAGTAACGCATTTGTGGCTCCTATACGTTATAGGCAACGCGGTAAGATGGTGCGGTGCAGTTAGTTACGGTTCGGTAGAGCGACTTGGTAAGCAGGGGCCGTGGTGGGTAGACCGGGCTATATGAGCCCGGCCTGTTCGTAGATGCTCCTGACAGTTCCTAGCGGTAGGTCTTTCTTCGGGTGAGGTAGGATTACAGTCCTTTCGCCCTTTCGAAGTTTTAAGTGGGATCCTCGTTTCTGGATCTCTTCGAAGCCCGCCGCTTTCAACAATTTCAGGAGCTTTCTTGAGTTCGTCTCTAGCTCCATTGCCCCTCCTCTCTGTGTATAAATATACACCATAAAGCAGCGGCGTCAACTGCCAATGAGCATATAAATACACTTTTACAGTGGAATCATTTTGAGGACTACAGAACTGTTGGCCCCAATGCGCACGGAGTGACGCGGTACAATTGGGGAAGTGGATGCTCTTTCTGAAGCGTATGCCTCAACGAAAGTGTCCCACGCGCTCTTCACGCGTGGGACACCTATTCTGATTTTATGGGAGAATTTCATGCTGCTGGTAGGCCCGGCAGGACTTGAACCCGCAACCAAGGCGTTATGAGCGCCCTGCTCTAACCAATTGAGCTACAGGCCCCCGCAGCACGCATTGCCTAGTGCCGCATGGCGGTCAGGTCAAGCTTGGGCGTTGCCCAATGGGTGCGGTTCCGCTATCGGGGGGCCGACATCAGCCGGGGGCCGACATGACACAGAACGGGATCAGCTATCGCGACGCAGGCGTCGACATCGACGCGGGGAACGCGCTGGTCGAACGGATCAAGCCCGCCGCCGCCGCCACACAGCGGCCGGGCGTCATGGATGCGCTTGGCGGGTTCGGCGCGCTGTTCGACCTCAAGGCTGCGGGCTATGACGACCCGATCCTAGTCGCCGCCACCGATGGCGTGGGCACCAAGCTGCGCATCGGTATCGACACCGGGCATCTGGACGGTCTGGGTCAGGACCTGGTCGCGATGTGCGTGAACGACCTCGTCTGCCAGGGTGCCGAGCCGCTGTTCTTCCTTGACTATTTCGCCACCGGCAAGCTGTCCGTCGACGAGGGTGCCCGCGTGGTCGAGGGGATCGCGCGCGGCTGCAAGGCCGCCGGCTGCGCCCTGATCGGCGGAGAGACCGCCGAGATGCCCGGCATGTATCACGACGGCGATTTCGACCTTGCGGGCTTTGCGGTGGGCGCGATGAACCGCGGCGCGGCGCTTCCCGCGGGCGTGGGGCAGGGGGACGTGCTGCTGGGCCTGGCCTCGGACGGCGTGCATTCCAACGGCTATTCGCTGGTCCGCAAGGTCGCGGAACGCGCGGGTCTGGCGTGGTCCGACGCCGCCCCCTTTTGCCGACACCACCCTGGGAGAGGCGCTGCTGACGCCCACGCGGCTCTACGTCAAGCCCGCCCTGGCCGCGATCCGCGCAAGCGGCGTGCATGCGCTGGCCCATATCACCGGCGGCGGACTGACCGAGAACCTGCCCCGCGTCCTGCCCAAGGACTTGGGCGCGGACATCGACCTGGGCAGCTGGCCGCTGCCCCCCGTCTTCGCCTGGCTGGCCCAGGCCGGAGGGATCGAGACGTCCGAAATGCTCAAGACCTTCAACAGCGGCATCGGCATGATCCTGGTCGTGGCCGCCGACCGCGCCGATGCGCTGACCGACCTGCTGTCCCAGCAGGGAGAGACGGTGCACCGCCTTGGCACCGTCACGGCGGGCGCGGGCGTACGCTATTCCGGCACGCTTGCGTGAAACGGGTCGCGATCCTGATCTCGGGGGGCGGGTCGAACATGATCCGCCTGCTGCAGGACATGACCGGCGATCACCCGGCGCGTCCCGTACTGGTCGCGTCGAACGATCCGCAGGCGGGCGGACTGGCCCGTGCCGCCGAACTGGGCGTGCCGACCGCGTCCGTCGATCACCGCGACTTTCCGCGCGACCGGGCGGGGTTCGAACAGGCACTGCTGCAGCCGCTGCTGGCGGCCCGGCCCGACATCATCTGCCTAGCCGGCTTCATGCGCATCCTGACGCCCGATTTCGTGCAGCGGTTTCAGGGGCGGATGCTGAACATCCATCCTTCTCTTTTGCCCAAATACCCCGGTCTCGACACCCATGCCCGCGCCATCGCCGCCGGTGACGCCGAGGCCGGCTGCACCGTGCACCTGGTCACGCCGGAACTGGATGCAGGGCCTGCCCTGGGTCAGGCGCGCGTGCCGATCATGCCGGGCGATGACGCCGCGACCCTGGCCACGCGTGTGCTGGTGCAGGAACACCGCCTTTATCCGGCGGTGCTGCGGCGGTTCGCGTCAGGCGACCGAACGGCCCTGATCCTTTAGCCCCACAGCAGGGCCAGCGTCGCGGCCGGGTCTTCCTGGGTCCATATCTCGGGGCCCAGGGCGATGAAGTCGGTGATCGGCGTCAGTTGGGTGATCAGCTCTCGCGTGATGGCGCCTTCGGCCACGACCGGCACCTCGATCATCTCGGACCACCACTGGAACAGCTCCAGCTCGACCGGATCGCCACGATAGAGCGCGCTGTCGCTGACCGGACCAAAGGCCACGTAATCCGCACCCGCCTCGGCCGCGTTCATGCCCTCGTGGCGCGACGCGCCGCAGAACGCGCCGACGATCGCGTCGTCGCCCAACTCCTTGCGGGCATAGCGCACGGCCTTGGCCCCGTCGTTCAGGTGCACCCCGTCCAGCCCGTGGCGCAGCGCCAGCTTGACGTGATCGTCGATCACCACGGCCACGTCGCGGGCATGGGCGATCTCGCGTGCCATGTCGGCCAGGCGGCCCAGCTCGTCCTCCTCGGCGCCGCCGCGGATGCGCAGGCAGGCGGGGGCCACGCGGTCCATCACCTCGGCCAGCATCGGCGCCAGGCTGGATGCCTGGGCGCCGGCAGGGGTCATCAGGTACAGTTGAGGGGCGTCGGTCATGGCGATCTCCTTTGTGTCGCAGATAGCGCAGCTTGCCCGCCGCCGCCAGACGGACTATCTGCCGGACCATGCAGATCGAACGCCAACCCGTCATCATCCTCGTGCGCCCGCAGATGGGCGAGAACATCGGCGCGGCCGCCCGCGCCATGCTGAATTTCGGCCTGACCGACATGCGCATCGTCGATCCGCGCGACGGCTGGCCCAACCCCAAGGCCGTCGCCATGGCCTCGGGGGCGGCGGGCCGCGTGCTGGACACGGCCCGCGTCTATCCCACGCTGGCCCTGGCGATGGAGGGCATCGACTATGCCTATGCCACCACCGCGCGCGGGCGCGAACTGACCAAGCCCGTCTTCACGCCCGCCACCGCGATGGCCCAGGCCCGCGCCCATGATGGCCGCTCCGCAATCATCTTCGGCCCCGAACGCACGGGGCTGGAGAATGACGACATCGCGCGGGCCAACGCCATCGTGACGGTCCCGGTCAACCCCGATTTCCCGTCGCTGAACCTGGCCCAGGCCGTCCTGCTGATGGGATACGAATTCGGCCGCGACATCCTGCCGCCCGAACCCGCGCCCCATCTGCGCCGGTCCGAGGCCGAAGCCCCCGCCGACCGCATCGAGATCGAGCGGTTGGGCGACCATTACGACGACCAGCTGACCCAGGCCGGGTTCTTCTTCCCGGAAACCAAGGCCGCGTCGATGCGTCTGAACATGCGCAACATGTGGTCGCGTCTGACCCTGACCAAGGGCGACGTGCGGATCCTGCACGGCGTCCTGCGTCAGTTGACCCGGCGCTGACCCGCCCCTAACCTCCGCCCGAAAGGAGCCTTGCGATGGCCAAGCGACCTGTCTTCCAGGAAGTCTCGGACCCGACCGCAGCCCGACCCGTCCAGACCACCGGCATGATCGACGCCCGCCCCCGCGGCGCGCGGCGCGCGATCCGCGCCTGGCTTGCCGTGCTGTTCGTGCTGGTCCTGGCGATGATCGTCGTGGGTGGCGCCACGCGCCTGACCGGGTCGGGCCTGTCGATCACCGAATGGAAACCCGTGACCGGGGCCATCCCGCCCATGAACGCCGCCGACTGGCAGAGCGAATTCGACCTTTATCGCCAGATCCCGCAGTACCAGGAGCTGAACCGCGGCATGTCGCTGTCGGGAGTTCCAGTACATCTACTGGTGGGAATGGGGGCACCGCCTGCTGGGCCGCGTGGTCGGTCTGGTCTGGGCTTTGGGCTTCGTCTTCTTCTGGGCCACATCGCGCATTCCCACGGGCTGGACGCCCCGCCTGCTGTCCCTGGGGGCGCTTGGCGGCCTGCAGGGCGCGATCGGCTGGTGGATGGTCAGCTCGGGCCTGAACGAGGGGATGCTGCGTGTCGCGTCCTATCGCCTGGCCACGCATCTGGGCATCGCCTTCCTGATCCTGGGCCTGATCACCTGGTACGTCCTGCAATTGTCGCGGTCCGAGGCCGAGCTGATGCGCGCGCGCCGCGCCGGAGAGGCCAAGCTGTTCCGCATGTCCACGGGGCTGATGCACCTGACCTTCGTGCAGATCCTGCTGGGCGCGCTGGTCGCGGGCATCGATGCCGGCCGCACCTATACCGGCTGGCCCACCATGGGCGGCGAATGGATCCCGGCGGCGATCTGGGACGGCACCCTGGGCTGGCGGAACTTCTTCGAGAACCCGGCCCTGGTCCAGTTCATTCACCGCATGACCGGCTATCTGCTGGCGATCTTCGCCGTCGTCGTGTGGCTGCGGGCGCGCCGCTCGCCCCATCCGGTGACGCGCGGCGCCTTCAGCGTCATGATCGTGGCGATGGCCGCGCAGATCGGGCTGGGCATCCTGAACGTGATCCACGCATCGCCCCTGCACCTGGCCCTGACGCACCAGTTCGGCGCCGTCGTGCTGTTCGCGATGATCCTGCGGGCGCGCCACCATGCGCGCTATCCCTTTGAAACCTCGATCCGGGGGGCGATCCGATGACCGCGCTGACCGACCTGCTGGCCTTCCAGCGCCAGACCGAAGCCCTGTCCTCCGTCGCCGAACGGTTGGGCTGGGACCAGGAGACCGTGATGCCCCGCGGCGCCGCCGAACAACGCGCCGAGGAGATGGGCGCGATGGAGGAGGTGCTGCATGACCGCCGCACCGATCCGCGCATCGGCGAATGGCTGGACGCGGCCGATCCGCAAAGCCCCGCCGACCGCCGCGCCGTCGCCCTGATCGCGCGGGACTATGCCCGCAGCAGCCGCATTCCCGCGCGGCTGGCCTCCGAGTTGGCGCGTCTGACCTCGCTGGCCCAGGGCATCTGGGCCGAGGGCCCGCGCCAAGGACGCGCCCGCGGATTTCCTGCCGACCCTGGATCAGGTCCTGATGCTGAAGCGCGAGGAGGCCGCCTGCCTGGCCGATGGCGGCGATCTTTATGACGCCCTGCTGGAGGATTACGAACCCGGCATGAGCGGGGCGCGTCTGGCGACGCTGTTCGACGCGATGCGCCCGCGCCTGGTCGCGCTGCGCGACGACGTCCTAGGTGCCGATCAACCGCAGGCGCTGAAGGGCCATTTCCCGCAGGAGACCCAGCTGCGCCTGGCCCGCGCCTGCGCCACGGCCTTCGGTTACGACTGGACGCGGGGGCGGATGGATCTGGCCGTGCATCCCTTCAGCTCTGGGCGCTGGCAGGACAGCCGCATCACCACCCGGGTGGTCGAGACGGATCCGTTCAACTGTCTCTACTCCACCATCCACGAGGTCGGCCATTCCAGCTATGAGCTGGGTATAGACCCCGATTACGCCTTCACCCCCCTGGGGCGCGGCGTGTCCATGGGCGTCCACGAAAGCCAGAGCCGCATCTATGAGAACCAGCTGGGCCGCGGTCGCGCCTTCACCGGATGGCTGTTCGAACGCATGTCCGAGGCCTTCGACGGGTTGAACATCACCGATCCCGACGCCTTCTACGCGACGGTCAACCGCGTGACGCCCGGCTATATCCGCACCGAATCGGACGAGGTGCAGTACAACCTGCACGTCATGCTGCGCTTTGATCTGGAGCGTGACCTGATCTCGGGGCGGCTGGATACGCAGGACCTGGAGGCGGCGTGGAACGCGCGCTTCCTCAAGGATTTCGGCGTCGCGGTCGATCGTCCCGCGAATGGCGTCCTTCAGGACGTCCATTGGTCGGTGGGCCTTTTCGGCTATTTCCCGACCTACGCCTTGGGCAATGTCTATGCGGGCTGCCTGAACCAGGCCTTGCGCGGCGCGGTGCCCGATCTGGACGCGTCCCTGGCCCAGGGCGACGCAACCCCCGCCACCGAATGGCTGCGCGAGAACGTTCAGCGCCACGGCGGCTTGATGACCCCGACCGAGGTGATCGAGACCGCCGCGGGCCGGCCCATCGGCCCCGACCCGCTGCTGGACTATCTGGAACAGAAGTTCGGCCGCATCTACGGTCTCTGATCGTCCCGCATGACAAAGCCCCGCGGCCGGCGCCGCGGGGCTTTTTCGTTGGCCATATACCCTGCGGATGGCCCGGGGGGCGCGAGGCCCCCTGGACCATCGGATCACTCGGCGGCGCGGGCCATCGGGTTGTTCGGATGGCTGGTCCAGTTCGCGTATTCGCCGCGCGGAATGCCGGTGCGCTTGTCGATCTCGCCGATCTCCAGCTCACGCATGGTGATGCAGTCCTCAACCGGGCAGACATCAACACACAGGTTGCAGGCGACGCATTCCTCCTCGATCACCTCGAACACGCGGCCCGGCTTCATGGCAATGGCCTGGTGGCTGGTATCCTCGCACGCGGCATAGCAGCGGCCGCAGCTGATGCAGGCATCTTGGTCGATCACCGCCTTGGTGACATAGTTCAGGTTCAGCTGCTGCCAGTCGCGCACGTTGGGCACCGCGCGGCCGATCAGGTCAGACAGGGCCCATCTCATGGCGGTCCAGATAATCGTGCAGGCCGGTAATCATCTCCTGGACCACCTTGAAGCCATAGGTCATCGCCGCCGTGCAGACCTGCACATTGCCCGCGCCAAGCGCCATGAACTCGGCCGCGTCGCGCCAAGTGGTGACGCCGCCGATGCCGCTGATGGGCAGGCCCGCGGTTGCCGGATTGCGCGCGATCTCGGCCACCATGTTCAGGGCGATGGGCTGACCGCCGGGCCGCAATAGCCGCCATGGCTGCCCTTGCCGTCGATGGTGGGCTGGGGCGCGAACAGGTCCAGATCGACCGAGGTGATCGAGTTGATCGTGTTGATCAGGCTGACCGCATCGGCGCCGCCGCGCCTGGCGGCCTCGGCGGGCTTGGTGACATCGGTGATGTTGGGCGTCAGCTTCACGATGCAGGGCATGCGGGAATACTGCTTGACCCACCGGGTCACCATCTCGATGTATTCCGGCACCTGGCCCACGGCCGATCCCATGCCGCGCTCGGCCATGCCGTGCGGGCAGCCGAAGTTCAGCTCGACCCCGTCGGCGCCGGTATCCTCGATCTGGCCAGGATGTCGCGCCAGCTGTCCTCGTCGCAGGGCACCATCAGGCTGATGATCAGCGCCCGGTCGGGATAGTCGCGCTGACCGACTTGATCTCGCGCAGGTTCACCTCAAGGGGTCGGTCGGTGATCAGCTCGATGTTGTTGATGCCCAGGACGCGGCGGTCGGCACCGTGGATCACGCCGTATCGCGGGCCGTTCACGTTGGCGACGGGCGGGCCTTCGGACCCGAGCGTCTTCCACACCACGCCGCCCCAACCGGCCTGGAAGGCGCGGCGGACGTTGTATTCCTTGTCGGTCGGCGGAGCCGAGGCCAGCCAGAAGGGGTTCGGGGACTTGATCCCGATGAAATTGCTGCGCAGGTCTGCCATGGGTTCGTCCTCAGCCGGGGATTTCGACGGGACGTCCGGTCAGCCGGGCGTCGATGTCTTCTGCCGCGTCGCGGCCTTCGGCCACCGCGGTCACGGTCAGGTCGTCGCCGCCGGATGCGCAATCGCCCCCGGCCCAGACCCCGTCCAGCGTCGTGCGGCCCGGCCCGGTCACCAGGATCTTGCCGCCGGCCAGCTCCAGCCCCTCGGGCGCACCGTCCAGGCGCTGGCCGATGGCGCGGAACACCTGGTCGGCCCGGAGGCGGGAACCGGTCCTCGGTCACGTGCAGCCCGTCGGGGCCATCCTGGGTATAGGCGAACTCGACCTCGGTCACCGCGCCGTTGCCATGGACGCCAGGGGCGCCGCATTGCAGATGATCCGCACGCCGCTGGCGGTCGCGTGGTCCTGTTCATGGCGGCTGGCGCCCATGCGGTCCTGACCGCGGCGATAGACGATGCTGAGTTCTCGGCGCCCAGCAGGCGGGCCTGCACGGCAGCATCCACTGCGGTCATGCCGCCGCCGATCACCACCACGTCGCGGGCCGACGGGCAGGGTACCCAGATCGCTGGCCTGGCGCAGGTCGCGGATGAAGCTGACGGCGTCCAGCACATGCGTGCGGTCCTCGCCGTCTTGCGCGCAGCGCGTTCACGCCGCCCAGGCCCATGCCCAGGAAACACCGCAGTCGTATTCGGACTGCAGCGCGGCCATGGTGATGTCGCGGCCAATCGCCTTGATCGTGGCGCAGCTCAATCCCGCCGATGCCCATCAGCCAATCGACCTCGGCCTGCGCGAAACCGTCCACGGCCTTGTAGCTGGCGATGCCGTATTCGTTCAGCCCGCCGGGCTTGGGCCGCGCCTCGAAGATCACCACGTCATGGCCCTTGGCGGCCAGGCGGTGCGCGCAGGCCAGGCCCGCGGGGCCCGCGCCGACCACGGCCACGCGCTTGCCCGTGGGGGCGGCGCGCCTGAAAGGGTGCGAGCCTTGGGCCATCAGCCCATCGGTCGCGTAACGCTGCAGCGCACCGATCTCGACCGGCTTGCCCTCGGCCTCCATGCGCACGCAGGCGCCTCGCACAGCTGTTCCGTGGGACAGACACGGGCGCACCATGCCGCCCAGGATGTTGGCGTGAAAGATCGTCATTGCCGCCGCGTCCGGGGTGTCGGTCGCGATCTGGCGGATGAACAGCGGGATGTCGATGCTGGTCGGGCAGGCCGTGATGCAGGGCGCGTCATGGCAGGAAATAGCAGCGGTCGGCGGCCACATGCGCCTCGTGGCGGTCCAGCGCGGGGCGACATCGACGAAGTTCGCCGCCAGCTGGTTGGGGGTCAGTCGTCCCGGCACCACGCCGGGGCTTAATCTCGCTTGGGACATTTTCGTCTCCTGGCTCACCTGTTGGTGAAATCAGGCTGACACAGGTCCATTTTTTTATCAAATGGTAAAATATGGGCCGTAAAGCTTTGCGGAAATTTCAGGCAGGCAGGTCCAGGACGGCGGCCAGACCGCCCAGATCGGACCGTTCCAGCCGCAATTCGCCGCCATGCAGCGCCGCCAGATCGGCCACGATGGCCAAGCCCAGCCCCGCGCCGGGGGCGCCCAGTTCGTCTAGCCGCGCGCCGCGCATCAGGGCCAGGGGGCCTGGTCGGGGGACAGGCCGGGACCGTCATCCTCGATCCGCAGGACCAGGCGGTCCGGCGGGGTGCGCACGGTGATCCGCAGGCGCGTGCGCCCCCATTTGGCGGCATTCTCGGACAGGTTGCCGATCATCTCCTCCAGGTCCTGGCGTTCGCCGGGAAAGGCCGCGTCCGGGGGGCAATCGACATCGGCGGTCATGCCGCGGTCGGCCAGGGGCCAGCGCAGCACCAGCAGGATGTCGTCGGACGACCGGCGCAACCGGGGTCCGTTGCCCCAGCAGGCGCGGCCCGGCCTGACGCGCGCGGCGCAGGTGCCAGCCGATTAGGCGATCCATCCGCGTGATCAGGGCCTGGCCCTGATGATCGGGCGGCAGCTCGTTCGACAGAGCCGCCAGCGGCGTCTTCAGCGAATGGGCCAGGTTCCCCAGATGCTGGCGCGACCGGGTCAGAAGGGCCGCGTTCTGGTCCAGCGCGGCGTTGATCTCCGACGCCAAGGGGCGCAGTTCGGACACATCGGGGCGGGCCAGCCGGTCGCTGTCGCCCGCGCGCACGCGGGCCAGATCGGCCCGCAGGCGGTCCAGGCTGCGCAGGCCGAGCGTCACCTGGATCACGCTGGCGGCGGCCAGGCCCAGCCCCAGCACCACCAGCGCGACCGCCAGCGGGCGCACGATCTGCGCCAGGCTTCCCTCGATCTCGGCCAGGGGGGCGGTCACGGTGACCGCGATCAGGGCGTCGCTGTCGGGAATGGTCAGCTCTCGGCGCAGGATGCGCAGGCCCGCCGCATCGGCGTCGCGGCCCGTCGCGCCGGTCAGATCGCCGGCGGGCCCGGTCAGCTGCCCGTCCAGCAGCGACGGAGAGCGCGCCACCGTCGCATCCCCCGCCATGACCTGCCAGTACCAGCCCGACAGCGGCAGGGTGAAGCGCACGTCCAGCGGCGTGTCGTCCAGTTCGACCCGGTCGTCGTCGACCTCCAGCTGGCCGATCAGGCTGTCGGCGATGGCCAGCGTCTCGGCGTCGAACCGGTCGGTGACGAAATCCTCCAGCAGCTGCGCGATCAGCAGGAATGCCCCCAGCAGCGCCGCCGTCAGCCAGACCGCCGCCAGCAGCAGTAGCCGGCCACGGATCGACCGCGTCACGCCGACCTCAGGACATAGCCCTCGCCGCGGCGGGTCTCGATGATCCCGTCGCCGACCTTCTTGCGCAGGCGGCCGATGACGACCTCGATCGACTTGAAGTCGCGGTCCGTCTCGGCTTCGTAGAGGTGTTCGGACAGTTCGGTCCGGCTGATGACGCGGTCCTGATGGGTGATCAGATAGGTCATGATGCGTTGTTCAAACGCCGTCAGCCGCAGCGCCATCCCGTCCAGGGTGATGATGCCCAGCTGGCCGTCCAGCTGCAGCCGCCCGGCCGCGATCTGCGGGCGCGCATGACCCGCGGCACGGCGGATCAGGGTCTGGGCGCGCAGCACGACCTCCTCCAGGCGAAAGGGCTTGACGGCGTAATCGTCGGCGCCCGCGCGAAAGCCCGCCACCTTGTCGGTCCAGTCGCCGCGCGCGGTCAGGATCAGGACCGGCATGGCGATGCCCTGGTCGCGCCAGCGGGTCAGGACCTCGATGCCGGGCAGGCCGGGCAGGCCCAGGTCCAGCACGGCCACGTCATAGCTTTCCGTGGCACCCAGGAACTCTCCCTGGGTGCCGTCAGAGGCGATATCGGTCACGAAGCCGGCCTGGATCATGGCCTGGGACAGCTGGTCGGCCAGCAGGGGGTCGTCCTCGACGATCAGGGCGCGCATGTCAGGTCCTTCAGTCTTGGGTGCGGGGCGCGCGGCGCGCCTCCAGCTGGCCGCGTCCGGCCACTTCCAAAAAACGCCCGGTGCGGGCGTCCACGCGGATATTGAGGATGTTGCGCTGCGTGGTCAGCAGGCGGAACTCATAGACCAGCTCGATCCCCGCGGCGCGTTCGGCGGGGCGGGGCGGGCGCGTCTCGGCCGCGACCAGGCGGCCGTCATAGCGCGCGGTGACCGCCTCGGCCATGCGGTGGAACGGTTGCGGCTGAAAGCTGGTGGCCCAGGGGTCGGGCGGGGGGGGCGCCGGGGGCGCAGGCTGGGGCAGGGCCGCCAACGGCGCCATCAGGGCCAGGACCAGGATCAGAGGATTCGGGGCACGTGTCATGGGGCCACTATGCCCTGTCCGGGGGAAATGGAAACCAAACGGCGCATTGGCGATCCGTTCGGGTGCGTTGGGCTAGAAGCGATTCGCAGAAGGCCGGACCCGCCGGCCGACATCGACCCAAAGGAGTGTCACATGACCCGCAAGCATCTTGCATCCACCGCCGCCCTGATCGCCGTCATGGCCGGGACCGTCCCCGCCATCGCCCAGACCCCCGGCGTCGAGCTGCCCTCCATGCTGCAGGGGCTGGACCTGGACCGCATCAGCTTCGAGACCAAGCGCGACGGCCAGCGCGAATATGAGGGCTATCTGCGGACGGCACCCAGATCGAGGCCGAGTTCGACATGGCCGGCAATCTGATCAAGATCGAGGCCGACGACGGCAGCCTGCCCGCGCCGCTGATCGATGCCGCATTGCCCGGTGCCGTGCGCGGCACGCCCGCGATGGCGCTGTTCGCCCGCTTCGAGGAGATCAAGCAGACCCCGCGCCACCTGGAGGTCAAGGGTTGGCAGGAGAACGGCGCCGAGGTCGAGGTCAAGTTCGCCCCCGACAATACCCTGATCGAGATCGAGACCGACGACACCGCCCTGCCGCGGCCGATCATCGACGCGATCCTGCCGCAGGCCGTGCGCGGCAACGAGGTCATGGCCCAGTTCGGCATGATCGAGGAGATCAAGGCTGAATACGGCCGCTTTGAGGTCAAGGGCGAGGATACCGGGGGCCAGGACATGCGCGCGGCTTTTGACGAGGCGGGGGCCGTCTTGCGGTTCGGCCCGCGACGACGACCGCCGCGGCGGGCGTGACCATGATCGCGGCCCGCGCGGACACGGCCCGCGGGGTGACGGCCCCCACGGCGATGGTCCCCGCGGCGACGGTCCGCGCGCCGAAGGCCCCCGGGGTGATGGCCCGCGTGCCGAAGGCCCCCGGGGTGACGGTCCGCGTGGCGACATGCCCCCCGCGCCGCAGTTCGACACCGTCGCGGCGAACCAGCGCCTGACGCAGGCGGGCTACAGCGCGTTCGGCCTGATGCGCCAGGAGGGGCCGCGCGTCCTGCTGGACGCGACCAATCCCGACGGGGAGACCGTCACCCTGGAACTGGACCCGCAGGGCCAGCTGGTGCGCGAAACCGCCCGCTGATCGCGGCGTCGGCTGCGCCGCAAGGGCCGTCCCGTCCGGGGCGGCCCTTTTTCCATGCCGCGGCGGGCTGACCAAGAAGACACTTTGCCTTGGCGCGGCCCCGGTCTAGGCTGCGGGCCAAGCCAAAGCCCTTGGCGTCGTGTCATTTTATCGACACGCATGCCCGATAACGGGAAACGGCTGAGTGACAACGACATGGAGGATCTTTCTATGACACGGATCGACCGACGCGGCCTTCTGCGCGGGGCTGCGGCCACGGCTGGCGTGGCGCTGGCCTCTCCCTACCTGGCGCGCGGCGCCATGGCACAGGGTGCGGGGCAGGTGAACATCTTTGCCTGGGCCGGCTATCTGAACGACGAGATCCTGGGCGCCTTTCAGGAGGCCACGGGCATCACCCCGAATTTCACCCCCTATGGCACCAACGACGAACTGCTGAACCAGCTGCGTGCCAACAACGGCGCCGGGTTCGACCTGATCTGGCCGACCGTCGACCGCGTCCCGAACTATGTCGAGTTCGGCCTGATCCAGCCGCTGGACGAATCGCGCATCGAGGTCGCCAAGGTCCTGCCCAGTGCCTGGGAGAATTCGGTCAACCTGGGCGCGGTCGTGGACGGCAAGCGCTACCAGGTGCCGACCGACTGGGGCACCGAGGCGATCGCCTTCGACACCGAACAGAACCGCTGGAATACGGCACCGCGTCCTATGGCGACCTGTGGAAGGACGGCGCGCAGGCGACCGTGCGCGGGCATTCCTCGCTGATCGGCCTGGGGCTGTGGCTGGAGGCCGAGGGCAAGCTGCCGCGGCCGCTGCTGGATGCGTTCACCGATCCCGATGCGCAGGTCGAGATCTTCGACGTGATCCTGGCCGAGGCCATCGCGCGCAAGGGCAACATCATCCAGTTCTGGACCAACGAGAACGAGGCCCAGGGCGCGTTCCGCGTCAACGGCGCCACCGTGGGCCAGACCTGGGATTCGACCGCGGCCGCCCTGGCGTCCGAAGGTCTGCCCGTGGGCTTCATCGCGCCCAAGGAGGGCGCGCTGGCCTGGATGGAGGGTCTGTCGATCCCGACGGGGGCCGCGAACCTGGACGGCGCCTATGCCTTCATCAACTGGTTCCTGACCCCCGAGGCGGGCGCGATGTACACCAACGCGACCAAGATCAACTCGACCGCGGTGGGCTCCGATCAGCTGACCTCGGACGAGGCCAAGGCCTTCTTCGCCGCCGCCTATCCGGGCGACGCGCTGGAGAAGCTGTGGTGGTGGCCGATCCAGGAAAGCTGGTACATCACCAAGCGCAACGAGTATCAGGACCGCTTCCTGTCGGCCTGAACCCAACCGGGGGCGGTTTCCGCCGCCCCCCAATTCCTGCAGGAGACACAATGTCCCATTCGGTCGAACTTGCCGGCATCGGCATGACTTTTGGCACCACCCGCGCCGTCAGCGATGTCAGCTTCAAGGTCGAGGCCGGAGAGTTCTTCTCCATCCTGGGGCCGTCGGGCTGCGGCAAGACCACGATACTGCGCATGATCGCGGGCTTCATAGAGCCGACCGAGGGGCGCGTGCTGATCGGCGACCGGGACATGAAGGGGCTGGGCCCCAACCAGCGCCCGACCGCGATGATCTTTCAGTCGCTGGCCCTGTTCCCGCTGATGTCGGTGCGCGACAACATCGCCTTCGGCCTGGAGGCCCGCGGGGTCGGCCGCGCCGAACGCCGGGCCAAGGCCGACGACCTGCTGCGCCTGATCGCGCTGGAGGGATACGGCGACCGCATGCCGGGCGAACTGTCCGGCGGCCAGCGTCAGCGCGTTGCCATCGCCCGCGCCCTGGCCGTGGAACCGGGCGTCCTGCTGCTGGACGAACCGCTTTCCGCCCTTGACCTGAAGCTGCGCCAGCACATGCGCGCCGAACTGCGCGCGCTCCAGAAGCGCACGGGCGTCACCTTCATTTATATTACCCACGACCAGTCCGAGGCGCTGGCCATGTCCGACCGCGTCGCCGTGATGTCGGCGGGTCTCTTGCAGCAGGTCGCCACGCCCCGAGAGCTGTACGACAACCCCGCCACGCCCTTCGTGGCCCGCTTCGTGGGCGAGACGAACGCCATTCCCGGCCGCATCACCGACGTGCAGGCCGGCACCGCCCGGATCGAGACCGACCTGGGGCCGCTGACCGGTCGCGCGGGACAGGGTGCCGCGCCGGGTGTGCAGGGCACGATCTATGTCCGCCCCGAGGCGCTGGTGCCCGGTATCGGCCAAAACCCCCTGCAGGCGCAGATCGAGCGCGTCGATTTCGAAGGATCTTTTGCGCTGGTCCACGGCCGGTTCGACGGCGGGACGGCGCTGACGGCATCGGTGCCCTCGACGCGGCTGGCCGATGCGCCGGTTCCGGGCAGCCGGGCGGGGTTCGGGTTCGACGCGGGACATGCGGTGGTGCTGGGCGATGGGTGATCTGAAAAACCGTTTCGGGCCGGGGCTTTCGACGATCTTCCTGATCCTGGTCCTGTTCTGGCTGGCCGTGATGGTCCTGGCCCCGAACCTGATGATGATCGACTATGCCCTGCGGCCGAACCTGCCGCCCGCGGCGCTTGGGGGGCCGGACGACACCTATACGCTGTCGAACATCCTGTATCTTGCCGGAGAGCCCACGCACCGCGCAATCTTCCTCAAGACGATCTGGGCCAGCGGCCTGGTGGCGGCGGTGACCTTTGCCGTCTGCTATCCCATCGCCTTCTGGATGGCGCAGCGGGCCACGACGGGGCAGTTGGCCATCGCGATGATGCTGATCATCATCCCCTTCTTCATCAACGAGGTGCTGCGGACGCTGGCCTGGTTCATCATCCTGGCCTATCGCGGGCCGCTGAACGCGGTGCTGACGAATATCGGCCTGATCGACGCACCGATCCGCTGGCAGGGCGACGGCGGCGTGCTGGCAGCGATGGTCTATGCCTATATCCTGTTCATGCTGCTGCCGATCTACAACGCCATCGAATCGCTGGACAAAGCCCAGATCGAGGCCGCCCGCGACCTGGGCGCGTCGCCCTGGCGCATCCATACCCGCGTGGTGATCCCCCATGCCAAGGCCGGGATCGCGACGGGTTTCGTGTTCACCTTCATGCTGGCCGCCGGCAGCTATGTCGCGCCCGCGCTGCTGGGATCGCCCGGCAGCCGATGGTTCACCGAGATCATCTACAACTGGTTCTTCGAGGGCGGCGACTGGAACCGCGGCGCGGCCTATGCGCTGGTGCTGCTGGTGCTGTGCCTGGCCGTCGTCCTGATCACCTTGCGGCTGTTCCGCGTCAACCTGACGGATGTCGCGAAATGAGGGCGGAACGCATCTTCGGCGCCATGTTCTGGCTGTATCTGATGGTCTTCGCGGCCTATCTGTTCGCACCGCTGATCATCATGGGCGCGGCCAGCTTCAATGAAAGCCGCTTTCCCACGGTGATCCCGTGGCAGGGGACCACGACGGAATGGTTCGCCGCCATGTGGGCGGACGCCGCCATGTGGCAGTCGCTGTGGACATCCGTGCTGGTCGCGGTCTGCGTGGTGGTGATCGTGGTGCCGGTGGGCACGGCGGCGGCGCTGGTCCTGACATCGCTGCATGCGCGGGCGCGCAGCTTTGCCTATGCGGTGATGGTGTCTCCCCTGCTGACGCCGGGGGTGGTGATCGGGATCTCGACCCTGATCTTGTGGCGGCAGATGGGCGTGGGCGGCGGGGTGTTCCTGATCGTGCTGGCGCAGTCCACCTTCATCATCTGCTATGTCATGCTGATGGTCATGGCCCGCCTGCAGCGGTTCGACCGCACGCAGGAGGAGGCGGCCCTGGGTCTCGGCGCCAGCCGCGTGATGGTGTTCCGCCGCGTGACGCTGCCGTTCCTGCGGCCCGCGCTGATCGCGTCGGCAGGCCTTGCGGTGCTGCAATCGATCGAGAACTACAACACCACGCTGTTCGTGCGCGGGTTCGAGACGCCCCTGACCGTGTTCATCGCGACCAAGGTCCGCACCGGCCTGACGCCCGCGGTGAACGCGTTGGCGCTGATCATCATCGTGGCTACGGTCATCGGTGCCATCGCCTATGAGGTCGCGCGGCGCAGGCGCGCGGCCTAGCCGTTCGGCAGGATCAGGTCGGGCGCACGGCTGGCGGTCAGCACCAGTTCCATGTTGGGCAGGTCGTTGGCCTCCAGCTTGGCGCGGGCCTGATCGGGGGGCAGATCGCGCCAGCGGGCCGTCAGGCGGGCCCGCAGCACCGCCTGCGGCACGTCCAGCATCACGGTCAGCGCGAAATGACGCCCCAGGTCGCGCCAGCCGGGCCGGTCCAGCAGCAGATAGTTCCCCTCGACCAGGATCAGCCGGGCCGAGGCCGGGATCTCACGCGCGGCGGCGCGGCTGATCTCCAGGTCACGGTCGAAGACTGGGACCAGCACGTCGCGGCCGTCATCGGCGGCCAGCCGCTCCAGCATGACCGCAAAGCCGTTCAGGTCGAACGTCCAGGGCGCCCCCTTGCGCGGCAGATCGCCGCGTGCCGACAGCAGCCGGTCGTCCAGGTGATACCCGTCCATCGGCAGCAGCGCCGCCCCCGGCAGATCGGCCAGAAGCGCGTCGGTGACATGGCTCTTGCCCGCGCCCGGAGGGCCCGCCAACGCGATCATGGTCCGGCCGGGGCTGCGGGCCATGGTCCGCAGGCGCTCTCTCAGGTCGGGAAGATCTGTCGTCGTGGTCATCATGTCACCTTTGAGGGCCTGTCACCGCGATCCTTTTCCGATATTCCGGAACCATTCAAGGCGGCAGTGCCTTGAAGCAGACGACAGGGTCCGGTGCAGGCTTACAAGGGACGCGACGTGGACGAACGGGACGACTGGCACCTGACCGAGGCGCTGCATCATGAACACGGACGCGGCGATCCCTTCGCGGCCGCGGTGCGCGCGACGCGCATGCCGATGATCATCACCAACCCCAGCCTGCCCGACAATCCCATCGTCTTTGCCAACGACGCGTTCCAGCGTCTGACCGGGTACGACCGCGACGAGCTGATGGGCCGCAACTGCCGGTTCCTGCAGGGGTCGCAGACAGATCAGGACACGATCCGCCGCCTGCGCGAGGCGGTCGAGAACGGGACCGACATCTCGGTCGATATTTTGAACTATCGCAAGGACGGGACGTCGTTCTGGAACGCGCTGTATCTCAGCCCGGTGCGCGACGATGCGGGCCGTATCCGGTTCTTCTTTGCCTCGCAGCTGGACGTCACCGACCGGATCGACGTGCAGTCCCGCATGGCGCGCGAGAAATCGCGGGTCGAGGCCGAGGTGACCCGCCGCGTCGCCGAACTGCGCGATTCGCTGGATGCACAGCGTTTGCTGCTGCACGAGGTCGATCACCGCGTGAAGAACAACATGACCATGATCGGGTCGATCCTGCGCCTGCAGCTGCGCGAGGCGGCGGACAGCGACACGGCCGACATGCTGCGCGCGATGATGACCCGGATCGATGCCTTGGCCACGGTGCATCGCCATCTGTACCAGTCCGACGACGTCACGCGGTTCGACATCGGATCCTATGCCGTCAACCTTGCCTCCGACCTGACGCAAAGCCGCGCCGATTGCGACATCCGCATCCGCGCCGATCTGGGCCGGGCCGAGGTGCCTGCGGGGCAGGCGGCGGCGATCGGGCTGATCGTGAACGAAATCCTGGCCCACATGATCCGCCCCGAAAACGTCGCGGAGGGCCAGGTCTTCGACATCTCGTCGCGGACGACGCCCGCGCGGGTCGAGCTGTCCATCGGCTTCGGACCTCCGGGCCACGGGGACGCCGAGGCCGATCCGGTCTATTCGCCGTCCGGGGTGAACGAACAGATCATCTCTCGGCTTGCCGCACAGACACGAACGCGCGTGGCCTGGTCCAGGACCGATCATGGGTCGATCCAGGTCAGCGTCGTCATCGACAAGGAAATTCCATGAACCGCCCCAAGGCGCCGCTGTCGATCCTCGTGGTCGAGGATGAGTTCATCATCGCGATGGACATCGAGATGATGATCGAGGATGCCGGCCATCAGGTGCTGGCCGTGGCATCGTCACTGCAGGACGTGATGGCCCTGCCCACGGACAAGGCCCCGGACGTCGCGCTGGTCGACATGCAGCTGGCACGCGGCAGCACCGGCCTGCAGGTCAACAGCGCCATCCAGAAGCAGTGGCCCGACACCATCGTGGTCTTTGTCACGGCCAACCCGAAGAAGATCCCCGACGATTTCGACGGCGCGCATGGCGTCATCGCCAAGCCGTTCTCATCAGCGGGCTTCGTCGCTGCGCTGAAATATCTGGAGGAGGGCGTGTGCGATCCGCCCCCCGTGTCGCCCGAACCCGGCAGCTTCGTGGCCTCGCCCGCCTTCGCCGCGCAATGGGGCGTCAGTCCAGGGGAGCGGTGATCACCACCCGCAGACCGGGCGCATTCGTGTCCGACTGCAGCTTGCCGCCCAGCTGCTCGACCAGCGACGCGACCATCCGCATGCCAAAACCGGTGCCCTTGATGGACCCGTCCGACCCCACGCCGTTGTCGGTCACGGACAACAGCATCCCGTTGCGCGTCTGCGACAGCACGACCGACACCGGGCCGGGCTGGCCCTCATAGGCGTACTTGATGGCATTCGCGACGATCTCGTTGGTCAGCAGGCCGATGCTGACTGCACGATCCGCTGATACCAGGATGGGCGCGAATTCGGTCTGGATCGCGTCGGCCCAAGCCGGGTCCAGCGACGATTTCATGTCGCGCAGCAAGTCGTCCAGATAGATCGCCAAGTCCACGATCTGGGCGCTGTCGTCCTGATAAAGGCGGCGATGGACCAGGCTGACGGCCGACAGTCGGCTTTGCGCCTCGTCCAGCTGGGTGCGGACCAGGGGATCGGCGCCCCGGCCCTGCATGCGCAGGAAGGATGCCACCAAGGCCAGGCTGTTCTGGACGCGGTGGTTGACCTCGCGCAGCAGGAATTCCTTTTGCTGGATCAGGCTCTCGTTCTCGCGCAGCGTGATGGACAGCTCGGCGTTCAGCCGGCGGATGCGCCGCGAGCTGCGCGCCTCCAGCATCAGGCGAACCAGGCGGCTGGCGGCTTCGACCTCGGCGGCGGTCCAGGGGCGCGACTTGCCGCGCACTTCGTCGGACCAGGCCGCAAAGGATGCGCGCGGCTCCAGCGTGGCCCCGGGGACCGTGGGGACGTCCTTGTGCGGGTTGCCGGCCCAAGTCACGACCTGCAGCTTTTCGGCGCGGAACCACATCAGGATTGTCGGCACCTCGGTCGACATGGTGACCGACAGCATGCCGCTGGCGACGTCGCGATAGGCCGCCGCCGCAGGGATGACGCGTTCTAGGTCGGAACTGACAAAGGGTGTGATCGCCGCAGACTGGCGCACATGGTCGGCCAGATGGCGCAGCGCCGCCGGATCGGGGCAGCTGCCCGACGAGAACAGCTCGCTGCCCTGAACGGCGGCAAAGCCGTCGGCGCCCACCAGCTCGGCCAGCGGTCCCGCGGATTGCGCGAAGAACTGGTCCAGCTGGTCGTCAGGACCAAGACGGGCCAGCACGGTATCCTCGTGCGCGCGCAGGCGGATGCGTTCGCGATACAGCACCGTCTCCTCGCGCAGGCGGATCTGGCGGGCCAGGCTGTCGGCCAGGGACTGGCAGGCCAGGCGCGTGGCCAGTGACAGGTCGCGCGGTTCGGGGTGGTGACAGGCGACAAGACCCCACAGCGCCCCGTCCTTGATGATCGACATCGACGCCGATGCACCCACCCCCATGTTGCGCAGATAATGCAGGTGCACCGGAGAGACGCTGCGCAGCATCGAATCGCTGAGGTCGATGGCCTCGATCCCGGGAACGCTGCCGGTGATCGGCTGGACCGGGGCATGCACGTCGGCAATGACCCGCACGCGGTTACGCACGTAAAGGACGCGCGCCTGGCGCGGAATGTCGGATGCCGGGAAATGGTGGTTCATGAACGTGCCCATGCCCTTGGCACGGCTTTCGCCCACCACGGCCCCGGCCTCGTCGTCGATGAAGCGATAGATCATCACCCGCGCGTGGCCGGTCAGCTTGCGGAACACGCCCGCCGCGTTCCGCATCAGGTCGGGCAGGGACGACGCCCGTTCCAGCACCGCGTCCAGCGCCTGCATCCGGCCCAGGAAACGTGCATCCAGCGGCGGTTGATCCAGCGCGGGCAGCATCTCGATCACGACATGCCCGCCGCTGCGATAGGCCAGCAGGTCCCAGGATGCCCCCTCGATCATCACGGGTGCCAGGGGAACGGGACCGATATCGGGCAGATCGTCGATCGCATTGCGCAGCACACCGCCAAGCGCCTGCGACAGGGTCTGGCCGATCAGGTCGCGCGTCAGGCCGTCGGCACGTCCCGCGGCGCCGACGATCCGGCCATCGCCCGGGTCGAAGATCAGAAGGTGGCCATGCGCCTGGATCGATCCGGGAACATGGATCGGTTCGCGGTCGCAGGCAGTCAGATCACGGGCATCGGCAGGGTTGGGCAGGGCTGTGGACATTTCGGATTTCTAAGGCGGACCATGTCAGCCGTCCAATTGCTTTTCGTTTACCGTTGCGTAAATGCGGTCATGGCGGTCTGGAACACCGCCCGTGCGGCCTTGACCGCCCGCGCGGGGTCCGGGTCCGCGGCATGAAGCCAGTCCAGAAACCGCCGCCACCGGCGCGGATCGCCCGTCTGCAGCGCCAGGTGCGATGCGCCGTGGCCCGCGGTGTACCCCAGGGCCGCCGCCCTGCGCGCAATCAGCGCCGCACCGATGGTCGATCCTTCGACCACATACAGCGCACCCGCGACGGACGCGGCGTCGGGCAGGGCAGGCGGGGCCACCGGGGTCGGGCGCCCTGCGCCAAGGTCCGCCAGATCGCGCGCCGTCGCATCCGACAGCATCACCGGCCGCCAGCCGATCCGGGCCGAGCCGGCCTCCAGCAGCGGATCGATGGCGCTGCGAAACGCGTGGCTGCCGCGCAGATAGGCCAGATAGGCCGCCGGGCTGTCCAGCGCGCCCACCTGCGCGTCCAGCGTGGCGTGCAGATCGCCGGTGCCGTCGCGAAGGACGCTGCGCAGAACATGCTGGGTCACCGGGGCCTCGGGCGGGTTGGGGCGGCGCGGGACCGCAATCCGGGGCGCCCTAGCAGATCGGCGGGGCAGGGGCCAGCGGCGGCGGTGCTGGCAAACCGCGGCACCATCCCTATGATGGCGGCACAGGCGCGCCCCCGGGCGACGCGATCACCGACGGAGGCGGAATGAACCAGGACCAGGCACAGGCGCTGTTGCGCGACATGTTCGATGCGGCGGTGGGCGCCGCCGATCCCGCGCAGGTGCTGGCCGATCACCTGCCGCCCAAGCCGCAGGGCCGCTGCATCGTGGTGGGCGCGGGCAAGTCCGCCGCCGCCATGGCCGCCGCGCTGGAGGCGGCCTGGCCCGATGTCGACCTGTCCGGCATCGTGGTCACGCGGGATGGGCACCAGGTTCCGACGCGGCGCATCACCGTGTGCCAGGCGTCCCACCCGGTGCCTGACGCGGCGTCGCAGGATGCCGCCGAACGAATTCTGGCTGCGGCCAAGGCGGCGGGCCCGGACGACTTGGTGCTGGCGCTGATCTCGGGCGGGGGGTCGGCGCTGATGGCGGCACCCCGCGCGCCGCTGACGCTGGAAGACAAGATCGTGGTCAACCGCCTGCTGCTGCGGTCGGGCCTGACGATCGAGGACATGAACCGCGTCCGCCGGCGCCTGTCGGCGATCAAGGGCGGGCGGCTGGCGCAGGCGGCCGCGCACGCACGGCTGGTGACGCTGGCGATTTCCGACGTTCCGGGCGACGATCCGGCGGCCATCGCGTCCGGTCCGACGGTGCCGGACCCCACCGCCGGACAGGACCTGTCCTGGCTGGTCGACCGGCTAGGCCCCGACCTGCCGCAGGCGGCGCGTGATCTGCTGATGGCGCCGCCGCAGCCCGCCGCGGCCTTCGACGCCGATTACCGCCTGATCGCCACGCCGCAGATGTCGTTGCTGGCGGCCGCCCGCGTGGCGGAACGGGCCGGGGTGACGCCCGTCCTCTTGGGCGACGCGCTGGAGGGAGAGGCCGCGCAGCTGGGCATCGCCATGGCCGGCATCGCCCGCGCCACCGCCGCCCATGGCACCCCCGCCACGGCCCCCGCGGTCCTGCTGTCGGGCGGAGAGACTACCGTGACCATCGGTCTGGGCGATCCCGGCCGCGGCGGGCGCAACACCGAGTTTCTTCTGTCCCTGGCCGTGGCGCTGCGCGGGCAGCCGGGCATCCACGCGCTTGCCGCGGACACCGACGGCATCGATGGGACCGAGGACGCGGCAGGCGCCATCATCGGCCCCGATCTGCCGCAGCGGGTCGCGGAGCTGGGCCTGGACATGCGCGCGGCCTTGGCGGGGCATGACAGCTACAGCCTGTTCGACGCGACGGACAGCCTGATCCGCACCGGGCCGACGCTGACCAACGTCAACGATTTCCGGGCGGTGCTGGTGGTACCGGCCGGCTAGGCCAGGATGCCCGGCTGGTCGATGCGCAGCCGTTCCAGGATGTGTTCGATATGGCTCAGATGGTCGCGCAGGGCGCCTGCGGCGGCCTCGGGGTCGCGGGCGCGCAGGGCGGTCAGGATATCCCGATGCTCGATGAAGGCGGTCGAGGCGCCGTAGGACAGCGACAGAAAGCGCGCGCGGTCCATATGGCCCTTGTTGTCGCGCACCAGGTTCCAGACGAATTCCTTGCCCGCCGCCGCGCAGATGTCGCGGTGGAACTGGTCGTCCAGGGCATGGAAATCGCTGCGCCGGTCCTCCCGGCTGGCGGCCTCCTGCAGGTCGATCAGGCGTTCCAGGCCGTCCCAGTCCGACGGCTGCAACGTCAGCGCCGCGACCCGCATGGTCGCCTGTTCCAGCGCGCTGCGGATGAAATAGGCCTGCATCACCGCCTCGGTCGAGATCGGGGTGACGGTGGTCGCGCGCTGCGGGCGGATCTGAATGAAGCCTAGTTGCGACAGCCGATAGAAGGCGTCGCGCACCGGTTGGCGCGACACACCCATCCGGGCCGCGACCTCGGCCTCGGACAGCTTTGCGCCGGGGGGCAGGTCCAGCCCGACGACCCGTGCATAGAGATGCTCGAAGATCTGGTCGGTGACGGTGCGGGGGCGCAGATCCTGCAGCGGTGGCAAGCTGTCCAGTTCCTGAACCGACATGATCATCCCCGCGTTGACCGAACCTGTAAACTAGCATATTAGACGACTAGCGGAATGGCAAGTGAGTCGGAGGGGGATCACATGACACTGCTGGACGACGACCGCCTGTTCCCGACCTATGGCCGCGCCCGCGATCTGGCCCGCGCGCTGTACGAACAGGTGCGCGACCTGCCGATCGTCAGCCCGCATGGCCATACCGATCCGCGCTGGTTCGCGGAGAACGAGGCATTCCCCGACCCCGCGCAGCTGTTCGTGACGCCCGATCACTACGTGTTCCGCATGCTGTGTTCGCAGGGGGTGGCGCTGACCGACCTGGGGGTGCCCCGCGCCGATGGCGGGCCGACCGAAACGGATGGCCGGACCATCTGGCGGCTGTTCGCGCGGCATTATCCGCTGTTTCGCGGCACGCCGTCGCGCCTGTGGCTGGACCACAGCTTCCAGCACGTCTTCGGCATCGACCGCCGCCTGTCCGAACACACGGCCGACTGGTATTACGATCACATCGCCGATTGCCTGGCCCGGCCCGAATTCCGGCCCCGCGCGCTGTTCGACCGTTTCAACATCGAGGCGATCGCCACGACCGAGGCCGCGACCGACGATCTGCGCTGGCATCGGATGATCCGCGACAGCGACTGGGGGGGCAGGGTCATCACCGCCTATCGTCCGGACGGCGTGATCGACCCCGAGATGGCCGGGTTCGCCGACAATGTCGCGCTGATGGGCCAGCAGACCGGGTTCGACACCGCGACCTGGGACGGATACCTGGACGCGCATCGGGCGCGTCGGGCGTTCTTCATCGACCACGGGGCGACGTCCAGCGACCATGGCCACGCCTCGGCCCGCACCGAGGATCTGCCCCGCGACCAGGCCGCTGCGCTGTTCGCCAAGGCCCTGCGCGGCACCTGCACCGCAGAGGAGGCCGACGCGTTCCGCGGCCACATGCTGACCGAGATGGCGCGCATGAGCCTTGACGACGGGCTGGTCCTGCAGATCCACCCCGGGTCGCGCCGCAACCATTCCGACGACGTGCTGGCGATGTTCGGCCGCGACAAGGGCTTCGACATCCCTGGCCGCACCGATTACGTGACCGCGCTGCGGCCGCTGCTGAATGCGGTGGGCATGGACCCGCGCCTGACGGTGATCCTGTTCACGCTGGACGAGACCGCCTATGCCCGCGAACTGGCACCGATGGCCGGGGTCTGGCCCTGCCTGCGGCTGGGTCCGGCCTGGTGGTTCCATGACAGCCCCGAAGGGATGCGCCGCTTTCGCGAGATGACCACGGAAACGGCGGGGTTCTACAACACCGTGGGGTTCAACGACGACACGCGCGCTTTCTGTTCGATCCCGGCCCGTCACGACGTGGCGCGCAGGGTCGATTGCGCCTGGCTGGCCGACCTGGTCGCATCGGGACGTCTGGAGGAGGACGAGGCCCCCGAGGTGGCGCGCGACCTGACCTATGGCCTGGCCAAGCGGGCCTACAAGCTTTGAGCATCTGTATCTGGGAGGATAACATGAAACTGCTGATGACAACCCTGGCGGGCCTGCTGGCCTCGGCCAGCTTCGCCACCGCCTGCGAGATCACGCTGCGGTCGTCCGATACCCATCCCGACGGCTATCCGACGGTCGAGGGTGTCAAGGCCATGGCCGAGGAGGTCCGCGAGAAGACCGACGGCCGCATCTGCATCGAGGTGTTCCCGTCGTCCCAGCTGGGCGAGGAGAAGGACACGATCGAGCAGACCCAGTTCGGCGTCATCGACATGGTCCGCGCCAGCTTCGGGTCGTTCAACGACATCGTGCCGGTCACCCAGATCATGTCGCTGCCCTATCTGTTCACGTCCGTCGAGCACAGCCACGCGGTCCTGGACGGTCCCATCGGCGAGGAGATCGCCGCCGCGTTCGAAGAGCGCGATCTGGTGGCGCTGGCCTGGTACGACGGCGGCGCGCGCAGCTTCTACAACTCGCAGCGGCCGATCCAGTCGATCGCCGACCTCGAGGGGATGAAGTTCCGCGTCATGCAGAACGACGTGTTCGTCGACATGATGGACGCGCTTGGCGCCAACGCCACGCCGATGCCCTATGGAGAGGTCTATTCCAGCATCCAGACCGGCGTGATCGACGGGGCCGAGAACAACTTTCCCAGTTATGACAGCTCGGGCCACGCCGAGGTCGCCAAGTACTTCACCCTGGACGAGCACCTGATCGTTCCCGAACTGGTCGCGATGTCCAAGACCAGCTGGGACAAGCTGACCCCCGAGGATCAGGCGATCCTACGCGAGGCGGCGCAGAATTCCTCGACCCTGCAGCGCGAGCTGTGGGCGGCGCAGGAACAGGAATCGCTGGACAAAGTGACCGCCGCCGGTGCCGAGGTCATCACCGAGATCGACAAGACTCCGTTCATCGAGGCGATGGTGCCCGTCTACGACAAGTACGTGACCACCCCCGAGAACAAGGACCTGGTCGAACGCATCCGCGCGACCCAGTGACATCACGCCGCCCGCGGACCTCGCGGGCGGCCTTTTCTTTTCCGGGGGATGCGCGATGCGCGAGGGGATGATCAGATTTGCCACGCTGACCGGCGCGGTCGCGCAGGCGGCCTTGTGGCTGGCGGGAATCGGGCTGGTCCTGATGACCGCCTTTGTCTTTGCGCAGGTGTTCTTCCGTTACGTGATGGGGTCCAGCCTGTTCTGGGCCGAACCGGCCGCCGTCATGCTGATGGGCTGGTTCATCTTCCTGGGCGCCGCCGTGGGGGTCAAGGAAGGCTATCACCTGTCCTTCGACGTCGGCCTAATGGTCGTGCCGGAAAGCTGGCGGCCGTGGTTCCACAGCCTGTCCGACGTGGTCGTGACGGCCTTCGGCTTCGGCATGGCGTGGTTCGGCTGGCAGTTGGCGGCGCGCGCGGCCAGCGGCGTAGTGCCGGGCATCGGCATTTCCCGCCTGTGGGATTTCGCGCCGCTGATCGGGGGCGGCATCCTGCTGATGCTGTTTTCGATCGAACGCATCCTGCGCCGCGCGGCGGGGCTGAAGACGATGCGCTTTGGTGACATGGACGATGCCGCGGACGGCGTCGTCGACGGCGCGCCGGGTGCGGTGCGCGCCGATGACCTTCTGGACGGCAAGGCTGCGCGCCCCCGCGAAAGGACTTGAAATCATGGAATTGTGGATCCTGTTCGGCAGCTTCGTGACGCTGCTGATGATCGGCACGCCGGTGGCCTTCTGCCTGGGCGTGGCCAGCTTTCTGACCGTCCTCTATATGGGACTGCCGCCGGTGGTGGTGTTCCAGCGCCTGAACAGTGGCATTTCGGTCTTTGCGCTGATCGCCATCCCGTTCTTCATCTTCGCGGGAGACCTGATGGTGCGGGGCGACATCGCCCGGCGCCTGGTGGCGCTGGCCGGTGCGATGGTCGGGCACATGCGCGGCGGGCTGGGCCAGGTCAACATCATGGCCTCGCTGATGTTCGGCGGCGTGTCCGGGTCGGCCGCGGCCGACGCCAGCGCAGTGGGCGGCCTGATGGTCCCCCAGATGAAGGCGCGCGGTTACGACGTCGATTACGCTGTGAACATCACGGTCGTCAGTTCCATCATCGCGCTGATGATCCCGCCCAGCCACAACATGATCATCTATTCCATCGCCGCCGGGGGCCGTCTGTCCATCGCAGACCTGTTCACCGCCGGCATCATTCCGGGCCTGCTGCTGGCGGTATCGCTGATGGTCACCGCCTGGTGGGTCGCGCGCCGGAAGGGTTATCCGACCGAGCCGTTCCCGGGCCTGCGGATGCTGGGCGCGCTGTTCGTGTCCGCCATGCCCGGCTTGATCCTGATCGCGATCATCTTCGGGGGCGTGCGGTCGGGCTGGTTCACGGCGTCCGAGTCCTCGAACGTGGCGGTGGTCTATGCGCTGCTGGTGACGGCCCTGGTCTATCGCAGCCTGCCCTGGTCCGAATTCGTCGAGGCGACCAAGGGCGCGGTGCGCACCACCGCCATGGTGCTGCTGGTGATCGGTTGCGCGGCCTGCTTCGGCTGGCTGCTGGCCTATCTGCGCGTGCCGACACAGCTGGTCGAGATCCTGCAGAGCGTGTCCAGCAACCCCATCGTGATCCTGCTGATGATCAACATCGTCCTTCTGATCCTGGGGACGTTCATGGACATGTCGCCGCTGATCGTCATCACAACGCCGATCTTTCTGCCGGTCGCCACCGCCTTCGGCGTCGATCCGGTGCATTTCGGGGTCATCATGATCCTGAACCTGGGGATCGGCCTGTGCACGCCGCCCGTCGGCGCGGTGCTGTTCGTGGGCTGCGCGGTGGGCCGCATCAGCATCTGGCAGGCGATGCGCACGATCTGGCCGTTCTACGGCGCGGCCTTCGCCACGCTGATGCTGGTCACCTATGTCCCGGCGCTGTCGCTGTGGCTGCCCTCCGTGTTCCGCTGATGAAGGTGTCGCCATGACCGATCCCGTCCGCACCGTCCTGGCCCATGCGCCGGACCTGATGGTTGTCCGCTTCGCCTTTGCGGCGGGCGACCGGGGCGCGCTGCACAGCCATCCGCATGTGCAGTCGACCTATGTCCAGTCGGGCCGCTACCGCTTCACCATCGACGGCCAACCGTCCGAGGTCGGGCCCGGCGATGCCTTCATCATTCCCTCGGGCGCCGAACACGGCTGCCTGTGCCTGGAGGAGGGCGTGCTGATCGACAGCTTCACCCCCCGCCGCGACGATTTTCTGTGAAAGGACCCCTGATGACCCATGTCGAAACCCGCCACGCGATCCACCCGGACCACGCCCGCGGCATGGACACCGCCCAGCTGCGGCAGCATTTCCTGGTCGAGGGTCTGTTCGCCGCCGGTCAGATCCGCCTGACCTATACGCATTACGACCGCTTTGTGGTTGGGGGCGCGGTCCCGGACGGGGCGCCCCTGACCCTGGACGCCATCGACGAAACCCGCACGCCCAGCTTTCTGGACCGCCGCGAGATGGGCATCGTCAATATTGGCGGGCCGGGCCGGGTGGAGGCCGCGGGGCAGGGCTGGGACATGGCCAATGGCGACGTGCTGTATCTGGGCATGGGCGCGGGGGCGGTGACGTTTTCGGGCGGGGGGCGGTTCTACATCACCTCGGCGCCCGCCCATCGCGCGCTGCCGCATCGGCTGATCACCGTCGATCAGGCCAAGAAGGTCGAGATGGGCGCGACCGCGACCTCGAACAAGCGCGTCATCAAGCAGTTCATCCATCCGCTGGTCATGGAAAGCTGCCAGCTGGTGCTGGGCTATACCTCGCTGCAGGAAGGGTCGGTCTGGAACACCATTCCCGCCCATGTCCATGACCGCCGGATGGAGGCATACCTTTATCACGGCATGGCGCCGGAATCGCGGGTCCTGCACCTGATGGGCGAACCGCAAGAGACGCGCCACCTGTTCGTGGCCAACGAACAGGCGGTGCTGTCGCCGACCTGGTCGATCCATTCCGGCGCGGGCATCGGTGAATACACCTTCATCTGGGCGATGGCGGGGGACAATGTCGATTACACCGACATGGACTTCATCCAGCCGGAGGACCTGCGGTGACCCCCTTTTCCCTCGAGGGACGCACAGCCCTGGTCACCGGCGCGAATACCGGCATCGGTCAGGCCATCGCCGTGGCCTTGGCGCAGGCCGGGGCGGACGTGATCGCCAGCGGCCGGCGCGACTGCGCCGAGACGGTGGCGATGATGGGCCAGGTGTCTGACAAGGCGGGGCGGTCGCTGACCCTGGATTTCGCCGATCCGATGGCGGCGCGCGACGTCTTTGCGGACCAGCCCATCGACATCCTGGTGAACAATGCGGGCATCATCCGCCGCGACGATGCGGTCGATTTCACCGAGGCCGATTGGGACGCGGTGATGGACGTGAATGCCAAGGCGCTGTTCTTTACCTGCCAGGCCTTTGCGCGCGCCGCCCTGCCACGGGGAAGGGGCAAGATCATCAACATCGCGTCGCTGCTGTCCTTTCAGGGCGGCATCCGGGTGCCGTCCTATACCGCGTCGAAGCATGGCGTGGCGGGGCTGACCAAGCTGATGGCCAACGAATGGGCCGGGCGCGGCCTGAACGTCAACGCCATCGCCCCGGGCTATATCGAGACGAACAACACGCAGGCACTGCGCGCCGATCCCGACCGCAGCCGCGCCATCCTGGAGCGCATCCCCGCCGGCCGGTGGGGCCGCCCCGAGGATATCGCCCAGACCGCCGTGTTCCTGGCCGCGCCCGCGTCCGATTACGTCAACGGCGCGATCCTCAACGTCGATGGAGGCTGGCTTGCCCGCTAGGTTGCACCATACCCCGTCCGCCGAACCCGCGGGCATCGTTCATCTGGGCCTGGGTGCGTTCTTTCGTGCGCATGGCGCAATCTATGTCGAACAAGCCATGGCAGCTTCGGGCGGTGACTGGGGGATCGTCGGCGTGTCGCTGCAATCGCCCGGCACGCGCGACCGGCTGGCCCCGCAGGGCTGGGCCTATACCGCGCTGCAGCTGGGACCGGAGGGAGAGACCGCGCAGGTCGTCACCGTGCTGCGCGACGTTCTGGTCGCGCCTGAAAACCCCCAGGCCGTGCTGGACGCGATGACCGCACCCGCGGTGCGGATCGTCAGCCTGACGGTCACCGAAAAGGGCTATTGCCATGAGCCTTCCACGGGACGGCTGAACGCCGATCACCCCGACATTCGCCATGATCTGGACAATCCGCTGCCCAGATCGGCGCCGGGTTTTCTGGTCCGGGCCCTGCAGGCGCGTCGCGGGGCCGGTATCCCGCCCTTCACCGTGCTGTGCTGCGACAACCTGCCGGAAAACGGCCATGTCGTGCGTGGCGTCGTGCTGGACCTGGCGCGGCTGATCGACCCCGATCTGGCCGCCTGGATCGAGGCGCAAGGGGCCTTCCCTTCGACCATGGTCGACCGCATCGTTCCGGCCACCACGCCCGCCGATCTGGACCGGGTCGAGACCCTGACGGGCCGGCGCGACGAGGCCCCGGTGATGCACGAACCCTTCCGCCAATGGGTGGTCGAGGACCGGTTCTGCAACGGTCGCCCGGACCTGGGCGCGGTCGGCGTGCAGCTGGTCGACGACGTGACGCCGTTCGAGCACATGAAGCTGCGGATGCTGAACGGCACCCATTCCAGCTTGGCCTATCTGGGCTATCTGGCCGGGCACCAGACCATCGCCGACACGATGGCCGACCCGGTGATGGCGCAATTCGTCGACCGTCTGTGGCGGTCCGAGATCATCCCGGCGCTGACGCCGCCGCCGGGCACCGACCTTGCAGCCTATGCCGACGCGCTGGCGGCGCGCTATGCCAATCCGGCGATCCGTCACCGGACCTGGCAGATCGCCATGGACGGCAGCCAGAAACTGCCGCAGCGCATCCTTGGCACCATCGCCGAAGGCCGCGCCGCCGGGCGGCCCGTACCGGGGCTGACCTTGGCCGTGGCGGCCTGGATGCGCTATGCCTCGGGGCGCGACGAGACGGGTGGAACGATCGAGGTCAAAGACCCGCTGGCCCCGCAGATGGCCGCGCTGTGGCGCGACGATCCGGCGGCGACGGTCGACGGGTTCCTGGCCCTGTCGCAGGTCTTTCCCGCCGTGCTGCGCGACGACACGGGGTTCCGCGCGGAGCTGACCGATGCGCTGACGAAGCTGGTGCGTGATGGCGCGCGGGTCGCCGCAAGTGGCTGAACCGCTGGTCCTGAACCCGTCGGACACCGTCGCCATCCTGACCACGCGCGGCGTGGCGCCTGCCGGACACAAGATCGCCCGCGCGGACATCGCGCGGGGGGCGGCGGTGGTGAAGTACGGGCAGGTCATCGGTTATGCCACCTGCGACATCGTGGCGGGCGACCATGTTCACAGCCACAACCTGGCCTTTGGCGATCACGACCGCGACCAGACTCCCGGCGCCGGGCTTGCCGCCGCGCGGACGGCTCTTGACCGGCATCGCGGGCCGGAGATGCAGTTTCAGGGCTATCACCGCGACGGCGGACAGGTCGGCACGCGCAACTTCGTGGCGCTGGTGGCGACGGTCAACTGTTCGGCGACGGTCATCCGCCGCGCCGCCGACGAATTGCAGGCCGAGGGCGCGCTGGCCGATTATCCGAATGTTGACGGGGTGGTGGCCTTTGCCCACGGATCGGGCTGCGGGATGGCCGACAGCGGTCCGGGGTGGATCGCGCTGCAGCGGGTGCTGACCGGGCATGCCGGGCACCCGAACGTCGGGGCCGCGCTGTTCGTAGGGCTGGGCTGCGAGGTGATGCAGATCGCCCGCATGAAGCAGGAGCTGGGACAGGCCGCGCGGTTTCACGGGCTGACGATCCAGGACAACGGCGGCACCCGCGCGACCATCGACGCCATCAAGTCCCGCGTCCGCTAGATGCTGCCGCAGGTCAATGCAGTGACGCGCGCACCCGCCCCGGCATCGGCCCTGCGGATCGGGCTGCAATGCGGCGGGTCGGACGGATTTTCGGGCATCACGGCCAACCCGGCACTTGGGGTGGCCTGCGATATCCTGGCCGCGCAGGGTGCATCGGTCGTGCTGTCCGAGACGCCCGAGATCCACGGCGCGGAACGCCTGCTGCTGGACCGCGCCGCCGACCCGGCATTGGCCGACCGGCTGCTGGCCCGCCTGCGCTGGTGGGAGGGGTATGCCGCGATGAACGGCGCCTCGCTGGACAACAATCCCAGCCCCGGCAACAAGGCGGGCGGGCTGACGACGATCCTTGAGAAATCCCTGGGCGCGGTGGCCAAGGCGGGCGCCACGCCGCTGAACGCCGTGCTGGATTATGCCGAACCCATCACCGCGCCGGGCCTGAACTTCATGGACACGCCGGGTTACGACCCGGTCTCGGCCACGGGTCAGATCGCCGGGGGGGCGCAGCTGATCGTGTTCACCACCGGGCGCGGATCGGCCTTCGGGTCGAAACCCGCGCCGACCCTCAAGCTGGCGACGAACGATGCCCTGTTCGCCGCAATGCGCGACGACATGGATCTGAACTGCGGCGACGTGCTGTCCGGTGTCAGCCTTGACGACAAGGGCCGCCAGATCGTCGATCTGATCCTGCGCACCGCCTCGGGCCAGGTCACCCGAAGCGAGGCCCTGGGCCTGGGCGACCACGAGTTCCTGCCCTGGCAGATCGGCGCGGTGCTGTAGTCAGCGCCGCGCGTCCTGAACCGCCTGCCGGATCAAGGCGCCCGGATGGCGGATCACCTGTCGGCCAAGCGCGTGCCCGGCCCGGATGGCACCGGCGCAATCGGCCCCCTGTCAGCCGTGCCGCCAGATAGCCCGCATTGAAGCTGTCGCCCGCGGCGGTGCTGTCGACCGGGGGCTCGACGCTGAGATCGTCGATGTGGCCCGCACCATCGCGCCCGCCGAACCGGATCGGCCCACCGCCATTCTTGACCACCACCTGGCCCGCGCCCAGGGCCAGATAGCGGTCCAGCGTCGCCTGCGGATCGGCATCGCCGAACAGCGCGGCCTCGTCGTCGAAGCTGGGCAGGACCAGATCCGCGCGGCCGGCAGCGTCCTGCGTGACCGCACGCATGGTGTCCACGTCGGCCCACAGTCGCGGGCGCAGGTTGGTGTCGAAGACGACCGTGGTGCCGGCCTGCCGCGCCCGGTCCAGCGCCTGAATCAGGCCGATGCGTCCCTGCGGGGGCAGGATCGCCAGCGTGATCCCCGATAGATAGGCCATTGCGCAGCCCTGAAGGGCGGCGTGCAGCAGGGTCGGGTCGTCGGCCAGCCGCCGCGCCGCGGACGTGTCGCGCCAGTAGGAGAAGCTGCGTTCCCCGTTCGTCAGGCTGATCGCATAGAGGCCGATCTCGGCATCGGGCTGACGGCTGACATGGGCAGTGCCCAGCCCTTCGGCCCGCAGGAACTCGACCATCCGGGTCGAAAAGTCGCCCGTGCCGACCCGCGTCAGATAGTCGACCTGCCAGGCGTCGTCCAACAGGCGGCGCAGATACCAGGCCGTGTTCAGCGTGTCGCCGGCAAAGCCCATCCGCCACAGGTCCGGATCTGGGGCGCGCGACATCTCGACCATGGCCTCGCCGATGGACAGGATGCGGATGGGGTCGGCTTGCGGCATGTTTTGGGATCTTTCAGTCGGTGAAATAGTCGGGATGCGCCGCGGCCATCTGCGGCAGTTCGGTCAGCATCTGGCGCAGATGCGTGCGGATGGCATCTTCGGCGCCATCGGCGTCGCCGGCCTGCAGCGCGGTCAGGACGGCACGGTGCTGGGCGATGGTCTGGCTGCGGTCGAAGACGCGCATCGACAGGTGCCGCAGGCGGTTCATCTGGGCCTTGAGCCGTTCCAGATCCTGCCAGACGGCGCCCTGATCCGCCGCCAAGGCCATGGCGCGGTGGAACCGGTCGTCCGATTCGATGAACCCCGGCACGTCGCCTTCGACATCGCACCTTTCCTGCACGGTCAGTTCGGCGGCCATCGCGGTCAGGTCGGGGCGGGTGGCGGCCACATGGCGGGCCAGGTCGCTTTTCCACCGCCTCGCGGATGAAGCGCGCCGACAGGACCGCCCGCATCGAGATGCGCCCGATATAGGTGCCCCGTTGGGGCAGCACCTCGGCCAAGCCATCGGCGGCAAGCCGGATGAAGGCCTCGCGCACGGGTTGGCGCGACAGGTTGACCTGGGCCGCGATCTCGGTCTCCGACAGGCGCGTGCCCGGCAGCAGGTCGCCGCGCAGGACGCAGCGGTACAACCAGTCATGGACCTGCTGAGCGGTCGTGGCAGCGCGGATCGGAATCATGTAAGGCCTTTTTCCGTAAATTTATACCATACTTCCATACCAGTAAAGAGCATCGGTCGGTCGATAGCATTTTAGAAAGGATTCGCTGCCAGAATGGCGCGGCGGGCGTCAAGATGACGCGACACCGCAACCCCGACCAACCCTGTCGAAGGCAGTCCCATGAAGATCGCAGCCCTCTTCCTTTTGCTTGCGCTGGCGGGTCCGGCGCTGGCCGACGATCCGTTGCTGACCGTGGTCGGCCCGGACGGCACGCAGACCTATGACCAGGCGGCGCTTCAGGCGTTTGGGCGGTCAGCTTTGCCACCTCGACCATCTGGACGGAGGGGCAGCCGACCTTCACCGGGGTCCCGCTGCAGACGATCCTGACCGATGCAGGCATCGATGAGGGCACGGTCTCGGCCGTGGCGATCAACGATTACGCGGTGCAGATTCCCGTGGACGAGGTGACGGCGGATTATCCCATCGTCGCGTTCCAGCAGAACGGGCAGGCGATGTCCGTGCGCGACAAGGGGCCGCTCTGGGTGATCTATCCCTATGACTCCGATCCTGCACTGCAGTCCGAGGTGACCTATGCCCGCAGCATCTGGCAGCTGGTCCGGATCGAGGTCGTGCGGTGATCAACGCAGTGGGCACCGACCTGCATCCCCGCGCATCGCGCGGGCGGTCAGGATGATGCCCGCCTTCTTCGGTTGCGTGATCCTGGCCCTGGGGCTGGTCGTCTGGCTGCTGCAGGTCGATGCGCGCCGTCAGATCGACGAGATGGGGACCGCCGCCACGGACAACACCCAATGGTTCCTGGCCCAGTCCGAGGTCGAGGTTCTGGCCCTGCAGCGTGCCGCGTTGCTGCTGGCCGCGCCGAGTGCCGGCGCGGATCAGGCACGGGATCTGCGGCAGCGGTTCGACATCTTCTATTCGCGCATCCAGACGCTGCAGCAGGGGCGGACCTATGACCACCTGCGCGCGGAACCCGGCATCTCGACCGCGCTGCAGGAGATCCAGTCCGGGCTGGACGCCGCCGTGCCGGTGATCGACGGCGATGACGCGGGACTGATCGCGGGTCTGCCCCGGATCATGCCCATCGTCGACGCCGCCGTGCCCCTGGTCAGGCAGGTGTCGCTGGAGGGGGTGCGGCTGTTCGCCGAGAAATCCGCGCTGCGCCGCGAAGGCGTGGCCCGCGCATTGACCACCCTGTCGCTGCTGGTCGTTCCGCTGTTCATGGTGCTGGCGGGCAGCGTCGTGGTCCTGGCCGCGATGGTGCGCAGCGCAGGCGAACGAAACCGCCGCATCGCCGCGGTCAGCAATCGCCTGAATTCGCTGTTCGAGGCGTCGATCGACGCAATCCTGGTGGCGCGCCCCGATGGGCGGATCCTGGGCTTCAACGCCGCAGCACAGCGCATCTACGGGTATGACCGAGCCGAGGCCGTGGGCGCCGACGTCGTCGACCTGCTGACCCCGCACGACCGGCGTGCCAAGGTGCGCGAGGTTCTGGCCCGGGTCCGTGACGGCACCACCCGCCCGCGCGCCGGCGGACCCGATATCATGCAGACCGCCGCCCGGCACAAGTCGGGCCGGATCATCCCCGTCGAACTGTCCATGTCGGTCGCCCGAGGAGAGGACGGACCGCTGGTGGTCGCCTTCGTGCGCGACGTATCCCGACGCGCGGCCGAGGAGGCCGAACTGATCGAGGCCCGTGACCGCGCCGTCGCGGGCGAACAGGCCAAGACGCGCATGATCGCCGTGATGAGCCATGAGATGCGGACCCCCCTGAACGGCATTCTGGGCTTGCTGGACCTGCTGAGCCTGACCGAACTGGACAACCGCCAGCGACAGTACGTCGCCGCGATGGAGCATTCCGGCCGCATGTTGCTGGGGCATGTCAACGATGTGCTGGACACCTCGCGGGCGCGCAGCGGTCAGTTGGTTCTGGCCCGGAACCCGGTCGACCTGCGCAGCTTGGTCGATTCGGCAATCCTGGGTCTGCAGACGCAGGCACAGGCGGCGGGCAACCAATTGATGGCGGTATATTCCGGCGACGATATGGCGCCGGTCCTGGGCGATGCGGCGCGGCTGGAACAGATCGTCGTGAACCTGGTCGGCAACGCCATCAAGTTCACCGAGAACGGACATATCACCGTGCTGGTCGATACGTCGGGGCCGCCGGGACACGTCACGTTGCGCGTGACCGATACGGGTATTGGCATCCCCGCAGGCGATCTTGACAGGATCTTCGATGCGTTCGTCACGTTGGGTTCGACCTTCGACCGCAAGGTCGAGGGGACGGGACTTGGCCTCAGCATCGTCAAGGGCCTGGTCGATGCCATGGGCGGAAAGATCACGGTCTCCAGCCAGCCGGGCAGGGGGACCGCGTTCCGGATCACGCTGCCCCTGGAGCCTGCGCCCGTTGCGCCCGACACGGTGCCCCAGCAGGCGGTGGCCAGTCCGGACTGTCCCGGCCTCAGCATTCTGATGGTCGAGGACAACGCCATCAACCGTCTGGTTGCCCGCGAGATGCTGCGCCGCCAAGGATGCGACGTGACCGAGGCCGAGGATGGCCTTGCCGGCGTCGCCGCCGCCCAACAGCGCCGGTTCGACCTGATCCTGATGGATATCAGCATGCCCCGCATGAACGGCATCGACGCGGCCCGGCGCATTCGCGCGGGTGACGGCCCCCAACCGCGACTGCCCCATCGTGGCCCTGACGGCCCATGCCATGCCAGAGGATCTGGCAAGCTTTCGTCAGGCCGGGATGGACCGATCGCTGGTCAAGCCGCTCAGCCGGGCGGCGCTCAACGCGCTGTTGCAGGCGGTGCGTCCCGCGGGTCCGTTGCCGCAGGCGTGATCGGCCGCGTGCCCCTGCATCTGTTGCAGAATCTCCGGGGTGGGCCGCCAACCTTGCGGCGGGGGCTTGGGGGAAGGCACGCGCGGGGCTATTGTCGCTGAAAAGGCCAATACAAGCACGAGGCAGCAGCATGTCCACGAATCGTCCCTTCGGCGACCGAAGAACTTTCCTTCAAGGTCTTGCGGCGACGGGCGTCCTGATCCCCGCCATGGCCTATGGCCAGGAAAACCCGGGACCGCAGCGCAACCAGTCGTCGTTCCGCGCGCGGCATTGGCAGGATTTCTATCCGTCCTTGGGCAAGGGGGTTCTGTTGGCCGACGTGACCTCGCGTGCGGTGCATTTCTGGTCGGGTGACGAAAGCGTGCATTTCGTCTTTCCCTGCGCGATCCCGATGACAGACGAACTGACCCGCCGCGGCCAGACCGAGATCGTGCGTAAGGTCGCCAACCCGCCCTGGACGCCCACGCCCAGCATGCGCGTCAAGGATCCGACCCTGCCGCAGCGGGTCGAGGGGGGCGCGCCCGAAAACCCGTTGGGCAAGTTCGGCCTGTACCTGGGCTGGCCGGCCTATCTGGTCCACGGCACCCATGACACGCGCAAGATCGGGCGGCGGTCGTCGTCGGGCTGCTATGGCCTCTATAACGAGCATGTCGAAAAGCTGTATGCGGTCGCAGAGATCGGCACACAGGTGACGGTGTTCTGATCGCCAGGGCGGGGCGCATGGCGCCCTGCCTTTCAACCGTGGTGGATCGCGATGGTCTTGGTGCGGGTGAAGCCGTACAGCGCCTCGAACCCCTTTTCGCGACCATGCCCCGACTTGCCGATGCCGCCGAAGGGCAGCTCGACCCCGCCCCCCGCGCCATAGTTGTTGACGAAGACCTGGCCGCAGTTCAGCCGGCCCGCCAGGCGCAGCTGTCGCGCCCCGTCGCGGGTCCAGATGCCAGCGACCAGTCCGTATTCGGTGCCGTTGGCAATGCGAAGGGCCTCCGCCTCATCGGCAAAGGGCATCATGACCTGCACCGGGCCAAAAATCTCCTGCTGCGCCAAGGCGTGATCGGAGGGTACGTCCGCAAACAGCGTGGGTCGCACGAAATGGCCGCCGGCCGCCGCGTCAGGATGCAGGCGCCCCTGTGCCGCCAGGGTCAGTTCGCGGGTGCCAAGATCGATGAAATCCTGCACCAGTCGCCTCTGGCGCGACGACACCAGCGGACCCAGGTCGTGGCTGTCGGGCGCCGGTCCTGCCACCAGCCCGTTGAAGATGTCGGACATGCGGCGACGCACCTCGTCATAGACACCGGCCTGTACCAAAACGCGCGACGCGGCCGAACAGGTCTGCCCGGCATTCTGCATGCAGGCCCCGACCAGAACCGGGATCGCCCGGTCCAGGTCGGCGTCGTCAAAGACGATCTGAGGCGACTTGCCTCCCAGTTCTAGCGTCACGGGCACGGCGTTGGCCGCCGCCGCGCGCTGAATGCCGGCCCCGGTCCCGACCGAGCCGGTGAAGGACAGATGATGCACGCCCGGATGTGCGGACAGCGCCGCGCCCACCTCGGCCCCCAGGCCGGTCACGACGTTCAACGCGCCGGGGGGCAAACCCGCCTGATGGGCGATCTGCGCAAAGACCAGGGCCGAGAGCGACGCATCCTCGGCCGGCTTCAGCACCACGGCATTGCCCGCGGCAAGCGCCGCCGCGACGGCGCGGCCCAGGATCTGCATGGGATAGTTCCACGGGATGATGATCCCGCAAACGCCATGCGGCTCGCGCAGTGTATAGGCGGTATAGCCCTGTTGATAGGGAATCGTGCTGCCCATCAGCTTGTCCGCCGCACCGCCGTAGAATTCCAGATAGCGGGCCAGGGCCACCGAATCGCGGCGCGACTGGTCCAGCGGCTTTGCCCACGTCCAGCGTCTCGATCATCGCAAGGTCCTCGGCCCGGTCCAGGACCAGGGCGGACATCCGCGTCAGGATGCGCCCGCGGTCGGTGGCGGTCAGCGCCCCCCAGGGGCCGTCCAGGGCGGCGCGGGCGGCGGCGACGGCGGCGTCGACATCGGCCGGGGTGCCGCGACCGATCACCCCGATGGCATCGCCGGTCGACGGATCCTCGACCGGCAGGGTGCCGCCTTGGGGGCGGGTCCAGTGGCCATCCACGAAGATCAGGCTGGTGTCGATGCGGGTCAGATCGTCGATGATCATGCTGCGGTCCTGTGGTCGGTGGAAAAAATTGCGTCCGGTCACCTTGTGGCCCGGGCGGCCAGCGCCCAAGCTGGCCCCCCGGCAGGACAGGAGGAGACGATGGACAAGATGACGGTCGGCATGGTGGGCGTGGGTCTGATGGGCCACGGCATCGCGCGAAACATTGCGGCCAAGGGGTGGCCGCTGCTGTTTCTGGATCATCCCGGCAACCAGCCGGTCGGTGACCTGACGGCGCTTGGCGCGCGCCGCGTCGATAGGCTGGAGGCCCTGGCGGAATGCCGCGCGGTCATCCTGTGCCTGTCGGGCACCCCCCAGGTCGAGGAGGTGCTGCTGGGCGCGGGCGGTCTGCTGGCCGCGATCCGTCCGGGAACCGTAATCGTCGACTGTTCGACCGCGATCCCGGCATCGACCCTGCGCCTGGCGGGGCTGACGCGCGAGGCGGGCGGGGAATTCATGGACGCGGCCATGACCCGCACCCCAAAGGAGGCCGAGGAAGGCCGCCTGAACCTGCTGGTGGGCGCGGACGGTGATCTGTTCAACCGCATGCGCCCCCTGCTGGGCACGTTCGCCGAGAACATCTTTTACGCGGGCGACGTCGGCGCGGGCCATACGCTGAAGCTGCTGCACAACTTCGTCTCGATCGGCTGCGCGACCCTGATCAGCGAGGCCGCGGCCTGTGCGCGGCAGGCGGGCATCCGTGACGCGACCTTTGTCGACGTGCTGTCCAAGGGCGGCGGGCACGGTGCCGCGCTGGACCGGATCGCGCCCTTCCTGCTGTCGGGGGACACGTCGGGAATGCGCTTTTCGGTCGCGAATGCGGCCAAGGACCTGTCCTATTACCGGCAGCTGTCGCGGGACGTGGGCGCCGCGCATGACGCGGCAGACGGCGTCGGGGCGGCCTTGGACGGGCTTGCCCAAGGCGGTTTCGCCGACAGCTATCTGTCGGAAGCCGCGGCCCTGTTCGCCCCGCAGGACAAGCCCTCGCACGACTAGCCCGTGACCACGGGCCAGGGGCGTGCGGGCGGGGCGATCCGTTCCCACGCCCGCGCGGCGCGCAGCACGCCCAGGTCGTCGAACCGGCGGCCAGCGATCTGCAACCCGATGGGCACGCCGTTCCGGTCATGGCCGCAGGGCACGCTGATCGCCGGTTGTTCGCCGATGTTGAAGGGCGCGGTAAAGCCGATATGCTGCATCGCGCGCGTCACGTCGTTGTCGGCGGGATAGGCCCAATCCGCCGGAAAGCTGACATTCGGAGAGATGGGCGACAGGATCAGGTCCAGATCAGCCATGGCCTGCGTGGTGCGACGACGGATCTCGACCGTGGCGCCATAGCTGCGCCAGACGTCCTCTCCGGACCGGCCCAGACCCGATTCCGCCCATTCGCGCACCAGCGGCAAGATACGGGCCCGCTGTTCCGGCGACAGCGCCAGCACGTCCAGCCCGGCCCGCGTGCGCCAGAAATCATCCAGGCCCTGCAGCAGATCAGGGGTCATCCACGGATTGATGGGCCGGATGACGGCACCAGCCTGTTCGAACAGCGCCGCCGCGGCGGTCACGGCGTCGCTGACCTGCGGGTCGACCGCCATGCCGCAGCCGGCGTCCATCAGCAGGCCGACGCGCAGCCCCTTCAGGTCGCGGTCCAGGTCCATCCAGTCGATCGTCATGGATGGCAGGGACATGTGGTCGCGCCCGTCGGGCTGGGACAGCACCGCCATGGCCATCGCGGCATCGGTGACAGTCCGCGTCATCGGTCCCGCCGCGCGACCCATGAAAGGCGGGTCGATGGGCACGCGCCCCAAGCTGGGCTTCAGCCCCACCAGCCCGCACCACGCGGCGGGCAGCCGGATCGATCCGCCGATGTCGGTCCCCAGGTGGATCGGCCCATAGCCCGCAGCCCCTGCCGCTCCCGCCCCCGCGCTGGAGCCGCCGGGGTTCATGGCGGTGTTCCACGGATTGCGCGCCAGCCGGTGAAAGCTGGACAGGCCCGAGGACAGCATCCCGAAATCGGGCATCGTCGTGCGGCCCAGAAAGACCGCCCCCGCCTCGCGCATGCGGGCGGCGGGGGGGGCGTCCTCGGTGCGCGGCGTCATGTCGCTGACGGCGGTGCCCAAGGGCATGGGCACGCCGCGGGTGGCGATGTTCTCCTTGATGGTGATGGGTACGCCGTCCAGCGACACGCCGCCCACCGTCAGCGGTTCTCCGCGCCGCCAGCGCTCCTCGGATGCGCGGGCGGCCTCCAGCGCCAGGTCGTGATCGACGGTCCACATCGCGTTCAGCACCGGCTCGCAGGCGTCGATGCGCTCCAAGACGGCGCGGGTCACCTCCACCGGGGACAGGCTGCGCTCGGCAAAGGCCGTGGTCATCGCGGCGGCGGTCAGGTCGGCAAATGCGGTCATGGGGTCCTCAGATAATCCGGGTCAGCAGGCCCGCGGCCAGGCGCGCACGCTCGGGCAGGCTGTCGATCTCGATATGTTCGTCCAGCGTGTGCAGGCCGCGGCCGCGCACGCCGATGCTGTCCAGCGTGGGCACGCCCATCGCGCCGGTGAAGTTGCCGTCCGACCCGCCGCCCGACCGGTCCGAGGACAGCTCGAACCCGATCTGCGCCGACAGGTCGCGCGCCAGGTCATAGAGCGCCATCGTACCCGGCTGCGGCTCCCAGACCGGGCGGGTGACACCGCGGGTGACGGTGAATTCGACCCCGTCCTGTTCGCCCTGCAGCGCCAGCATGGCCGCGACGCCGCGGTCCAGGTCGGCTTGGGTCTTGGCCATGGACAGGACCTCGGCACGGCATTCCGAGGCCACGCAGTTCACCCATTGCCCGGCATGGATAACGCCCACGGAGAAGGTGCAGTCCTCGGTGGTCATCGCCTCGATCTGCAGGATGCGGCGGGCCATGGCGGCGATGGCCGACCGCCCGTCCTTCAGCGCCCAGCCCGCATGGCTGGGCCGGCCATGGGTCAGCAGGTCGAAGCGCGCGATGGCGTATCGCCCGATCACCGCGCCCCCGTCGGGAAGCGCGGGTTCGGGCAGCAGCACGGCGCGCTGGCCGCGGGCGGCATCCTCGATCAGGCCGCGGGTGGCGGGGGTGCCGACCTCCTCGTCGGGGGTGAAGAGGAACGTGACCGGCAAAGGCGTGGTCAGCCCGGCCCGCGCGATCTGGCGCATCGCCTCCAGAAAGACGTAATTGCCGCCCTTCATGTCCATGATGCCCGGCCCCCAGGCCTTGCCGTCCTGGACGCGGAAGGGCAGCTTCTCCAGCGTGCCGACGGGATGAACCGTGTCCATGTGCCCCGACACCAGGATGCCCGGCTTGCCCTGGTCGGCATGCGGAAAGGTGGCGCGGATCGATGTGCCGAAGCCCTTGGTGCCCGGCACCGTCTCGACCGTGGCGCCGATTGCGGACAGATCGCGCGCGGCCAGGTCCATCATCCGGCTGACGGCGGCCGCGTCCCAGGTCGGGCTTTCGCATTCGATCCAGGGGCGCAGGCCCGTCAGCATCTCCTCCGCGTCGAAGGGCAGGTCCAACGCGCTCATGCCGCCACCGGCAGGCGGCGTTCGATCAGCCGCGCATAGATCGACGCGCCGACGGGCAGGATGCCCTCGTCCAGCACGAAGCCGGGATTGTGCAGCGGCACCGTGCCCGCATGGCCCACGTTGCCATAGGCGCCGGGGACCTGCTGCAGCATGTCGGCGAAATCCTCGGACCCGGTGAAGGGCTGGGAATCGTCGCGCACATTGTCCGCGCCCAGAACGTCGGCTGCGGCCTGGGTCCAGGCGTCCGACAGGTCGGCATCGTTCACCAGCACGTCGAAGATCTCGCGGAAGTCGCAGGTGATCCGCAGGTCGAAGGCCTGCGCGGCACCCTCGCAGATGGCGCGCATCCGCGCCTGCATCAGGTCGCGGACCTCGGGGCGGAAGAAGCGGATCGTGCCGGCAAGGGTCGCGGTCTCGGGCACGACGTTATAGGCGCTGCCCGCATGGATCTGGGTCACCGACAGCACGGCCTGATCCAGCGGCGCGACGTTGCGGCCCAGGATCGTCTGGAACTGCCCCACCAGCCCCGATGCCGCGACCAGCGCATCGCGCGACTGCTGCGGCATGGCGGCATGGCTGCCCTTGCCCGTCACGGTGATGTCGAAGAAGGACGCCCCCGCCATGGCCGGACCCTTGCACAGCGTCGCGCGGCCCGGCTGGCCGGTCGGCTGGTTGTGCATGCCATAGACCTCGTCGACCGGGAATCGCTGGAACAGCCCGTCCGCGATCATGGCACGGGCGCCGCCCAGACCCTCCTCGGCGGGCTGGAAGATCAGGACCGCGGTGCCGTCGAAATTGCGCGTCCGCGCCAGATACTGCGCGGCCCCCAGCAGCATGGTCGTGTGCCCGTCATGGCCGCAGGCATGCATCTTGCCGGCCTGGGTCGAGGCATGGGGCAGCCCCGTCGCCTCGTGGATCGGCAGCGCGTCCATGTCGGCGCGCAGGCCGATGCGGCGGTTGCCCTGACCCCGGCCATGCACAATGCCCACGACGCCGGTCCTGCCCACGCCCTCGTGGACCTCGTCCACGCCCCATTCGCGCAACTTGGCCGCAACGACCGCGCTGGTGCGGACCTCCTCCATGCCGATTTCCGGGTGCGCGTGCAGGTCGCGGAAAATCTCGGTCAGTTCCGGGACGGCGGCATCGATCTCAGGCAGGTTCGGCATGTCTCACCTCTGGCATGGCACGGAAGTTCTGGAAGTCCCATGACCGGCCGGGAGCGGCCTCGATCAGGGCGCGGGTATAGGGATGGGCGGGCGCGGCCAGCACCTCGCCCGCGGGGCCGTGTTCCACGACGGCGCCGCGCTGCATGACGATCACCTCGTCGCAGATCTGGGCGGCGACCCGCAGATCGTGGGTGATGAAGACGATGGCGATGCCCAGGTCGCGCTGAAGCTGGTCCAGCAGGTCCAGCACCTGCGCCTGCACCGACACGTCCAGCGCCGACACGGCCTCGTCCGCGACCAGCACGTCGGGGCGCATCATCACCGCGCGGGCGATCGCGATGCGCTGCCGCTGCCCGCCCGAGAATTGGTGCGGATAGCGGGCCAGCGCGTCGGCGGGCAGGCCCACGACGCCCATCAGGCGCGCGGCCTCGGCCATCGCGTCCGCACGGCTGGTGCCATAGTTCAATGGCCCCTCGATAAGACTCTCGCCGATGGTCCAGCGGGGGTTCAGCGAGCGCATCGGGTCCTGGAACACCACCTGCAGCTTCTGGCGGTGCGGGCGCAACGCGCCGCGCGAAAGGTTCGCGATGTCGGCATCGTCCAGCAGGATGCGCCCCGAGCTGGGGTCGATCAGCCGCATGATGCAGCGCGCGACGGTGGACTTGCCGGACCCGCTCTCGCCGACGATCCCCAGGGTGCGGCCGCGCGACAGGGCGAAGGTCACGTCCTTGGCGGCATGCGCTTGCGGAAGCTTCCGCAGGATGCCGCCGCCGCCATAGATCTTGTTCAGCCGCTCGACCCGCAGGACGGCATCCGCCGCCTGGGGCCGGGCTTCGCGGGGCGACAGGCTGGGCACGGCCTTCAGCAGCTTGCGGGTATAGTCCGCCTGCGGGTCGCGCAGTAGCGTCTCGACCGCGCCGTGTTCGACGATCTCTCCCTGCTTCATGACATAGACGGTGTCGGCGATCTCGGCGACGACGCCCATGTCATGTGTGATGAACAGCACCGCCGTGCCATGGTCGCGCTGCAATTCGTCGATCAGCGCCAGGATCTGCTTTTGCGTGGTCACGTCCAGCGCGGTCGTGGGTTCGTCCGCGATCAGCAGGACGGGTTCCAGAACCAGCGCCATCGCGATCATGATCCGCTGGCGCTGGCCGCCAGACAGCTGATGCGGATAGCTGCGAAAGATGCGTTCGACATCGGGCAGATCGACCTGCTCCATGATCGCCACCGCGCGACGGCGGCGCTCCGCGGCGGGCAGGTCGGTGTGCAGTTCCATCACCTCCATGATCTGGTCGCCCACGCGCAGGACCGGGTTCAGTGCGGTCATGGGCTCCTGGAAGATCATCGCGACGCGGGCCGCGCGCAGGTCGCGCATCTGCGCCTGTGTCAGGGGCAACAGGTCGCGCCCCTGCAACTGGATCGTGCCCCCCGCGACGCGCAGCGCGTCGGGCAAGAGCCCCATGATCGCCAGCGAGGTGACCGATTTCCCCGACCCGGATTCGCCCACCAGGCAGACGGTCTCGCCCGCGCGGATGGTCACGTCGATGCCCTTGAGGACCGCGGGGTTTCCCGGCGTCTCGGGCAGGGTCACGGTCAGGTCGCGGGCCTGCAGCACCACGTCGGCCGCGTCGAAATTACGTGTCTTGAACTGCATCAGCCTGCCCTTTTCTTCAGCCGCGGGTCCAGCATGTCGCGTGCCGCGTCGCCCAGAAGGTTGATCGACAGGATGCACAGCGACAGCGCGATGCCGGGATAGAGGATCAGTTCCGGCTTGATGCGGAAGAACAGCCGACCCTCGGCCATGATGTTGCCCCAGGTGGGGGTCTCGGTGCTGACGCCTGCACCCAGGAAGGACAGGATCGCCTCGGTCAGGATGGCGCTGGCCAGGATGTAGGTGCCCTGCACGATCAGGGGCGCGGTGGTGTTCGGCACCAGGTGGCGCACCAGGATCTTGCGCATCGGCGTGCCAAGCGCGATCGCGGCCTCGACATAGGGCTCCTCGCGCGCGGAGAGGACCACGGCGCGGACCAGGCGCACGACGCGGGGGATCTCGGGGATGGTGATCGCGGCGATGACCGATCCGACCGACGGGCCGTTCAGCGCCACCAGCGCGATGGCCAGCAGGATCGAGGGGATCGCCATCAGCGCGTCCATCGCCCGCATGATGATCGCGTCCGCCGTGCGGAAAAACCCCGCGATCATGCCGATGATCAGGCCCAGCAGGACCGACACCACCGCCGTGGCGATGCCGATGATCAGCGACAGCTGTCCCCCGATCAGCACGCGGCTGAAGATGTCGCGGCCGAAATTGTCGGTGCCAAGGGGATGGCCCTCGATCGGGCCCTGCAGGCGGGCCATGGGGTTCATCGCCAGCGGGTCATGCGGCGCGATCCAGCCCGCCAGCAGCGTCAGGACGACGATGACGGCCAGCACCAGCGCCGCGATCTTGCTGCCTGCGCCCAGATGCGGCAGGCGCAGCGCGCGCAGGACCGGCTGCATCGCCGAGGTCGGTTGCGGTACCTGTGCCATCAGTAACGGATCCTTGGGTCAAAGAGGCTGTAGCTGAGGTCGATCAGCAGGTTCACCAGCACATAGAGGAAGCTGGTCAGCAGGATCATCGCCTGGATGACCGGATAGTCGCGCGCCAAGATCGCATCGACCGTCAGGCGGCCCACGCCGGGGATGTTGAAGACGGTCTCGGTCACCACCACGCCGCCGATCAGCAGGGCAAAGCCGGTGCCGATCACGGTCAGGATCGGGACGGCCGCGTTCTTCAGCGCGTGGCGGAACAGGACGGTGCGTTCCGGGGCCCCCTTGGCGCGGGCAGTACGGATATAGTCCTCGCCCAGCACCTCCAGCATGTTGGCCCGCGTCATGCGCGCGATCAGCGCGACATAGATGGTGGACAGCGTCAGCGCGGGCAGGAAGGCATTTGACAGAAACCCGCCCAGGCCCGACGACAGGGGCGTGTATCCCTGCACCGGGAACCAGCCCAGCTGCAGCGAGAAGACCAGGATGAACAGGTATCCGATCACGAAGACCGGCACCGAAAACCCCAGGACCGAGAAGGTCATCACCGCGTAATCGGCCATGCTGCGATGCTTCCACGCGGCCAGGACGCCCATCGGCACGGCGATCGCGACCGACATCACGATGGTCAGCACCGCAATGGACAGGGTCGGCGCGATGCGGTCGGCGACCATCGTGGCCACCGGCGTGTTCGAGATCAGCGACACGCCCAGATCGCCCCGCAGCAGCTGTCCGACCCAGGTCACGAACTGGATGTGCAGCGGATCGTTCAGGCCCATGGCCTCGCGAATGCGCTCCAGCTGGGCGGGGGTCGCCATGTCGCCCGCGATGATCGCGGCCGGGTCGCCCGGCGTCAGGCGCAGCAGCAGGAAGACGAAGACGGCGACCAGCAGCATCACCGGAATGACGGCCAGAATGCGCCGCAGGATGTACCCCAGCATCAGGTTTCTCCGATCAGGTGGGTGGGGGGCGGCAGGACCGCCCCCTGCTTTCGATCACTCGGACTTCTGCAGGCCCCAGAAGACCGGCACGGGCGAGTTGATCATCTCGGTGATCGTGGTGCGACGGGCCTGCGGCAGGGTGTACTGACCCAGAGGGATCAGCAGGCCGTTCTCAAGGGCATGGGCCTGGATCTTCTCGGCGACCGCGGCCTGGGCTGCTGCGTCGGGGGCGTCGATGAACTCCTCCTTGAGACCCTCGATGGTCTCGTCGGTCGGCCAGCCGAACCAGGCGTCGTCGCCGCGTCCGTTCAGCATCGGGTTCGAGATCGGGTTCGAGATCTCCGGCACCATCCAGTTTGTGATGAACACGTTCCAGCCCCCTTCGGCCGGGGCTGCCTGGCTGGCACGGCGGGTGACCAGCGTTTGCCAGTCCATCGGCTGCAGCTCGACCTGGAACCCGGCCTCGCGCAGCATCTGCGACACGACGACGGGCTGAGTGGCCAGCGCCACCATGTCGGTGGGCGCCATCAGCACGACCGGCGTGCCGTCATAGCCCGCCTGTTCCAGCAGCGCCCGCGCCTCCTCGGCGCCGCCGCCCTGGGTCAGGGTTTCGGTGCCGATCGCGTTCTCCAGCGGCGTACCGCAGCCCAGGATGGCGCCGCAGACCGAATAATATTCGGGGTTGCCGACCATCGCGGCCAGGACCGGTTCCTGGGTGATCGCCTTGATTGCCGCCTGGCGGACCTGGACGTTGTCGAAGGGCGGGTGCAGGAAGTTCATCCGCGTCATCGTCTGCATGCCGGTCGGCTCGCGCGTCTCGACGACGATGTTCGGATCACCCTCCAGCAGCGGGATCAGGTCGACCTGCATCGCCTCGATATAGTCGATCTCTCCGCCCGACAGCGCGTTCACGGCGGTCTGGACGTCGGGCATGTTGACCCATTCGACGCGGTCGACATTGACGACCTTGCCGCCGGCCATCCAGTCGGCGGGTTCGTCGCGCGGCACGTATTCGTCGAACTTCTCATAGACGACCATCAGCCCCGGCTGGAACTCCGCCTCGACGAAGCGGAACGGCCCCGAACCCACGTATTCGGTGATCGCCTCGTCGGCCGAGGTCTGGGCCACGCGGGCGGGCATGATGAAGGGGGGCAGGGCCGACTGCTTGGACAGCACGTCCAGCATCGGCACGAAGGGTTCGGTCAGCGTCCAGGTGATCGTCTTGTCATCGGTCGCCTCAAGGCTGGCGGTGCGGTCCATGATGACCTGTCCGCCCGCGTCCTTCTGCCCCCACCGCTGCAGCGAGGCCACGGCATCGGCCGCCGTCACCGGCGCGCCGTCATGGAAGGTCAGCCCGTCGCGCAGCGTGAAGGTATAGGTCAGCTGATCGTCCGAGATGGTCCAGTCGGCCATCTGCGGCTGCGGCTGGAATTCGGAATCCTGCGCGATCAGCACGTCGTAGATCATGTAGGCGTGGTTGCGCGTGATGTGGGCGGTGGTGATAACGGGGTCCAGCACGCGCAGGCCGGAATGCATCACGGCCTTGACGGTGGTCTCGGCCCAGGCCGCGCCTGTCAGCATGGTCGAGGCCAGAAGCGTGGCAGTCAATTTCTTGAGCATGGTGTCCTCTCTGTTGAACGGGTCCGCGGGGTGATCTTGGCGTCAGCTTTGCGCGGGGGGTGTGAAGGGTGCGCCGCCCGGCTCCAGCCGGATGCCGGGGACAAGGTTGCGAAAGGGCAGGCTTGCCGGGCTGACGGGCATGGGCCCGGGCGCGGCGCAGGTCAGGATCGCCCGCCGCGATGGGGGCGAAATCGGCACGGAAATGGTTCGAGCTTTTCACGACCAGGATGGCCTGCTCCTCGGGGACGATCCCAAGGAAGCGGAACATCTGACGATCGGCCATCTGCGCCTTTTTCCGACGCGACGGCCACCCGCACGCCCCCGATGCTGAGGCAGGCGGACGGCCCAAGCGCCAGATGCGCGCCGCCATAGAACGGGCCCGTGGCATGGCAGGCCCCGTCGGACAGCGCGTCCACCGTGAACCGGCCCTGAAATGGCGCATCGCCCGGAATGCCGGACCGACCGCCCAGGGCCAGATCGATGGTCGCGCCCACCCCCGCGGCATGGGCCGCCGCCGCCGCCTCCGGATCGATGATCAGGCCGATGGCCGCGTCCCGGGCATCGGCCTCGACCAGGGCGCGCAGCATGCCGGTCGTGTCGGAATTGCCGCCTGCGCCGGGATTGTCCTGCGTGTCGACCAGGATCACCGGCCGATCGGTGGCGCGGCGCATCGCCTCTGCCACCCCGCCCGCGGGGCTAAGGCATTCGCCGCGGAACGCGGGTTCGGCCTCGCGCAGGGCCTGTGCCAGGCCGTCGGCCATCGCATCGGCCTGTGCCTGCGTCTGGGCATAGGCGATGACCGAGGGGCGGCAGTCGGCGAAATCGGCCGCGGGAAACCCCATGAACAGCGACGCACAGCCCTGACCGTCGCATGCGGCAACCCGGTCATAAAGCCCGGCTGCGGGCTGTGCATCGGTTGCCTGCCACGCGATCGGGATCAGAAAATCCAGCTGCCGGAACGCCTTGGCGTTGGGCGCGCCGCCCATCAGGCGGTCAAGTTGCTGCGCCGCACGATGCCCGGTCAGGGCCATGTCGACATGCGGATAGGTGCGGAACCCCACCATCAGGTCGGCATTGTCCACCATCCGCGCCGTGATGTTGCCGTGCAGGTCCAGCGCCGCGACGACAGGCGTGTTCGGCCCGACTGCCTGGCGGACCCGCTCCAACAGCAGGCCTTCGCCGTCCGGCGCCCCATCGGCCACCATCGCGCCGTGCAGGTCCAGAAAGACGCCGTCCAGCGGCCCCGCATCGCGCAGGCCCTGGACGATCTCCTCGGTCAGGGCGGCATAGCAATCGGCGGTCACCGGGGCCGATGGGACCGCGCCGGCCCAGACGACAGGCACCATCTGCCAACCCTGCCTTTCGCCATGCGCGATGACACCGGCGATCGGCAGGTTCACGTCCCGTGCACGCTCGATGATCTGCGCCCCACGGCACAGCGGCAGATAGCCACCGCCCTGTTCAAAGGCCGCCATGTCGGCGGGGCTTGGGGCAAAGGAATTGCTCTCATGAACGAAGCCCGCAAGGGCGATCCGCAAAGGACGGGCAGGAATCGTCTGGGTCAGCAATGTATTGTCATCCGATACAGTTGCATTGTATCACGAGTGTATTAACCCAAAATTGATCATGTCAACGTCGGAGATTGCATGCAGCGCAAGAATCACGATCCGGACGCTCCGCAGGCCGAGAATGCCTTGTTCGTCCAATCCCTTGCCCGCGGAATGAGCGTTCTGGAAGCGTTTCGCGATGCCGATGGGGCACTGTCGCTTGGCCAGATCGCCACGCGGACCGGTCTGACACGCAGCGCGGCGCAGCGTCTGGTGCACACCTTTCGCACACTGGGCTATCTGACGTTGGCCGAGGATGGTCGCGGCTTTCGTCTGGACCTGCCGATCCTGGACCTGACGCACGACTATCTGCGCCTGAAACCCGCTGGTGCGTCGCGCCAGTCCGATCCTGCTGGACCTGCGTCGCAACGTCCGCGAACGGGTCGACTTGTCACTGTTCGATGGTCAGCGCATGGTCTATGCCGCCCGGATGCAAAGCAAGCGCGAGACGTTCTTTGCGACCTTGGTGGGCAACAGCGTGCCCACGACCTGCACGTCGGGTGGTTGGGCCGTCATGGCGATGCTGCCCCCGACCGAGGTCGACCAGATCCTGGACGAGGCCAGTCTTCGGCCGCTGACGCCCCGGACCCTGACCGATCCCCAGGCGATCCGCGACCAGGTCGCGCTGGCGCGAGAGGCCGGCCACGCGCTGGCGCTGGAGCAGATCCTGATGGGAGAGGTGGCCCTTGGCGTGGCGATCCCGGACGCATCGGGCCGCCCGATCGCCGCGATCCACATCGCCGGATCGCTCTCGGAGTGGGATCCGGAGGAGTTCCGCCGCCGCAATGCACCCCTGGCCGCAGAGGCCGTGCGCAGCATCATGTCAGCGTAGGCGACATCATGTATGGCCGCCAAGTGCGGCTGATCATTTAACTTTCTGGATATTGGCTGGGGCGGTAGGATTCGAACCTACGGTACACGGTACCAAAAACCGATGCCTTACCACTTGGCCACGCCCCAACTGTGGAGGGTGATTACCCAAGCCCGCAGATGGGTGCAAGACGAAAAATGCAGAAATCTTGCCCCCATCCCAAAGCCCCGGTATCGACGCGCCATGGAACACGCCGATATCGTCATTCTGGGGGCCGGAGCGGCCGGATTATTCTGCGCAGGCTCTGCCGTCGCGCAGGGTAGGCGGGTCGTGGTGCTGGATCATGCGCCGACGCCCGCCGAAAAGATCCGCATTTCCGGCGGCGGGCGGTGCAATTTCACCAACCTCGCGACCGGGCCGGACCGTTTCCTATCGGACAACCCGCGCTTCGCAGCCAGTGCCTTGGCGCGGTATCGTCCGCAGGCCTTCGTCGATCTGGTCGACCGGGCGGGAATCGCTTGGCATGAAAAGACCCAGGGGCAGTTGTTCTGCGACGGCAAGGCCACGCAGATCACCGACATGCTGCTGGACCGCATGGCCGGGGCGGACCTGCGCCTTGGCACGCGCATCGACGGCGTCAGCAAGGATGGTGATCGGTTCGTGGTCGCGACCTCCGGCGGGTCGATCAGCACGGGTCGGGTCGTCGTCGCGACGGGCGGCAAGTCGATTCCCAAGATCGGGGCGACGGGGCTAGGCTATGATCTGGCGCGCCAGTTCGGGTTGCGGCTTGTCGAAACGCGGCCCGCGCTGGTACCGCTGACCTTTGGCGGAACAGGATCTGGCGCTGTGCCGTCCGCTGGCCGGGCTGTCGGTCGAGGCGCGGATCACGCATGGCAAGGGCAGCTTTCGCGATGCGCTGCTGTTCACGCATCGCGGGCTGAGCGGCCCGGTGATCCTGCAGATCTCAAGCTTCTGGCAGGCGGGCGAGGTGCTGACGATCGATCTTGCGCCCGACCGCGACATCGCCGCCGACCTGAAGGCCGCACGCGGTGGCAAGGCGCAGGTTGCGACCGTACTGGCCCAGATGCTGCCGGAACGCCTTGCGCAATCCGTGGCGGCGGACGCGGGCTTGGCACAGGCGCGGCTGGCCGATCAGCCGAACGCCCGGCTGGACGCGCTGGGCGCGCGTGTGAACCGGTGGCAGGTCCGACCCGTGGGGACCGAAGGCTATCGCACCGCCGAAGTGACCCTGGGCGGCGTGGATACGCGCGATCTGGACGCGCGGACCATGCAGGCGCGCCAGGTGCCCGGACTGGCGTTCATCGGTGAATGCGTCGACGTGACGGGGTGGCTGGGCGGCTATAATTTTCAGTGGGCCTGGGCGTCGGCGGATGCCGCCGGGCGCGCCGCCTAGGTCCGTGGCGTCGGGCTGAGCAGGTCGCGCCCGTCATCGATGCGACCCCGTTCGACCATCTCCTCGAACGCGGCGTCGGGGTTCAGGTCGGACAGGCGCGCATCGGCGGGGCGTGAGGGGCGGGCAGGGCTTGGACGCGCCTCCGCTTCGGGCTGTTCCAGGCGGATGCGGTGGACGGGTTCCGGCACCAGATAGCCCTTGCTGTCCAGCGCATGGCGCAGCAGGCGAAACGCCTCTCCGCGCGCCAGGTCGAAATCGGTGCCGTCCTGCGAGACCCAACCCCCGGCGCGGATGACCACGTGATCCGGTCCCTGGGCATCCAGCCAGGCAACGGGTTCGGGACGCTTCAGCACGAAATCCATCCCCGCCAGCGCCCTGAGCACCAGATCGCGCGCGCGGCCCAGATCGGCGCCGGGGTCGATGGTCAGGTCGACCATGAATCGGCGTTCGGGGTTGCGCGTGTAATTGGTCAGGACGGCCTTGTAGATGATCTGGTTCGGGATGCGGATGTGATTGCCGTCCAGCGTCAGCAGGGTGGTGCCGCGACTGGTCAGGCGTATCACCCGACCGCGCAAACCGTTCACCTCGATCAGGTCGTTCGGGTTGAAGGGCTGGCGCAGCGACAGCAGCATCGTGGCCACGAATCCTTCGATCGTGTCGCGGGCCGCAAAGGACAGCGACAGGCCGAAGATGCCCGCCGCACCCAGCAATGTACCCAACAGAGCCCGCGCGCCCATCAGGTCCAGCGCCACGACAAGCGCCACGATCCATGCGGTCAGCCGGATCGTCTGCGCCAGAAACCCGGCGATGAACGGGTTCGGTGCGATCCCCGACAGGGTTCGTTCCCGCCGCGACAACCAGCCGCCGGCCAGCACGATTATCGCCCCCACGGCCAGGCCCAGTGCCATGAAGGGCAGGCCCGCGATGACCGCGGTCAGGCGGGACTGAAACCTGTCGCGGACCGAGACCAGCCGCGTGCCCAGGTCGGTGGACAGGGTTACCTGATCCTCGATCGCGACGACCCCCTCGACGCGCGCCAGCAGCGATTCAAGGCGCGAAATGGTCTGCTGTTCGGTCACCTCGCCGACAAGGGTCACAATCCCCGCATCGACGCTGGCACGGACGCCATCGAATTCAGGGACTTGCGCTAGGATGCTGGAAATGCGCGACAGGATTGCCAGATCCGTCGCCCGGTTGTCCTGCGTCGAGATCGCGCCGCTTGGCGTCGACGGTGCTGACGGATCGGCGACCTGGGCGGCCACGGGGGCCGCCAGCGTCAACAGGATCAGCAGTACGCGGATCATGCCGGGAGCGGGTCGGCCTTTGCCAGCCGGTCGAAGGCCATCAGCGATGCGATCAGCGCGGGCATGCGGTCCAGCGGGATCATGTTCGGCCCGTCGGACGGCGCGGTGTCTGGGGCTTCGTGCGTTTCGATGAAGACGCCGGCCACACCCAGGGCCACCGCGGCCCTTGCCATGACCGGGGCGAATTCGCGCTGCCCGCCCGAACTGCCGCCCTGACCGCCCGGCTGCTGGACCGAATGGGTCGCGTCCATGATCACCGGATAGCCGGTGCGCGCCATGATCGGCAGCGACCGCATGTCGGCCACCAACGTGTTATAGCCGAAGCTGGCCCCGCGTTCGGTCAGAAGGATGTTTTCGTTCCCGGTCGAGGCGACCTTGTCCGCGACGTTGGGCATGTCCCAAGGGGCCAGGAACTGACCCTTCTTGATGTTGACCACCGCGCCGGTGCGGCCCGCGGTCAGCAACAGGTCGGTCTGGCGGCACAGAAAGGCGGGGATCTGGATCACGTCGACCACCTGCGCGGCGCGCACCGCCTGGTCGGCGTCATGAATGTCGGTCAGCACGGGGCAGCCGAACCGATCGCGGACCGCGGCCAGGATCTCCAGCCCCTCGTCGATGCCTAAGCCCCGGCGACCCGACAGAGAGGTGCGGTTCGCCTTGTCATAGCTGGCCTTGAAGACGAAAGACGCCCCAGCATCGGCACAGGCCCTAGCCATCACTTCGGCGATCATCAGCGCGTGGTCCAGGCTTTCCAGCTGGCAGGGTCCGGCGATCACCGTTAGCGGCAGGTCGTTGCCGCAGGTGATCGAACCGATGGGGATATGCTTGGCAGTCGTCATGTCGATACCTGTTCGCGTAGGATGGAGGCCGTCAGCGACAGCATCAGATAGATACCCGAAAACACCAGGAATGCCACCAGGGTGTTCTGGAACGCGCGCGGATAGGTGGCCTCATCCGGCGGAATAGGCGCGATGGACAGCGACAGATAGCGGACCTGCTTATTCGCCTCGATGCGCGCGGTCTCCATCTGGGCGGCGGCGGCGGCCAGCATTTCCTGGCGCGTCAGCATCTCGGCCTCGGCGACGCGCAGCTCTCCGCCGATGGCGGCCAGAGAGTTGCGGGTGTCGTTGCCCTGCGTCAGCTGCTGGCGGGTCTGCGTGATCAGGTCCCGCAGGCGGGCGATGTCGCCCTCCACCGCATCGACGCGGCTTTGCAGGGGGCGGGCATTCGACTGCAACTGGCCCAGTTCCAGCTGCTTTTCGGCCAGTTGGCCTTCCAGCATGCTGACCTGCGCCATGACCACGCCGCTTTCCGCGACGGGGTCCAGCACGCCCAGCCTCTCCTGCAACTCCTGGACGCGAAGCTGGGCGGCCAGCATCTTTTCCTCGGCGTCCTGATAGGTCTCGCGCGCGCCGTCCATCTGGTCGGAGCGCATGCGTGAGGTCAGGGCGTCAACAAGCTGTTCCGCATAGGAAATCAGCGCGCGCGAGAACTGTTCGCTTAGCTGCGGGTCGGGCGCGATGACCTCCATGTTCAGCACGCCTTCGGTCGGGTCATAGCCGATCTTGACGGAATCCTTGTACAGGCTGAACGTTGCCTCGTTCGTGGCATCCGCGGGCAGGCGCTTGATCGCATCGACCGACGGGTCCTGGAAGGCGCGCCGGAAGCCCAGGTCCTCGTCCAGGCGCAGCATCGCGTCGCGCGATGTCAGATAGCTTTGCACCGCGACCGCGTCCTGGTTCGTGCCCAGGCCCGACCCGCCCAGCATCCCGCTGAGCCCGCTGGCGCCGGATCCGCTTTCGGCCGACTGGATCTGGAACTGCGATACCGTTGCGTAAAGCGGAGAGGCATAGCGGCCGTAATAGATGCCGACCAGTGCGGTCGGCAGGAACACGAACAGCGCCAGCCGCATCGCCAGCATTGCCATGCGGCGCCGGCGGCGGCGGGCCAGGTCGCGCTGGATGCGATAGATTTCGGCGGCGCGCTTTTCCTCGGTCAGTTCCTCGCGGGACGGCAGGGCGGGGCGGCCGGGGGGCGCCGGGCTGCGGTCGGGTAGGATCGACGGCACGGGGGCCTGCCGCACGGCGGGCGCGTTGGGCGAGGGGGCGGCCTGCGCGCGCGTGCCCTCCGACGACAGGATGCTGCCGACGGCGGTGCGGTGGGACGGATCGATCCCCCGCTCGCGCAGACGCAGCACGGCCTCCTCGGCCGAGGAAACCTCGATCTGGTGCAGGGCGGCGATGCGCTTGGCGATGCGCAGCTGGCGTTCGGTCAGCTTCTCTGCGCGGATTGCGGCCAGTCGCGCCTCCATGTCGCCAGAATCCGCGGGGGGCGCGGCCGGCGTGTCCTTTTCGGGGGACGGCGCTGCGGGCTTGGTCAGGCGAAAATCACCCAGACCGTCGTCGATCGGTTCGGTGGCCAGGAACCGTTCCAGCCGCGCCTGGCGTTCGGACGCGTCAGAGGCGGGGGCATCGCTGCGGCGCGCGACCTCCAACCGGGGCGGCGCGGGGCTGTCCGATGCGGTCGGTTCCGCCGGCGGGGGCGTCTGGGGCGTGATCGAGGCCATCGCCTGCGTGTTGTACCGGCGCGCTTTAGGAGGTGTAGTCATAATATTGCTTGGCCTCGTCGAGGGTCTCGAACAGATACAGCCTGCCATCACGCAGGATCGCGGCGCGGTTGCAGAACTTTTCGATCGTGCTGGGCTGGTGGGACACGATCACCGTGGTCGCGGTCTGAAGCCGCTCGAACAGGACGCGACCGGCCTTCCGATTGAATTCCACATCCGTGGTCTGGGGCATGCCCTCGTCGATCAGGTAGATGTCGAAATCCAGCGCCAGCAGCAGCGAGAAGTTGAACCGTTGCCGCATGCCCGTGGAATAGGTGCCGACCGGCATGTCGAAATATTCGTGGATGTCGCACAGCCACCGCGTGAAGGCCGCGACGTAATCAGGGTCCAGCCCATAGATGCGCGCGATGTAACGCGCGTTCTCGTTGCCGGTGTGGCGCGTGACCAGGCCGCCCATGAACCCCAGGGGAAACGAGATGCGGCATTCGCGGCGGATCTTGCCTTCGTCGGGCTTTTCCAGCCCGCACATCATGTTCACCAGGGTGGTCTTGCCGGTGCCGTTGGGGGCCAGGATGCCAAGCGATTGCCCCAGCTCGACCCTGAACGAGGCCTGCTCGAGGATGATCTTGTGCTGCTTGCCGGTCCAGAAGGATTTGGACACATTGTCGAATTCAAGCATGGCCTTGTTATACCAACGCGTTTCGGCACGAGGCGTGCCATGCCGGGTGCCTCGACTGCCAAGGCGACATTAGGGTGGGGCGGACGGGGTGTCCAGTCTTGCCATCGGGCCCGATAATTTGTGATCTGACCAGCCTTATATCGCCGCAATTTCGCCATAAATGCGACGCATGTATGATCACGACGCCCCGCTGGCCGACCGTATCCGTGCCTGCAGGCTGTGCGCGGACCGCTTTGCCGTGACCGCCACGCGCCATGCGCCCCGACCGGTGGTCTGGTTCCGGCCGGGAACGCGCATCCTGATCGTGGGGCAGGCGCCGGGGGCACGGGTCCATGACAGCGGGCGGCCCTTCACCGACCGTTCCGGCGACAGGCTGCGCGACTGGATGGGGGTGGAGCCCGACACCTTCTATGACCGCGACCGGATCTCGATCGTGGCCGATGGCCTTCTGCTTTCCAGGTTACGACGCCAAGGGAGCGGACCTGCCGCCCCCGCCCATCTGCGCGGCGACGTGGCGGCGGCAGGTGATGGACCAGCTGAACCCGCAGCTGACCCTGCTGGTCGGCGGGCACGCGATGCGGTGGCATCTGGGCGCGCGAAACGTGACGCAGACCGTCCGAGACTGGCGCACCCATGCGCCGGCGGTGTTTCCGCTGCCCCATCCCAGCTGGCGCAACACCGGATGGCTGCGCGCCAATCCGTGGTTCGCGACCGACCTGCTGCCCGTGCTGCGGGACCGGGTGGCGACCCTGCTGGGCTGATCAAGGCCAGGTCCACGCCCGGGACGCTTTGTGGCCGTGCGGGCTTGTGTTTCGCACACGCATCCGTGACGATTAAGACCATCCAGCGGGAACGCGCCTGTCATGCCTTCCCGCCAATCATCGTTAGGGAGACGCCGACATGGGTAAATTGAAACCGATCCTGCTGAGCACCGCCATGGCACTGGGTGCCACGCCGCTGATGGCGCAGGAAGAACAGTTCATCACCATCGGCACCGGCGGCCAGACGGGCGTCTATTACGTTGTGGGGCAGTCGATCTGCCGCTTGGTGAACCGTGACACCGCGACCACCGGCCTACGCTGCACCGCGCCTGCGACCGGCGGGTCCATCGACAACATCAACCAGATCCGGTCCGGCGGCATGACGATGGGCGTGGCCCAGTCCGACTGGCAGTTCCACGCCTATAACGGCAGCTCGGACTATGAGGGCGATGCCTTCACCGACCTGCGCGCCGTGTTCGCCGTCCCACCCCCGAGCCCTTTACCGTCGTTGCCCGCGCCGACAGCGGCGTCGAGACCTTTACCGACCTGGCAGGCAAGCGCGTCAACGTCGGCAACCCCGGTTCCGGATCGCGCGGCACGTTCGAGGTCGTCCTGGAAGCCATGGGCATGAGCATGGACGACTTTGCGCTGTCGTCGGAACTGCGCCCCGCCGAACAGTCGGCTGCCCTGGGCGACAACCAGGTCGATGCCATCAGCTATACCGTTGGCCATCCCAACGGTTCGATCCAGGAAGCGACCTCGACCGTGGACGCGACCCTGGTCGACGTGTCCGGCGAGGCGATCGACAAGCTGATCGCGGACAATCCGTTCTACTCCAAGGTCGTGATCCCCGGCGGCATGTATGCCGGCAACGACGACGACACCGAGACCTTCGGCGTCAAGGCGGACCTTCGTGACCTCGGCCGCGATCCCGGACGAGACGGTGTACCAGGTCGTCAAGGCGGTCTTCGACAACTTCGATCGCTTCAAGGGTCTGCACCCGGCCTTCGCCTCGCTGACCCCCGAGGAGATGATCGCCGACGGCAACAGCGCGCCCCTGCACCCCGGTGCCGAGCGCTACTATCGCGAACAGGGCTGGATCCAGTAATCCAGGCCTGACCGGGGCGGCCCCATCGGGCCGCCCTTCATCATGACCAACGAACAACAAGATGCATCGCAGGGGGTGCCGTGATGAGCGACGACGACAAGACCAGGGAACGTCAGCAGCAGGCCAGCGCGGTCGAGATGCAGGCGTCGGGCCATGGCGCCCTGACCCAGGAGGAACTGGACGAACTGGTCGCCTCGTCGGACACGGGCGCGCGCACTCCGCCGGGTTTCGTGGGCAAGCTGATCCTGGGGGTGGCCCTGTGCTGGTCGCTGTTCCAGCTGTGGATTGCCTCGCCGCTGCCCTTCATGCTGAATTTTGCCATCATCAGCGCCACGGATGCCCGCGCGGTCCATCTGGCCTTCGCGCTGTTTCTGGCTTTCATGGCCTATCCTGCTGAAAAAATCGCCCTTCCAGCTGGCCCTTGGTGTTTCGGTTCCGGTGATCCTGTCCGGGCTGTTCATTTATGGCGCGCCCGCCGCGATGCCGCTGTGGTGGCTGGCACTGGCCGGGGCGGGCGTCGTTGCGGCCGTGCTGCTGGGCAGTCCCAAGACCCGCGTTCCGCCATGGGAATGGCTGCTGGCGCTGGCCGGCGTGGTCGTCACCATGTACGTCTTTATCAACAGCGATGCCCTTGGCCGCCGGGTCGGCGCGCCGATCACCACTGACCTGATCGTGGCGGTCGTGGGCATCCTGCTGCTGCTGGAGGCCACGCGCCGCAGCCTTGGGCCTGCCCTGATGATCGTGGCCACGGTGTTTCTGGCCTATACCTTCCTGGGCCCCTACATGCCGTCGATCATCGCGCATCGCGGCAATTCCCTGGCCGAGGTCGCCAACCACCAGTGGGTCACGACCGAAGGCGTGTTCGGCATCGCCCTTGGGGTATCGACCAGCTTCGTGTTCCTGTTCGTGCTGTTCGGCGCGCTGTTGGACAAGGCGGGGCGCGGGCAACTATTTCATCCAGGTCGCCTTTTCGCTGATGGGCCACCTGCGCGGCGGGCCTGCCAAGGCCGCCGTGGTCAGCAGCGCCATGACCGGCCTGATCTCGGGCTCGTCCATCGCCAACGTGGTCACCACCGGTACCTTTACCATCCCGCTGATGAAGAAGGTGGGCTTTTCCAGCGAAAAGGCCGGGGCGGTCGAAACCGCGTCGTCGGTCAACGGCCAGATCATGCCGCCCGTCATGGGCGCCGCAGCCTTCCTGATGGTCGAATATGTGGGCATTCCCTATTTCGACGTGGTCAAGCACGCCATCCTGCCTGCCACGATCAGCTATATCGCACTGGTCTACATCGTGCATCTGGAGGCCATGAAGGCCGGGATGCAGGGCCTGCCGCGCGCCTATACGCCGCCGCCGCTGCTGCGCCGGCTGATGTTCGCGGCCTTCCTGATCGCGGGCATCTGCGCGCTGTCGCTGGCGGTCTATTATCTGATGGGCTGGATCCGGCCCGCATTCGGTGCGGCCGCCCCCTACGTGGTCTTTGCCGTCCTGACGGCGGCCTATGTCGGCCTGCTGTGGGTCGCATCGCGCGAGGAGCCGCTGCAGATCGACGATCCCAACGCGCCGGTGACGGAACTGCCGCTGCCGGGGCCGACGGTCCGGTCGGGTCTGCACTTCATCCTGCCGGTGGTCGTGCTGGTCTGGGCGCTGATGGTCGACCGCCTGTCGCCGGGCCTGTCGGCCTTCTGGGCCACCGCCTACATGATCTTCATCCTGCTGACGCAGCGACCGCTGATGGTGCTGCTGCGCGGGTCCGACCGCACCGGAAACGCCCGCACCGGGCGCGCATTGCGGGCGGGGTTCGACGATCTGGTGGACGGGCTGATCTCGGGCGCACGCAACATGATCGGCATCGGCATCGCCACGGCGACCGCGGGCATCATCGTGGGTGCGGTCAGCCAGACCGGCGTCGGATCGGCCCTGGCCGAGGTGGTCGAGGTCCTGTCGGGCGGCCATCTGCTGGCCATCCTTGGCCTGACCGCGGTCCTGTCGCTGATTCTGGGGATGGGTCTGCCCACGACGGCGAACTATATCGTCGTCTCGGCACTGCTGGCGCCGGTCATCGTGACGCTTGGACAGCAGAACGGGCTGATCGTGCCGCTGATCGCGGTGCACCTGTTCGTGTTCTACTTCGGCATCATGGCCGACGTGACCCCGCCCGTGGGCCTTGCATCCTTTGCCGCGGCCGCCGTGTCGGGAGGCGATCCGATCAAGACCGGGGTCGTCGCATTCGGCTACAGCATGCGCACGGCGGTCCTGCCGTTCCTGTTCATCTTCAACACCGATCTGCTGCTGATCGACGTGGGCTGGGGGCAGGGGATCTTCGTCTTCATCACGGCGACCATCGCGATGCTGCTGTTCGCGGCCGCGACCCAGGGCTGGTTCCTGGTCCGCAGCAAGCTGTGGGAGACGGTCCTGCTGCTGGTGATCGCCTTTACCATCTTCCGGCCCGGCTTCTCCTGGGGCTACGTCTTCCCGCCGTTCGAGGAGCGTTCGGGCGCGGAACTGGTCCAGGCGCTGGAGGACAGCGAGGTCGGCGACGGCCTGCGCCTGCGCATCGCCGGGCTGAACGACATCGGCAACCCTGTTGAGTTCACGGCCCTGCTGCCCGTCCCCGAAGGCGCCACCGGAGAGGAACGGCTGGAGGCCGCGGGCATCACCCTGATCCAGGACGGTGATCGCACGCTGATCGATAACGTGGCGTTCGACAGCCCGGCGCAGGCGGCGGGGCTGGACTGGGATCAGACCGTGCTTGCCGTGAACGCCCCGGCGGCGGCGCCGTCGCGGTACTGGATCTATATCCCGGCCTTCCTGCTGATGGGGTTGGTGATCTGGTCGCAGCGTCGGCGCGAGACGCGCCCCCAGCCCGTGAAAGGACCGCGCCATGCATGACGTCGTGCTGTTGCCGATCGACCTTCAGCATCCTGAAAGCTGGGAAAAGGCCCTGCCGGCCGCGATGCGGCTGGCGGGGGACCGGGGCGTGATCCACCTGCTGGGGATCGTGCATGATTTCGGCAGCTCGATGGTAGCGACCTTCCTGCCCAAGGGGTACGAACAGAAGGCCCTGCAGAAGATGAAGGGCGCACTGGACGATTTCGCCAGCCAGCATTTCCCCGACCAGTCGCGCGTGCAGGTGCATGTCGGCCACGGGCATGTGGCCGAGACGATCCTCAAGGCCGCGGCCCGGCACAAGGCGGACCTGATCGTGATGGCCAGCGACAAGCCGGACGAGCTGCGCAGCATCCTGGTCAGCCGCGATGCCAATGCGGTCGTCCGCCATTCGCCGGTCTCGGTCATGGTGGTGCGCTAGGACATGCAGACCGACCTTCAGATCGCGCGCGCCGCGACCAAGCGGCCGATCAACGACATCGCCGCCCGTCTTGGCCTGACGCCGGATCAGATCCTGCCCTATGGTCATGACAAGGCCAAGATCACCCATGACGCGCTGGCCGGTCTAAGCGGGCCCGAAGGACGTCTGATCCTGGTCACCGCCATCAACCCGACCCCTGCGGGAGAGGGCAAGACCACCACGACCGTGGGTCTGGGCGATGCGCTGAACCGGATCGGCCACCGTGCCACCATCTGCATCCGCGAGGCCAGCTTGGGCCCGAACTTCGGCATGAAGGGCGGGGCGGCCGGGGGCGGGCGCGCGCAGATCGTGCCGATGGAGGAGATGAACCTTCATTTCACCGGCGATTTCCATGCCATCACCTCGGCGCACAATCTGCTGGCCGCGATGATCGACAACCACATCCACTGGGGCAATGCGCTTGACCTGGACACGCGCCGCATCACCTGGCGGCGGGTTATGGACATGAACGACCGCGCGTTGCGCGATGTGGTCGTGGGGCTGGGCGGTCCGGCGAACGGGTTTTCGCGCCAGACCGGTTTCGACATCACCGTCGCGTCCGAGGTGATGGCGATCCTGTGCCTGTCGCGTGATTTGGCCGATCTGCAGGACCGGCTTGGCCGGATCGTCGTGGGCTATACCCGCGACCGCCAACCCGTCACCGCGCGCGATCTGCAGGCGGACGGCGCAATGACCGTTCTGCTAAAGGACGCGTTGCAGCCGAACCTGGTCCAGACGCTGGAGAACAACCCGGCGCTGGTTCACGGCGGCCCCTTCGCCAATATCGCTCATGGCTGCAACAGCGTCATCGCGACCCGTGCCGCCCTTCGCATGTCCGATTACGTGGTGACCGAAGCGGGCTTCGGCGCCGATCTGGGGGCCGAGAAGTTCCTGAACATCAAGTGCCGCCTTGCGGGGCTTGCGCCGGCGGCCGTCGTGCTGGTGGCCACGGTGCGGGCGCTGAAGATGAACGGCGGCGTGGCCAAGGCCGATCTGGCGGCGGAAGACGCCGCGGCGGTCACCGCGGGCTGCGCCAATCTGGGCCGGCACATCGAGAACATCCGCAGCTTTGGGCTGCCGGTCGTCGTTGCGCTGAACCATTTCGACGGCGACACCCCGGCCGAGATCGCGGCCCTGCAGGACTATTGCGCCGAACAGGGGGTGCAGGCCATTCTGGCGCGGCACTGGGCCATGGGTGGCGCCGGAGCCGAAGATCTGGCCCGCGCGGTCGTCGCCCTGGCGGAACAGCCTGCGGCATTCGCGCCGCTTTACCCCGACGCGATGCCGCTGTGGGACAAGATCCAGACGGTCTGCACCCATATTCATCGCGCTGCGCGGGTCGAACCCGGTCCCGGCGTCATGGATCAGCTGGCCGCGTGGCAGGCGGCGGGCCATGGGCATATGCCGGTCTGCATCGCCAAGACCCAGTACAGCTTTTCGACCGATCCGGACCTGCGCGGCGCGCCCACCGGGCATGTCATCCCGGTGCGAGAGGTGCGGCTGAACGCGGGCGCGGGCTTTGTCGTGGCGATCTGCGGGCAGATCATGACCATGCCGGGCCTGCCGCGCCATCCCGCAGCCGAGGTCATCCGGCTGGACGATCTGGGACAGGTCGAGGGATTGTTCTGACGCGATCAGGCGGCGGCCGCGGCCTTGGCTTCCGGTTCGAACAGGCGGGACAGCAGGGTCAGGCGATCCAGGCAGTCCAGCATCCGGGACAGGGGCGCATCCTCCGTCAGCGCCTCGACGCACAGGCGGCGGGTCATGGCGCGGACTGCGGGGCTGGCCGGGCCGTCCCCGTGATGCTGCGCGATGCGCGCGCAGTCGGTGAAGGCCGCGAGGTCACCGGCCAGCGCGGCGCGGTCCCACAGCCGCATCACGGCATCCGGCAGGGGGGTCGCGATGGCCACGATGCGCCCGGTCAGCCAGGCGGCCTCGGGTCCGTCCAGGCCGGACGGGCGGTTACCGTGACGCGTCAGGCCAAGCCATGCGCGCAGATGCCGGGCCGCGACCGCGTCGCGAAAGCAGATGCGTCCCAATCGGGTCAGGTCATCGGGCACCGCCTGGCGCGCGGGGGACAGGCGGGCGAACCAGTTCTCTCCGGTCGCGCGGGTCAGGCTGGTTGCCGCGTGCAGGGCCTGCGCCTTGGGGATGTCCATCGCGGCGATCCGGTCGGCCAGCTGGCGGGCGGTGGCCTGGACGGGATGGGGCTGCAGCCAGACGGGCGCGGGACCGCGCCAGCGTTTCCACGCCGCCATGTGCAGCGCCATCGCCACATGGACCGTCGCTGGACCGCATCCGCGAACGTCTGGTCCGCGGTGGCAAATCCCAGCTTGACGGGAAATGATCCGTCGGGCCGCTGGACCTGGATCAGGTCGGACAGCATGTCCGCCACCGGGTGGTCGTCGTCCAGCAGCCGCAGGCAAAACGCGATCCGGGCAACCGACCCCGTGCATCCCGCGCCCTGGGCCCAGGTTGCCAGCATCCTCAGGTGGTCGAAGATCAGCGTATAGGCGCGCGGGTGGGACAGGCGGGGACGCCGCGCGCCATGATGATAAAGCTGCATCAGCAGCTGCGCCACCTGTGCCACGTGATCGAGGGTGATCGAGGTCGGGGGCATGGTCAGCACGGCCTCGGCCTGTGCCAGCAGGACGGGGTCGTCGGACAGCGCCAACCTGTGCGGCAGGGGCAGGGCGGGGTCGTCGGCCAGCGCCTCGCAGGCCAGTTGCCACAGGGGGTCCGTCTGGGCGACCAGACCGCCCGCCAGCGTCAGACGGACCAGCGCATCGTCCCGCGCGCCGTCAAGAACGCGCAAGGCGCCCTGGCGAACCAGATCGGGCGTCAGGCGACGCAGCACGATCACCTCGATCGGAGAGATGCGCCCGCGCAGGCCCGACAGCACCGGTGCGATCTGTCCCACCAGCGCCAGCGCGCCGATGTCGGGATGATCCAGCGGGCAGGGATCGGGCAGGGCCATGATGCGCTGGCGCAGCCATTCAAGGCCGCGGTTGGACAGCAGCCGCATCAATTGGTCCCATGATCCGTCCATCTGCGCCCTCGTCCGTTTCGCGGTTGATCATGCGACAAGGACGCGCGGGTTCAAGAACCGGATGCAGACAATTCGCGCCATTGGCGGCATGATGCCGGGAATTGCGTCGGACGCGCGCGCAGGATAAAGCGGCGGCATGACAAACCGCCCCCAGCTTCCACCCGAAATCGCCCGCCGCCGGACCTTTGCGATCATCTCGCATCCCGATGCCGGCAAGACAACGCTGACAGAGAAGTTCCTGCTGTACGGTGGCGCCATCCAGATGGCCGGGCAGGTGCGCGCAAAGGGCGAGGCGCGGCGCACGCGGTCGGATTTCATGAAGATGGAGCAGGATCGCGGCATCTCGGTGTCCGCGTCGGCGATGTCGTTCGATTTTGACGGACATCGCTTCAACCTGGTGGATACGCCGGGCCACAGCGACTTTTCCGAGGATACCTATCGGACGCTGACCGCGGTGGATGCGGCGATCATGGTCATCGACGGGGCCAAGGGTGTCGAATCGCAGACCCGCAAGCTGTTCGAGGTCTGCCGCCTGCGCGATCTGCCGATCCTGACCTTCTGCAACAAGATGGACCGCGAATCCCGCGACACGTTCGAGATCATCGACGAGATCCAGGAAAACCTGGCCATCGACGTGGCACCGGCATCCTGGCCGATCGGCGTGGGGCGAGAGTTCATCGGCTGCTATGACATGCTGGGCGACCGGCTGGAACTGATGGACCGGGCCGACCGCAACAAGGTGGCGCAGTCGATCTCGATGAAGGGGCTGGACGACCCGCGGCTGGCCGATCACGTTCCCGCCGACCTGTTGGCCAAGCTGCGCGAGGAGGTCGAGATGGCCCGCGAGCTGCTGCCGACCTTCGACCAGCGGTCGTTCCTGGAGGGGCACATGACGCCCATCTGGTTCGGCAGCGCGATCAACAGCTTTGGCGTGCAGGAGTTGATGCAGGGCATCAGCACCTATGGCCCGCCGCCGCAGCCCCAGAACAGTGCCGAGCGCGAGATTTCCCCCGGACGAGAACACCGTGACCGGCTTCGTGTTCAAGGTTCAGGCCAACATGGATCCCAAGCACCGCGACCGCGTGGCTTTTGTTCGGCTGGCATCGGGACATTTCGAACGTGGCATGAAGATGGTCCACGTCCGCACGAAGAAACCGATGGCGGTGTCGAACCCGGTTCTGTTCCTGGCCGCCGACCGCGAACTGGCCGAGGAGGCCTGGGCCGGCGACATCATCGGCATTCCGAACCACGGCCAGCTGCGCATCGGCGACGCCCTAACCGAGGGAGAGACGCTGCGGTTTACAGGCATTCCGTCATTCGCGCCCGAGCTGCTGCAGACGGTGCGCGCGACGGACCCTATGAAGGCCAAGCATCTGGAAAAGGCGCTGATGCAGTTCGCCGAGGAGGGGGCCGCCAAGGTCTTCAAGCCCGCGATCGGATCGGGCTTCATCGTGGGTGTCGTGGGCGCGCTGCAGTTCGAGGTGCTGGCCAGCCGGATCGAGCTGGAATACGGCATCCCGGTGCGGTTCGAGGGTAGCCAGTTCACCAGCGCCCGTTGGGTCAGTGGCGCCAAATCGGTGGTCGATGCCTTCGCCGAAACGAACAAGGCGCATCTGGCCCATGACCATGACGGCGATCTGGTCTATCTGACCCGCCTGCAATGGGACATCGACCGGATCGGTCGCGATCACCCGGACCTGAGGCTGACCGCGACCAAGGAGATGATGGTCTAGCGCCGGGGCTCCTGACCGAAGGCCATGCCGTCCAACTCCTGCCCGGTCTCGTCGACCGGGTGGCACCAGACGGTGAAGTCCAACAGCTGATGCGGGCCAAAGCTGGCCAGCATCGCCACATCGGCGGCATCGCGGCCCCGTGCGACGACGACGCGGCCAAGGCGGCGTTCGTTATTGCGCGGGTCGAACGTCCACCAGCGGCCAGATAGGTAGACCTCGATCCAGGCGGCGAAATCCATCGGCGCATCGACCTTGGGCACGCCGATATCGCCGACATAGCCGTTCACATAGCGGGCCGGGATGTTCAGCGCCCGCAGATAGGCCAGCGCCAGGTGCGCGAAATCGCGGCAGACGGCCATGCCGCCCTTGCTGGCATCATGGGCAGTGCGAAAGACCGACGCCGTGCCGTAATCGAATGTCAGCACCTTGTGGCCATGGTCCAGCACTGCCTGGACACGGCCCCAGCCCGGCTGCAGATGACCGAACAGGTCCCATGCCTGCTGGGACAGGACGTCGCTTTCGACATAGCGGGACGCCATCAGGTAGATCAGCGCATCGTCGGGCAGATCCTCGACCCGCGTTTCCTGGGCCGCGAAATCGACATCGTCCCACATTTCGTCGTCATTCAGGGTCACATCGCCACGAAGGACAAATTCGCCCGCAGGGGCGACCATGCGGCGGCAGATGTTTCCGAACAGGTCGCGGTACTCATGCACGTCGACATGAGGATCGGTCGTGACCTGTTCGGAGGCTGTGAAATCGTCGTGCCGTGCCGCCTCGGGGGCGACAAGGCAGATGAGGGGGGTCGGCTGCTCGACCTTGATACGGAACTCGTGACCGACCCGGACGCGCATTAGGAAACCGATGCGTCCATCGTGATTTCGGCATTCAGCAGCTTGCTGATCGGGCAGCCTTCCTTCGCCTTTTCGGCGACTTCGAGGATCTTCGCCTGGTCCGCATCAGCGGTGATGGTCGTGGTCAGGTGGGCCTTCTTGACGGCAAAACCGTCGCCTTCCTTGTCCATCGAGATGTCGGACTTGGTCTTGATCGACACGCCCGAGATGCCTTCCTGCTCCAGCATCATCGCCAGCGCCATCGAGAAGCACGACGCATGCGCGGCGCCGATCAGTTCCTCGGGGTTGGTGCCGGGCTTGTCCTCGAAGCGGGTGTTGAAGCCGTAGGGCTGCGCCGACAGCGCGCCCGACTTGGTCGAAACCTGGCCCTTGCCCTCTTTCAGGCCGCCAGTCCATTCAGCCGATCCGGTGCGGGTAATCATTTGATCCATCCTTTTCTTGGTCAATGTTGCCCGCCCAACGCGGCAACACCATCCAAGGTTCAGGACTGTGGCTGAATCAGACGTTGATGTTCCGCAATCGCATAGCGGTCGGTCATCCCTGCGACGTAATCCAGCACAAGACGCGCGCGTTCGGTCGGATCGTTCAGGCGCATGGCCGCGTCGCGCCACTGGTCGGGCAGGCGGTCGGGATGATCCAGGTACAGCGGAAACAGGTCGTTCAGCATCTGCGTGACATGGGTACGTTCGACGACGACCGAGGGCGCGCGATACATGCGCTGGAACAGGAAGGACTTGATCGCCTTGATGTTCTGGTACAGCGGCTTGGAAAAGCGGATGATCGCCCCGTCCATCGCGCGGATGTCGTCCGCCGATCGCGGCTGCAGCCCGGCAAGCCGGTTCTGGGCAACGGCGATCACGTCCTCGACCATGACGCCGAAGACGCGGCGCAGCGCCTCGTAGCGGCGCCGCGTGGGGTCCAGGCCGGGATACAGGCGGTCGACCTCGGCAAAGGCCGGGCCGATCACGGGCAGTTCCACCAGATCGTCCTCGGTGAACAGGCCCCGCGCGCAGCCCGTCATGCAGGTCGTGGTGATTGTAGGCCACGTCGTCGGCCACCGCCGCCACCTGCGCCTCGGCGCTGGCATTGGTGTGCAGTTCCAGATCCCACAGCGCGTTCACCTCGGCCAGGGCATAGGGCAGCGGCCCGGTCACTGGGCCGTTGTGCTTGGCGATGCCTTCCAGGCTTTCCCAGGTCAGGTTCAGCCCGTCGAAATCGGCATAGTGGCGTTCCAGCTTGGTGACGATGCGCAGCGCCTGCGCGTTGTGGTCGAACCCGCCATAGGGCGCCATCAGCGCGGACAGCGCGTCCTCTCCGGTATGACCAAAGGGCGGGTGGCCCAGATCATGGGCCAGGGCTACGGGTCTCGGCCAAGTCGGTGTTCAGGTGCAGCGCCCCGGCGATGGTGCGCGCGACCTGCGCGACCTCGATCGTGTGGGTCAGGCGGGTGCGGAAATAGTCGCCGCGATAGCCTTCGCCATCATGCTCGACAAAGACCTGGGTCTTGTGTTTCAGCCGGCGGAAGGCGCTGGAATGGATGATGCGGTCGCGGTCGCGTTGCCAGGGCGACCGGAAGGTGGACAGGCTTTCGTCCTGCAATCGCCCGCGGCTGTCTTGCGGATGGCAGGCATAGGGCGCGAGTGCGGTCACGGGGTCAGCCTTCCTTGCGGGTTCACCCGCCGGACCCTATATTTGATGCGACCAGACGAAAACGGGAACGCCCCATGAACCTGCCGCCCAAAGTGACCGACCGCGCCTTTGACCGCCTGTCCCAGATCAATGCGGGCAAGGACCCGGTACCGCTGCGCATCGCGGTGCTGGGCGGGGGATGTTCCGGGTTTCAGTACGACATCCGCCTGGACGCGCCCGAAACCGACGATCTGATCCTGGAGAAATCGGGACAGAAGGTCGTCGTCGATCCGGTGTCGCTGCCCTATCTGGCGGGGGGCGGTCATCGATTTCACCGACGAGCTGATCGGCGCGCGCTTCGTGATCGACAACCCGAACGCCACGGCCAGCTGCGGCTGCGGGACCAGCTTCTCGATCTAGTCGCAGGGGATGCTGCGCGGGTCCAGTCGCCGCTCCACATAACGGAACTGCGTCCCGAGGGCAGCGTCTTGACGACGCGCGTGGTTTCCCATCCGGCGTTCTGACAGATGACACGGTTCTGCCGGTCGGTGATCCGCAGGCCGTCACCGTCTTTCGACAGCGTGATCGCCTGCCCCTCGCGCCGCGTGCCATCGATGAAGAAGGGCAGGGGCTGCGGCGACGCGATGGCAGGCGCGCCGAACAAGTCGGGCAGACCCTGCCAGTCCTGCGCGGGCCCGCTGGCCACCGTCAGGCGGTGATCTCCCGGCGGCACCAGCAGCCGCAGGACCCGCGCCGCCGCGCAGATAGCCGCTGATGACGGGCGTGCCTTGGTCATCCGTCAGGATGATCGCGTGATCCATGTCGGCGGGGGCGCGGACCTGCAGTGGGATCGTCGCGGGCAGGGGGCTTGCCTTTTCCAGCAGCCCGGTGACCGGCGCGCGGTGGCCGCCACGGGCAGGACCATCAGCAGGATCAGCAGTCGGATCATCGCGGCCCCTTTCCGGTTCGTGTTGCCAAACGCGCAGGCGGCGCTAAAAGATGCCGCCCATGAAAATCGCAAGCTTCAACATCAATGGCGTCAAGGCCCGCGTGCAGGCCCTGACCGACTGGCTGGCCTCGACCGATGCCGATCTGGTCGTGCTGCAGGAAATCAAATCCGTGGACGAGGGGTTCCCGCGCGAGCATTTCCAGGACTTGGGATGGCAGGTGGAAACCCACGGCCAGAAGGGCTTCAACGGCGTGGCGATCCTGTCTCGGCTGCCGTTGGAGGACGTGACCCGCGGCCTGCCCGGCGACGATGCCGATGAGCAGGCCCGCTATATCGAGGCGACCGTGGTCGGCACCCATGCGGTGCGTATCGCCGGGCTGTACCTGCCCAACGGCAACCCCGCACCGGGGCCGAAATACGACTACAAGCTGGCATGGATGGAACGCCTGCGCCTGCGCGCGGCGGAATTGCTGGCATCCGAGTTGCCGGTGGTGATGCTGGGCGACTACAACATCATTCCCGAGCCGCGCGACGCCGCCCCATCCGACCGCTGGACCGAGGATGCGCTGTTCCTGCCGCAAAGCCGGGCGGCGTTCCGGGCCATCGTGAATCAAGGCTGGACCGATGCGGTGCGCATCCGCGACCCCTGGGCCACGCGCGGGCCGTTCACCTTCTGGGACTATCAGGGCAGCGCGTGGGAGCGTGACAACGGCATCCGCATCGACCATCTGCTGCTCTCGCCCCAGGCGGCCGACCTGATGATCGAGACGGGCGTCGACCGCGATGCGCGGGCCGGTGAAAAACCAAGTGACCACGTCCCGGTCTGGGTGCGCATGGCCGCCTGACGGCAGGCGGCGCCCGGCGGCGGGTCAGATCACCAGAACGCCGGAATGCTTGGCCTTGTGTTCCGGTTCGACATGGATGGTGATCTGGGCGTCGGGCAGCTTGGCCTTCAGGCTGGCCTCGACCCGGTCGCAGATGTCATGGGCGTCCGACACGGTGGTCTGGCCGTCCACGACCAGGTGAAAGTCGATGAAGGTGACGGCGCCCGCATGACGGGTGCGCAGGTCATGCGCCTCCAGCGCGCCGCTGGCCTTGTCCGAGATGATGTCGCGGATGGTCACCAGCGTCTTTTCAGGCACGGCCTCGTCCAGCAGGCCGGAGACGGAAGACGCCATGACCTTCCATCCCGACCACAGGATGTTCACCCCCACAGCATCGCCAGCGCCGGGTCCAGGATCGACCAGCCGGTCGCCACCCGCCAGCCCCACGCCCAGCAGGACGCCCCCCGACGACACCACGTCCGTCAGCAGGTGCTTGCCGTCCGCGACCAGCGCGGGAGAGCGCAGCCGCCGCCCCTGACGGATCAGGATGCTGCACCAGATCGCGTTCAGCAAGCCCGCGCTGGCGTTGATGGCCATGCCCATGCCGACGGCTTGAAATCTCGCGCGGGTTCTGGAAGGCGTGCCACGCCTCGCGCAGGATCAGCAGGGCTGCCACGATGATCAGCACCCCTTCCAGAACGGCGCTGAGGAATTCGGCCTTGTGATGGCCATAGGGATGCGACTGATCGGCCGGTCGTTGCGCCACCGAGATCGCGACCAGCGCCGCAACCGCGGTCGCCACGTTCACGATGCTTTCCAACGCGTCCGACAGCAGCGCCACCGACCCGGTCAGGTACCAGGCCAGGGTCTTCAGCCCAAGCACGATCAAGCCGACAAAGATGCTGCCGACGGCGATTTTCAGGCTGCTGGACATCAGATCGTTCCCCTTGGCCATGGACGGGATGGGTATGAGGCGCAGCATGTCGCAGATGCTTTGTGAAATCTCAAGCCACGGTTGCAGCCATTTGCGCACAATAGGCGTTCGGGTGCCGGATAGACACGCATTGCATTTGTTGATTGACCCGTCACTCAATATAAAGCATCCTTAGAGTATCAAAGAAACATGCGGCCACTTGGCTGTGATCATGCGCGTGCAGCGGGCCACATGCCCGGCTGTACTGTGGCGCTGATCGTTCATCTGTCTAAGGAGGATTGCGCCCATGACGCCAATCATCACCGTCGCCTATCTCAGCGTGCTGGCCTGCGCGCTGTTCGTCCTGATCCGCTGGCCCCGCCTGCGGCTGCGGGGCGAAGAGCCCGTCGGCCTGTTCACCCTGATCGCCCTGCTGTTCACTGCCGGCCTGGACATGGGCCTGGTCATGCTGCCCCTTGCGGAGTTCCCGATCTATGAGGAGGACCCCGCCTTCGGGTTCACCAATGCCCTGGCCGTGGAATTCGGCATGTGGGGGCCGCTGGTCTGGCTGATGTATTTCGTGGCCACCTTCTATTTCATCGCGCTGGAGCCGCGCCTGCAGTTGTTCCAGATCCCGGCGGTCAAGTGGGTCTACAATCTGACGGTCATCGCGACCTGCTCGTTCACCTGCTATCTGTTCATGTCAAACCTGCCGACCTATGCCCCTGACCTGCCGCAGGGCGCGGTCTGGGCGCTGGTCGTGGTGGTGATCGCCACCGCCGTCCTGTCCAGCGGCAACATGGCGGTGATGAAGTGGCTGGCCATCATCTCCAGCTATGGGTTCGGCATGCTGGCCTTCACCGCATTGGCGATGATCGCCTTCGTCTACAGCCGCGTGGGCCTGGGCGATTTCTTCGACAGCGTCGGCCTGCTGGGCGGGTACTTCGCGCATCTGCCGCGCTTTGCCACGCCCATTTCGGATTACCACGAATTCTATCTGTTCTGGTGGTTCGCGTGGTCGATCATGATCGGCCAGTTCGTCGCGCGCTTCGTCGGCGGGCTGAGGGTCTGGCAGCTGGCACTGGCGATGGTGGCCCTGCCGGCGATCCCCCTTGGGCTGTGGTTCAGCGTGCTGTTCGTCTATCACCAGGGCGGGATCGTGATCCCCGGCTGGCTGAACTGGTTCATGATCGCTGTCGGTGTGGTCTTCGTCGTGAACTCTCTGGACAGCCTGATCCGGCTGTATTCGACGAACCTGAACTGGTCGCGCGAGACGTTGGGGGACCGGCGCTATTATCCGCTGCATTTCCTGCTGCAGCTGGGTCTGGTAGGCGCCTATGTCTTCACCCCGTTCGAGATCCAGTGGGTCGGCCTGATCGTCGCGGCGCTGTACGGGGTGATCTATGTGCTGCTGGCGCGGCACATGGGCAAGCTGGGCGGCATCGGCCGCCCCGCCGCGGGATAGGGGGCGGACGCCCTCTCAGTCGTCCTTGTCGCTGTCGTCGTCGCCAAAGCGCGAATCGTCGGAGAACTCGTCCTCGCCCTCGTTGACGAACTTCGACGACAGCGCGATCGAGTGGTTGTCATGGACGGGGTCCATCACGACGTCCGACGGAATCTCTCCGACCAGCCATTCGCGCAGCTCCTCGCGGATCTCGGCGGGCTCCTGGCCGGTCACCTCGACCAGATAGGCGATGAAGGCGCGCTGGTCGCCGTCGATCTCGTCCAGCTCGGTATCCTCGGCCTCGGGCCACTTGTCGATGATCGCCTCATAGAAGGCCGCCCAGTTTTCCTGAACATGGTGCCACTTCATCAATAACCTCCTGTCGGAAGGCTGCCCTGGAACCAGCGCGCCGTCCCTGTAATGTCCTCGCCGACACCGGCGACGGTGTTGCAACCGGCCAGCATCGTGCAAGCCGCTACAGTAACCCAAAACATTCGCATCAGTTCGTCTCCTGCCACCAGACTTCGGGCAAAAAGCCCGGCCAGTCCCCGTACATGGGTATTTCCTCTGGGTATTTCAGATCCGCGGCATGGGCCAGCCGCGAGATCGGGGAAAAGCTGACCGGGATCACATAGCGCCCCGCCGTCAGCACGCGGTCCAGCGCCCGGACCGCGGCGGTGAAATCCTCGGCCGTGTCGGCGGCCGTCATGGCGTCGATCATCGCCTCGGCCGCGGGGCTGTCCATGCCCATCCAGTTGCGGCTGCCGGGCGTGGACACGCCGTCGCGACCCCAGTACAGGCGCTGTTCGCTGCCCGGCGACAGCGACAGGCCGCGTTCGTACCATGTCATGTCGAACTGATAGTTGTTCGTGCGTTCGATGTACTGCGCGGAATCCAGCAAAGTGATGCGCGGGGTGATCCCCAGGGGACGCAGCGCCTCGACATAGATGTTCACGATCTGCTGAACCTCGGACCCGCTGCGCATCGCGGTGCCGTTCTGGTTCAGCAGGATCTCGAAGGCGAAGGGCTGGCCCTGCGCGTTCTTCAGTTGTCCGTCCTGAACCGTCCAGCCGGCCTCGGCCATCAGCGCCATCGCGCGGCGGATACCGGCGCGGTCCATCGCGCGGTCCGACCCTTCGGGCAGGGTATAGCCGTCCAGCGTGCCGGGCGGCAGGTCGGCCGCGAAGGGCGCCAGCAGTTCCGCCACGCGCCCCGTCGCGGGCCCGTCCTGCATCGCCAGAACCGAGTTCGAGAAATAGGACGTGATCCGGGGATCGGCGCCGCCGTTCAGGGTCTGGTTGATGAACCGGAAATTGAACATCTCGATCAGCGCCTGCCGCACGCGCCAATCGGCAAAGGCCGGGTTGCGCGTGTTCATCACCAGGCCGACGATGCCCGAGGGGCGTTCGTTCGGGATCTCTGCCTGGACCGCGCGTCCGTCCGTCATCAGCGGAAAGCCGTATTCGCTGGCCCATTTCTGCGCCGACAGTTCGCGCCAGACGGTGACGGCACCGGCCTTGAACGCCTCGAACATTGCGTTGGCATCGGCGAAATAGTCATAGCGGATGACGTCGAAATTGTTCACCCCCGCCATCAGGGGCAGATCGCGGCCCCAATAGTCGGGGTTGCGGCGAAAGCTGATCGACCGCCCCGGCTCGACTTGATCGACGACATAGGCGCCGCTGCCGATCGGGGCCTCGAGCGAGGAGGCGGCGAAATCCTGCCCCACCCACTGGGCCTTCTTCAGGATCGGACGCAACCCCATCAGCAGGGGCAGCTCTCGGTCGGGTTCGGTGAAGGTCAGGCGCACGCTGCGGGGGCCCGTGGCCTCGATCCTGTCGACGCGCGACCAGGCCGCCAGATAGCGGGGATGGCCCTGCGTCCCAAGCGTCTCATAGGACCAGATCACGTCGTCGACGGTGACCGGGCTGCCGTCGGAAAACCGCGCCTCCTCGCGCAGGGTGAACTCGACCCAGTGCCGGTCGGGCGCGACCTCGATCGTCTCGGCCAGCAGGCCGTAAAGGGTGAACGGCTCGTCGATCGACCGCATCATCAGGGACTCTGTCACGTGAACGCCCACGCCCCATGCGGCATTGCCCTTCAGCACCCAAGGTTTCAGACTGTCGAACCCGCCCGGTTCCGCCAGCCGAATCGTACCGCCCTTGGGCGCGTCCGGGTTAGCATAGGGCAAATGTGCAAAGCCCTGTTGCAGGGCAGGTTCTCCATAGATTGCAATGCCATGGACAGGTTCGGCAAGGGTTGCCAGCGGCATAGATGCAACACCGCCCGTCAGGGTCAGCAGACCCAAGGCAGCCCCCCTGATCGCGGATTTGTTAAGGTTTTCGAAGATTCGCATTGCCTGCCGCCCGGTCGTTTTTTGTTTGGCCGCATTATCAACAGGCTTGACCGGGGGGCGTCAACCAAGGTGGCAAGATCGCTGTTGGACTCGCGCGGTTCCTCGCGTATAAATAGGGCACTGCTCGATAGGTTTCTTGCCTGTATGAAACCTGCCTCATAACTTGCGCCCGCCTTGTGCGGGCGTTTTTTTTTGCCCATGCTGCACCTGCAAACCGCCTTTCGGGGCCGTCAAGGAGCAGCCGATGTTCGAGAAATTCCTCAAGGGCAAGACCGCCGTCGTCACCGGATCCAACTCTGGCATCGGGCTGGGCGTGGCCCGCAGGCTGGCGCGCGCCGGCGCGGACGTGGTCCTGAACAGCTTCAGCGACACGGACGAGGATCACGCGCTGGCCGAAGGCATGTCCGGCGAACACGGGGTCAAGGTCCGTTATATCCGGGCCGACATGTCCAAGGGCGACGACTGCCGCGCGCTGATCGAAAAGGCCGGCGCCTGCGATATCCTGGTCAACAATGCCGGTATCCAGCACGTCGCGGCGATCCCCGATTTCCCGGCCGCGAAATGGGACGCGATCATCGCGATCAACCTGTCGTCCGCCTTCCACACCACCGCGGCGGCCCTGCCGCTGATGCGTGCGGCGGGATGGGGCAGGGTGATCAACATCGCCTCGGCCCACGGACTGACGGCCAGCCCCTACAAGTCGGCCTATGTCGCGGCCAAGCATGGCATCGTCGGTCTGACCAAGGTCACGGGTCTGGAGACGGCGCGCGAAGCGATCACCGCCAACGCCATCTGTCCGGGCTATGTGCTGACGCCGCTAGTGGAAAGCCAGATCCCGGACACGATGGAGAAATACGGCATGGGCCGGGACGAGGTCATCGAAAAGGTCCTGTTGGAACGCCAGCCGTCCAAGGAATTCGCGACGACCGACCAGCTGGGCGACACGGCGGTCTTCCTGTGCAGCAACGCCGCGGCCCAGATCACCGGGACCACGATCAGCGTCGACGGGGGCTGGACCGCCCTGTGACGGGAACCGCGCTGCGTCCTTTGCCGTTCCATATCAACACAATGTGAGGAGATGGTGATGAAGGGTCTTGTGGCGTGGTTTTTGGGGGTCCCGGTCGTCGTGATCGTGATCCTGTACGTTCTGGGCATCTTTTGATGCGAAAGGGCGCCCCGTGATGAGGGGCGCCCTTGGTCTGTCCGTGGTATTCAGGACAGGCTGTTCTGGATGGTCTGGATGTCGGAATTCGTCAGCGTCTTGGCGACTTCCTTGCGCAGCCGAAGCTGCAGTTCCTTGTGATAGTGCTTGCGCATGACGCCCAAGGTCGAAGGGTCTGCGATGATCGCGATATCCTCGAACTTGTTCTTCAGCACCATCGCGTTCAGGTGACGCGACAGCTGGGCCGCAAAGGTCGCCTCCTCGTCATCCCGGGGCGACCCTTCGTCGATCTGCGCGCCGTCGCCCGACAGGCTCTCCTGCGTCACCTTGGTCGTTTCCGACAGCTCCAGCCCGGATTTGGCCGTGTTACGGAACAGGGTGGCAGAGTGGCCGTCGGCAACGACGACCAGGGCATTGTGGGGCAGCATGGTCAGCTCCTTCTTGCGTTCGCTTTCACGGGTTCAACGCAAGCCGGGACCGGTCAGTTGCAGCCTTCGCAAAAGCGGCAGATGCGTGCCATCGCGTCCTGCAGCACGGCGTCGCTGGTGGCGTAGGAGATACGGAAAATGCGGCGACAGGCCGAATGCCGCGCCGAAGACGACCGCGACCCCGGTTTCGTCCAGAAGCGCGTTCGCAAAGGCTTCGTCGCTGTCGATCGGGGTGCCCCCGGCGCTGGTCAGGCCGATCAGCCCGACGATCGACGGATAGACGTAGAACGCCCCCTGCGGCACCGGGCAGTCCAGCCCCGGACAGGCGTTCAGCCCGGCCACGACCAGGTCGCGCCGCCGCTGGAACACCGCGCGGCTGTCGGTGATGTAATCCTGCGGCCCGGTCAGCGCGGCCTCTGCCGCGTACTGGCTGATCGAGCAGGGGTTCGAGGTCGATTGCGACTGCAGCTTGGCCATCGCCTTGATCAGCGCCTCGGGGCCCGCCCCATAGCCGATCCGCCAGCCGGTCATGGCATAGGACTTGCTGACCCCGTTCATGGTCAGGACACGGTCCATCAGCCGGGGTTCGACCTGTGCGGGGGTGCAGAACTCGAAGCCGTCGAAGACCAGATGCTCATAGATGTCGTCGGCCAGCACCCAGACCTGCGGATGACGCAGCAGCACATCGCACAGCGCCGCCATCTGCGCCCGGTCATAGCCCGCGCCCGACGGGTTCGAGGGCGAGTTGAGGATCAGCCACTTGGTCCGCGGGGTGATCGCGCCCTCCAGCGCGTCGGGGGTCAGGCGGAACCCGGATGCCTGGTCGCATTCCACGACGACGGGCGTGCCGCCCGCCAGCAGGACCATGTCGGGATAGCTGACCCAATAGGGGGCCGGCACGATCACCTCGTCGCCGTCGTCCAGCGTGGCCATCAGCGCATTGTAGAGGATCTGCTTGCCGCCGGTGCCGACGGTGATCTGGGAAGGCGCATAGTCCAGCCCGTTCTCGCGCGCGAACTTGTCGGCGATGGCGCGTTTCAGGGACGGCGTGCCGTCCACGGCGGTGTAACGGGTGTGGCCCGCGTCGATCGCGGCCTTTGCCGCGTCACGGACGTTTTCCGGGGTGTCGAAATCGGGCTCTCCGGCGGACAGGCTAATGATGTCGCGTCCCTGTGCGCGCAGGTCCGCCGCGCGGGTGGTCATCGCGATGGTGGGCGAGGGTTTGACGCGGGCCAGCCGGTCCGAGATGAACGCCATGAGACACCTTGCTGCTGTCGGTTTGAACTGTCGGCCCGCATGGCATACGCTGCGCCGCACGCCCTCACAAGGACGAGAGACATGATCGACAGCTATGCCGAACCGGTGGCGACCCTTGGCGACCGCCTGACCGCCGCGCGCGAAGGCGCGGGCCTGGACATTGCCGCCATGGCCGATGCGCTTGGCCTTCGCCCCGAGACGCTGGAGGGGTGGGAGGTCGATCAGGCCGAACCGACGGCCAGCCTGATGGGACGGATCGCCACGGTCACCGGCGTCTCGCCGGTTTGGCTGTTGACGGGGCAGGGCGCGGGACCGCAAGACGCAAGCGCGGGGGCTGCCCTGCGTGCCGAGCTGGCCGATCTGCGCCGCCTGCTGGCCGAGGCCGCCGCCCGCGTGGACCGTCTGGAGGAAGCACTGTCGCATGGCTGATACGCTGGAAACCCCCGAGAACCGCCTGAAACGTCTGCACATGCGCAGCTGGCGGCGCGGCATGAAGGAGATGGACCTGATTCTGGGCCGCTTCGCCGATGATTGCCTATCCGGGCTGTCCGGCCCCGATCTGGACCTGTACGAACGCATGCTGGCCGAGAACGATCAGGATCTGTACCTGTGGGTCACCGCGCGCATCGGCGACGGTCCTACCCGCGAGGCACCGCAGATGCTGACCCCGATGCTGGATCGGATCGCGCGACATGCCGCGACCCGCTTTGCAGCCGATCGCTAAAAATTTCGGCATTCCTGGCGCAGGAAGAGGCGGCAATTAACCGAAGATTGTCTTTTCTCTGTCATTGAGAGGTCATGACGAACAGGACAGGACATCCCGAAGCCATGCTTGCACCTGCACCCCGCGAACAGCATCCGACAGTCGATCCCACGGCCCTGGACGTGCCCCTGTCGGACATGACCGACGCCTATCTGGAATCCCTGCAGCTGCTGGAGCGGATGCACCGGCTGATGCTGGATCTGGTCAAGGACGAATTCGAACGCCTGCACCGGGGCGACCTGACGCCGGTCCAGGCCATGATCCTGTACAATCTGGGCGAGGCCGAGGTCTCTGCCGGAGAGCTTCGGTCGCGCGGCATGTATCAGGGATCGAACGTCAGCTACAACCTGAAGAAGCTGGTTGCGATGGGTTATGTCCATCACGAACGCTGCGACATGGACCGCCGCTCGGTCCGGGTGCGCCTGACGGCCGAGGGCCAGGCGGTGCGCGACCTGGTGCAGCGCCTGTTCATCCGCCACGCCGAAGGGCTGGCCATGTCGGGCGTGCTGGAGGATCCGCCGCTGGATCAGGTGAACCTGCAATGCCGCCGCATCGAGCGGTTCTGGACTGAACAGATCCGCTATATCTACTGAATTGAACCCGGCCCTGCGGGGCCGGGTGTGCCTTTTCCTGGCGCCTTACCAGGTGCCGGTGTTCTCCATGCTGGACCACGGCTCCTGCGGCGGCAGGTGATCGCCTTCCTGCAGCAGTTCGATCGACACGTTGTCCGGGCTGCGCACGAAGGCCATGTGGCCGTCGCGCGGGGGGCGGTTGATCGTGACGCCGGCGTCCTGCAGCTTTTGGCACATCTCGTAGATGTTGCCGACGCGGTAGGCCAGATGGCCGAAATGGCGGCTGTCCGAGGGCAGGCCGTCATCGCCGTCCCAGTTGTAGGTCAGTTCCACCGGGCATTCCGGCTGGCCCGGAGGCGCCATGAACACCAGGCTGAAGCGGCCCTTGTCGTTGTCGATGCGGCGCGTTTCCTCCAGCCCCAGCAGGCGGAAGAAGTCCATCGTCTTGTCCAGGTCCTTCACGCGGACCATCGTGTGCAGATAGCGGATATTCATGGGGTCTCCTGTTCGGATGGGCGGGCAAGCTGTCATGCAGCGGGACAATCTGCAAGCTTGCGATGTGGTTCCAGAACGGTTGATCGACAGCGCGCCGCGTGTCAAAGGAGGCCGGAACCGCCCGGAAGGATGACCATGCCCCTGACACCAGAACAGCAGGCCGAGATCGACAGCCAGCGCGCCACGCCTCGCCAGACGCTGCGCGCCGTGTCCGAGGGGATGGAGAACCACCTGTACGTGGCGCATCAGGTTCTGGATCACGGGCTGGTGCGGGTCATCGACTACATGGGCGACGACGCGGCGATCTGTCAGGCGGCGCGCGTCAGCTATGGCAAGGGGACCAAGTCGGTGCAGAACGACGAGGGGCTGATCCGCTATCTGATGCGGCACTGGCATTCGACGCCCTTCGAGATGTGCGAGGTCAAGTTCCACGTCAAGCTGCCGGTCTTCGTGGCCCGCCAGTGGATCCGTCACCGCACCGCCAACGTGAACGAGTATTCCGGCCGCTATTCGATCCTGGACCGGGAGTTCTACATCCCCGCGCCCGAGCATCTGGCCGCGCAGTCGTCGCAGAACCACCAGGGCCGGGGCGAGGTGCTGCAGGGCGCCGAGGCGCAGCGCGTGCTGGACCTGCTGCGCGAGGACGCGATGCGCAGCTATGACAGCTATGAGGCGATGCTGAGCCAGGAGGGGCAGCAGGGTCTGGCGCGGGAACTGGCGCGCATGAACCTGCCCGCAAACATCTATACCCAGTGGTACTGGAAGGTGGACCTGCACAACCTGTTGCATTTCCTGCGCCTGCGCGCCGACAGCCATGCCCAGTACGAGATCCGGGCCTATGCCGACATCATGTGCGACATCACCCGCGACTGGGTGCCCGCCGCCTTTGGTGCATTCCAGGATTACCGGATGAATGCCGTGAACCTGTCCGCGCAAGCCGCCGATGCGCTGCGGCGGCGCCTGGCCGGAGAGGTCGTCACGCAGGAAAATGCCGGCATGGGCGCGCGTGAATGGCGCGAGTTCCAAGCCGTCTGGGGCTAAACGGGGGCGCACCACGCGCCCCCGTCCGGATCAGAACGTGAAGTCGTTCAGGTCCAGGTTGGCGCGGTTGAAATCCTCCAGCACGATCACGGTGGACGCGTTCACTGTCAGGATCGTGTCGCCGCCCTGCTGCACGGCGCCGTTGATGGCGCGCTGGACCTGGCCGCGATCCAGGTCGTCGATCTCGATCCGGTCCAGGCCGTTCTGGAAGTCGACGATACGGTCGCGCCCGTCGCCCAGGTCGAATTCGAACCGGTCGGCGCCGATCCCCCCGGCCAGGATGTCGTTGCCCCGACCGCCGTCCAGCGTGTCGTTGCCCTGGTTTCCGTGCAGGATGTCGGCGCCGTCGTCGCCCTCGATCTCGTCATTGCCCTCGTTGCCGAACAGCCGGTCATTGCCGCCGTCGCCCTCTAGGTCATCCCGGCCCTGACCGCCATAGAGCAGGTCGTTGCCCTGATTGCCCTCCAACTCGTCGTCGCCCCGGCCGCCGAACAGGGTGTCGAAGCCGAAGCCGCCCCACAGATCGTCGTTTCCGTCATCGCCGCGCAGCAGGTCGTTGCCCGCACCGCCTGCCAGGCTGTCATTGCCCGCGCCGCCGTTCAGCACGTCGTTGCCGTTCTCGCCCCAGATGCGGTCGAAGCCGCGGTTGCCATTCAGCACGTCGTTGCCGTCGCGCCCATAGATCAGGTCGGCCAACGCGCTGCCGTTGATCCGGTCCGCACCCGAGGTTCCGTTATAGCGTGCCATTCAAGCGATCCTTTCATGTTGTCGGCCTCCCATGCGGCGGCCCTGTGCGAATCGCGATATCACGGGCCCGCTGACAGCCGGCTGACGGGGGCTGTCAGCGGGCTGTCAGCGGGCTGTCAGCTTGGCCGTGCTAGGACGCGGGAATGAAACGATCCCTGTCCAGCCTGATGCTGATCCTGCTGCCGCTGACCCTTGCGGCGCAGCCGATCGCCCCCGATTACGAGACCGCCCGCCAGGCGGTCGACCGCGGCGACATGCTGCCGCTGGAGCAGATCCTGGCGCGGATCGAGGCGCGCCATCCCGGCCGCATCGTCGAGGTCGAGCTGGAAGACGAGGACGGCCTGTGGCTCTATGAGATCGAGGTGCTGACCCCCGAGGGCCGCCTGATTGAGATAGAGCTGGACGCCCGCACGGGGGCGATTCTGGGATACGAGGAAGACGACGACTGATGCGCGCCCTTGTGGTCGAGGATGACAGCCGGATCGCCGCCGATCTGGGTCGGGCGCTGACGGCGGCCGGGTTCCGCGTGGACGGCACCGCATCGGGCCAGGACGCTTGGTTCCGGGGCGGGACCGAGGGGTACGACCTGATCGTGCTGGACCTGGGGCTGCCCGACCTGGACGGTCTGACCGTGCTGAAACGCTGGCGGGTCGAGGGGTGCGATTCGCCCGTGCTGATCCTGACCGCACGGGGCGCCTGGACCGAGCGGGTCGAGGGGATTGAGGCCGGCGCCGACGACTATCTGCCCAAGCCGTTCCGCATGGAGGAGCTGGTGGCGCGGGCCCGCGCCCTGGTGCGCCGGGCAGGCGGCCGGGCCGAACCGCGGATCGAGGCGGGCCGCCTGACCGTCGATCTGAACCGCATGACGGCGCTGGTCGATGGCGTGCCGGTCCCGCTGACCCCGCTGGAGTTCCGCCTGATCGCGCATCTTGCCGTTCACCGCGACCGGGTCGTGTCGCCCACGGAACTGCTGGAGCACCTTTACGGCGACGATGACGCGCGCGAGGCCAACGCGCTGGAGGCGGTCGTGACCCGCATGCGCCGCAAGCTGGGTCCGGGCATCGTCGCGACGCGGCGCGGCTTCGGCTACTTGCTGGAGGGCGGTGCATGAGGCCTTTGTCGCTGCGCCTGCGGCTGATGCTGCTGGGCGGGGCGACCATCCTGCTGGTCATGGCGCTGTCGGTGACGATGCTGGCGGTGTTGTTCGACCGCCATGTCCAGCGCGTCGCCGTGTCGGACCTGCGCGATCGGGCGCTTGTTCTGCTGTCGGTGATCGAACCCGGCACGCCGCCGCAGATGCGCGACCAGCCGCGCAACCCGTCGTGGCAGCTGCCATTCTCGGGGCATTACTGGCAGGTGTGGCTGGGGGACCAGCCCCTGCGGTCGCGGTCGCTGTGGGACGTGACGCTGCCCGTGCCCGCGGATGCGCCGCCGCCGGGCGAGGGGCGGGTGCTGCAGCTGGACGGGCCGGGCGACCAGCGCCTGCTGGCGCTGGATCAGCAGGTGCTGATCGGGCAGGGCGCGACCGCGTCCCCCATCCGCCTGATCGTGGCCGAGGACATGGAGGATTCCGCGCAGGCCCGCGCGGCCTTTCTGCGCGACCTTGTCCCATGGCTGGCGGGATTGGCGGCGCTGTTGCTGGCGGCATCCTTCGTCCAGGTCACGCTTGGCCTGCGCCCGCTGGCCCAGGTCGGCGCGCATCTGCGCGGGCTGGCGCAGGGGCGCAGGCGGCGCCTGGGCGACGATCTGCCCTCCGAAGTCGCGCCCCTGGCCCGCCAGCTGGACCATCTGCTGGACGACCGCGACCGAGAGCTGGATCGTGCGCGCCACCGCGCCGGCGATCTGGCGCACGGGTTCAAGACGCCGCTGCAGGCGCTGCTGGGCGATGCCGAGGCGTTGCGCAATCAGGGACGGACGGAACAGGCCGACAGCATCGAACATGTCGTCACCGTGATGCGCCGCCATGTCGACCGGGAACTGGCGCGCGCCCGCATCCGCACCGACGCCGCGCAGGCCCGCGCGCATCCCGCCCCGATCGTCGCCCGGCTGGTGCAGGTGCTGAGGCGCACGCCCGCGGGTGCCGGGCTGGACTGGCAGGTCGACCTGCCGCAGGCGGTGGCGCTGCGCATCGACCCTGACGACCTGACCGAGGCCCTGGGTGCGCTGCTGGAAAACGCGGCCCGCCATGCGCGGTCGCGGGTGTGGGTCGGGATGCGTGCGGATGACGATCGGACGGCCGTCATCATCCGCGACGACGGGCCGGGCGTGCCCGATGCCGAGTTGGCACGGTTGGCGCAGCGCGGCGTGCGGCTGGACCAGGGCGGCGACGGTCAGGGGATCGGTCTGGCCATCGTCACTGACATCGCCGAGGCCGCGGGTGGGCGCCTGCAGCTGATCAACATGCTGCCGGGCCTTGCGGCGGAACTGCACCTGCCGCGCCACCCGGACTGATGGTCAGGACGCGAACAGCCCGTCGAAATCGGCAAAGCCCTTGACCTCGATCGGGTTGCCCGAGGGGTCGAAGAAGAACATCGTCCGCTGCTCTCCCGGCTGGCCCTCGAAGCGGATCTGGGGCGGGATGTCAAAGGACACGCCCGCCGCGGCCAGGCGGTCGGCCAAGGCCAGCCAATCCGCCAGCGGCAGCACGACCCCCAGATGCGGCATCATCACCATGTGATCGCCCACCCGACCGGTGCGGGTGGTGGGAAAGGGCGTGCCCAGATGCAGCGAAAGCTGATGGCCGAAAAAGTCGAAATCGACCCAGGTGTCGGTGGAGCGACCCTCGGCACAGCCCAGGACGTCGCCATAAAAGCGACGGGCCGCGTCCAGGTCGGTGACATGGATGGCAAGGTGGAACAGGGATCTCATCGCGGCCTCCGTGGTTGCGGGGCAGTGATGCACGCGCGGGCCGCGCCCCGCAAGTCAGTCCAGCGCGTCCAGAACCCCGCCCGCCACGTGCGCGGTGTCCGACCAGCCCGGCAGCGCCGCCCCCGCCCGTGCGGCGGCGGCCGCCCGTGCGGCACGCTCGGCCGGGTCGGTCAGCATGCGGCGCAGCGCCTGCGCCAGCGCGGGCGCATCGTCGGGTGCGACCAGTAGGCCCGCATCGGCCGGAACCGTTCCCGGCACCGCGCCCGCGCGCGTGCTGACGATGGGCAGGCCATGGGACAGCGCCTCGTCGAAGACGATGCCGTAACCCTCGTACCGGGTCGCCAGTGCAAAGATCGAGGCCTTTCGGTACAGGTCCGCCAGGCGATCCGCCTCGACCCGTCCGGCCAGTTCCAGCCGTCCGCCCAGTCCGCTGGCGGCGATCTGCGCCTGCAGGTCGGCAACATGGGCCGCGTCCCAGGGGTTGCCCACGATCACCGCCTGCCAGTCCAGATCGGCCAGCGCCGCCAGCGCGGCGATCAGCACGTCATGGCCCTTGCGCGGGTGTAGGATGCCCACCGACAGGATCAGCGGCGGGTCCTGCGGCGTGGCGGGCTGTTCGGGGCGGTCGGTGCCGGGGCGGGCGACGGTGATCCGGTCGGCGGGCACGTCATAGCGGTCGACCAGCATGTCGCGCGTATGCGGGCTGGGCACCAGCACGTGGCGCGCATGGGCCAGGTTCGCGCGCTCTGTCCGCCAAAGATGGTCGGCCAGATCGGCGGGCAGGGCGCTTTCCTGGGCCAGGGGATGATGGATCATCGCCACGATGGGGGCGCGGATCGCGGCCACCCCCTGCGGGTCCAGCGCGCCAAAGGCCAGCCCGTCGATGATCACCGGCCGATCCGCTGGCAGCGCCTGCAGCGCGTCCAGCGCCTGGCGCATGTCGCTGTCGGACGGGGTCGGAAAGCTGTCGGGCAGGGCCAGGACATCGACATGCCGACCCTGGTCGCGCAGCCCCTGCACCATGCGGCGGTCGTAGATATAGCCGCCGGTCAGGGTGGTGATGTCGCCCGGCAGGGCAAAGGTCAGGGTCTTTGGGTCGGTCACGGGTCTGCCTGTATGGCTGCGGGGGCGGGACGGTTGACGCGGCGCTGCGCCAGCAGGACCAGCAGCCCCGGCAGGGTGCTGGCCAGAAACATCAGGCCGAAGGCCAGGCTGGCGGCAAGCCCCGCCTGCGCGCTGGCGCCGATCAGGGGAAACAGCCCGGCAGCCGCACCCTCGCGCAGACCCCACCCGCTGACGGTCAGCGGCAGGATCATGGTCAGCAGGATCAGCGGCACCAGAACGGCGGTCTCGACCGGGGACATCATCGTGCCGGTGGCCGCGGCGCAGAAGGCAAAGGCCGCAAGGTTGGCCCCGGTGATCGCCAGGTTCAGCGCCACCTGACGCGGCAGGGCGCCCGGCGCCAGCAGCGTGACGCGCAACGCGCCCCGCAGATCGCGTGCGGCGGTGCCCGCGCGCCCAGGCAGCTGTCCCGCGCCGCCGATGGCCAGCATCGCGATCAGCGCGACGCTCAGCAACGCGCCGATCAGGCCCATGACCCAAGACGGCAACGTCAGCCCGCCCGGCATCAGCGTCACGGTCAGCGCGCCCGCCGCCAGCACCAGAAACAGCGCGACCTGGCCCGCCAGGCGCTCGATCGCGACGGCGGCGCCGGCGCGGCGCAGGCCCGCCTGATGACGCGCGCGGACTGCGCGGCCGGCATCGCCCACGACACCGCCGGGCAGCGACTGGTTGACGACCTGCGCCAGGTAATATTCGCCGATGGCCCGGGTGAGGGGGATGGTCTGGCCAAGCTGCCGCGCCGTCAGCCGCCAGCGCATTGCCGACAGCACCGTCTGCGCCGTCAGGGCCAGCGCGGCGACCGCCAGCCACAGCGGATCGGCACGCACCAGCAGGTGCAGCGCCTGCTGCCCGTCAAGGCCGAACCACAGAAGCGCCATCACCGCCAAGGCGACCAGAATTTGAAGACTGCGTGTCACGTTCATGCAGGAGGCACGTCCAAGGACCCGGAAAAGTTGCGCATGAAGCGGTCGCGAAGTGCCTCCATCGGCATCGCCGGGCTGCCCGGTTCCGGGACTAGCCCCCGCATTAGGCCCCAGGCGTCGGTCCGCGCGACCAGATCGGGCGGGCCGATGACGTGGATCGGAACCTCTCGGCGGTCGTCCAGGCCGATGGTGGTGGCGGCCTGGTGGTCGCCGACCAGGATCATCAGGGGTGCGTCCTCTGCCTGCCGCGCGGCATAGTCCAGCACCGCCTGCAGCGTATAGTCGATCGTGTCCCGATACTGGGCCCGCACCCGGTCGCGGTCGCGCCAGACGACGTTCGGCGGATCGCCCGCTTGCGCCATCGCGTCGAATTCGGTGCCGTCGCCCAGATCCTCCCAGGGCAGCATTTCGGGGACCGGGGTCCAGGGCGCGTGGGACGAGATCAGGGCGATCTGCGCGAACAGGCGCCGCGGGTCGCTGCCGTCGCGCAACAGGCGGTCGGTGGCCGCCAGCGTGAACTGATCGGGCATGGTGACCCAGTTGAACGGCTGCCCGCGATAGCCCAGGTCGGGCGCGGCCAGGATCCGCTGGAAGCCCATCGTCGACGCCTCGGGCCAAGGACGAACGATGGCGGGCATCACGGCCGCAGTGCGGAACCCGGCATCGGCGGCGTGGTGGAACAGTGTCCGGCGCCCGCTGGCGATGGCCGCCTGATAGCGCGTCTGGTCATTGATCCACAGCCCGTTGGCCAGCGTCGCATGCGCCAGCCAGCTTTGTCCGCCATGCGTCGGCGACGTCAGGAACCCCGATGCCATGGCCAATCCGCGATCCTGCAGCACCTGCTGTCCCTGGCGCAGCCGGGGCAGGTGCGTGTCGGCAAAGAAGGGCGTGTCAAAGCTGGTGCGACCATAGCTTTCCAGAAAGATCACCAGAACGTCGCGGTCGATCAGCGCCAGCGGATCCTGCAGCCCGGCCAGCGTGTCCTGGCGCGCCTGTTCGTTGAACTGGCGCAGCTCTGTCACGGTGCGTGCCGACAGCTGCGCGCGGTCGATGGCATAGGCGGCCGTCGGGGGCGGCGTTAACGCCAGCAGCGCGATCCCCGCGACAGAGGCTGCCAGTCCGGCCATTCGCGCCCAGCCAGCACGCGGGGCCCGGCGCATCAGTACACCCATCGCCCACCATGTGCCCGCAACGATAAGCAACGTGGCCAGAAGCGCGGCCAGAACCGCACCCGCCGCCTGCCAGGGGCCCAGGCTGCCGGCGATCAGCCGGACGGATGCATCGATCAGGGGCAGGTCCGCGACCGGATTGAACCTGCGGCCCAGACTTTCCAGCATCGCCAGGTCCGCGACCTTCAGCACGGTGACCAGCGTCAGGGCCAGGGTCGCCGCCACGCGCAGCAGCCGCCCCGCGACCGTCCGGCCCGTGGCCAGCGCCAGCAGGATCAGCACCGCCAGTTCCGGCGCCGGGCGTGCCAGCGCGGCCCAGGCCAGTTGATCGGGATGCGCGGGCAGCGCCAGCAGGACGTGCAGCAGCAGGATGGCGGCAAGGACCGACAAGGGCCGGGGGGTCACCGATGGCCCCGCAACCACAGCACGTCGCGTCCAAAGGACCAGATCAGCGCCGCTGCCGCGATCCGCGCCAGGGTGATTGCCAGATCATCCGACAGGACCGGCACCTGAAGCGCGATCAGCGTCGCAAGCTGCAGCACGCAGACGGCCTTGCGGGCATAGCTGACCGGCAGCGGCGCCATGATCCACGGCCAGACCAGCCCCGCCCCGATGAACAGATAGCGCATGACGCCCAGGGCCAGGATCTCGGGTCCGACGGGGCTGCCGGCAAGGGCGTGCAGCGCCAGGATCAGGGCCAGCGCGGCGTCGACCTCCATGTCGAAGCGGGCGCCGAAATCGGAGCACAGCCCGCTGCGCCGCGCCAGCCAGCCATCCACCCCATCCAGCGTCAGTGATATGGTCGCGATCGCCGCCACTGCCCAGCCCGCCGCGACCCCGCCGACCAGGGGCGCGATCAACGCCGTCGTCAGCGCCATGCGCATCAGCGTCACCGCATTGCACGACCCAAGCCTGGCATGCGGATAATGCCTGCGCATTGCAACGCAGACCAGCGCGGCCCCCGCCAGATAGATGACGCCCGCGACCAGGGCACCCGTGCCCTGGCCCAGGACCATCACGCCGATGCCCAGGTTCAGGGCCAGCCCCGCGGGAATGGCCAGGATCAACCCCTCGGGCAGGCGGCGGCCTGCGGCGGGGGCCGGTCTGACGGTGGGATCGGCAAGGTCGGGGCGGGAAATCTGCATCGGGTGAACATATGACAGGGGCATGACGCGTCAAGCTGACTTCTGAACAGGCTTGCCTCAGCACGATCCCGGGCTATCCTGTCACGACAGGAGGGCTGCGCCATGGATCATCGACCCGCAGGCTATGGCACCACGGCGCGGATGCTGCACTGGCTGGTCGCGGCGCTGATCCTGGCGATGATCCCCGTGGGTCTGCTGATGGTGCAGGACGGGCTGGACCGCGGCCTGGGCGACGCGCTGTACCTGTTTCACAAGAACGTGGGCAGCCTGCTGATCGTCATCATCGCGCTGCGGCTGGTCTGGCGGCTGACGCATCCGCCCGCGCCGCTGCCCGCGACCATGCCCGACTGGCAGCGGCGGGTGGCGGGGCTGTCGCATCTGGCGCTGTACGGGCTGATGATCGTGATGCCACTGTCGGGGTACGTCCGCGTGCGCGCGGGCGGCTTTCCGATCGAAGGGCTGGATGCGCTTGGCCTGCCGACGCTGGTCCCCCGGTCAAAGCCCCTGGCCGACGCCGCCAGCAGCCTGCACGAACTGGCGGCCTGGGCGCTGATGGCGGTGTTGGCCGTGCATGTCGGCGCGGCGCTGCACCATGCGCTGATCCGGCGCGACGGGGTCTGGGCGCGGATGTGGCCGCCACGGGCGCGCTGAGCCCTCGACAGGACCGTCCGGTTTGGATATGGCCATGCGGCGCGAATGACGGGGACCGTCGGGTCGCACCGGATTATCAAATATTGATCACAGGCGGTTGAACGAAAGGTCCTGTCGCGGCGTTCGACGGCAACGTCGAAAATGCCGCCGACCAGGAGAGATCGTGACCAAGACCCAAGACCTGACGATTCTGGTCGTCATCGCAGCGGCCCTTGCCGGCGTGTTCACCCTTGACCTGATGGTGCCGTTGGGGACGGCGGTCTGGCTGATCTATATCCTGCCGTTGAGCCTTGCGGTCTTCGCGCGCTGGCCCGCGCTGCCGGTGGCCACGGCCGTGCTGGTCTGCGTGGCGATGGCGCTGGCGTTCCAGAAGGACAACACCGGCATCGATCCGACCGTGGCGGCCGTGAACCGTGGCTTGGCCGGGATCGTGTATCTGTGCCTGGGATTTCTGGGGCGAAGGCTGATCGTCACCCGCGGCAAGCTGCTGGACACCGACTGGATCACCGGCACCCAGGTCGCGGTGTCCCGTGCCGTCCAGGGCGACCTGACCGCGGAAAAGCTGGCCCGCCAGGTCCTGCAGGTGCTGGCCGACCGGATCGGCGCGCGGGCCGCTGTCGCCTATGCCCGCAACGGACATGGCCACCTGCGGCTGGCGCAATGGGGCACCGACGGCGACGCCCTGGCGGAACGCGTGGCGGATAACGAAGGCCATCTGGGCCGCGCCGTCACCGAAGGTCGCATCCTGCAGATGTCCCTGGCGCCGGACCAGGCGCTGGGCTGGGCGACGGGACTGGCGCGGGGGCGCACGGCGCATGCGCTGATCGTGCCGATGCGGGACGGGCAGCTGATCAACGGCGTGCTGGAGTTCGGGCTGGATGCCGCCCCGCCGCCTCGCGTGATCGACCTGTTCGAGCGTATCGGAGACAAGCTGGGCATCGCGCTGCGGTCCGCCCAGTATCGCCAGCAGCTGCAGGAATTGCTGGAGGAGACCCGCCGTCAAGCCGAGGAGTTGCGCGCCCATACCGAGGAGCTTGCGGCGTCCAACGAAGAGCTGGAGGAGCAGACCCGCGCTCTGCAGGACAGCCAGCGCCGGTTGGAGGCACAGCAATCAGAGCTGGAAGAACAGAACGCCCAGCTTGAAAGCCAGACGCAGGAGCTGGAGGAACAGCGCGATGCGCTGGCCCGGTCGCGCCGGATGCTGGAGGATCAGGCGCAGGAGCTGGCGCAGGAGAGCCGCTACAAGTCCGAATTCGTCGCCAACATGTCGCACGAGCTGCGCACGCCGCTGAACGCGCTGCTGATCATGTCGCGGCTGCTGTCGGACAACCGCGGCCGCAACCTGTCCGAGGAGCAGGTCCGTTGGGCCGAGACGATCGAGGCATCGGGCAAGGATCTGCTGGCGCTGATCAACGACATCCTGGACCTGTCCAAGATCGAATCCGGCAAGATGGACGTGTCGCGCGACACGGTCGAGCCGCAGGCGCTGGCCGACAAGCTGGTGCGCGCCTTCGAGGCGCAGGCCCGCGACAAGGGGCTGACCCTGTCGGCGCAGGTCGATCCCAAGGTCGCGGCGTTCTCCTCCGACCGGCAGCGTCTGGAGCAGGTGCTGCGGAACTTCATCTCGAACGCGCTGAAATTCACCGAACGGGGGCAGGTGGTGCTGCATATTTCCCCGGCGGCGCAGGGGATCGCGCTGTCGGTGCAGGACAGCGGCATCGGCATCGACGCCAGCCAGCAGGAGACCGTGTTCGAGGCGTTCCGGCAGGCGGACGGCACCATCTCGCGCCGCTTCGGCGGAACAGGGCTGGGCCTGTCGATCTGCCGTGAACTGGCCGATCTGCTGGGCGGGCGCATCACGCTGACCAGCGCGCCCGGCAAGGGCAGCACCTTCACGCTGATCCTGCCCGCCGCCCCGGCGCTGCAATCGCCGGCACCTGCGCGGCGGTCCTTGCCCGCGCCCACGATGCCCGAACCCGCGCCGATGATGCTGGACGCCCTGCCGGGGGTCGAGGACGACCGCGCGGACATCGGCGCCGGCGACCGGGTGATGCTGGTGGTCGAGGACGATCCGGCATTCGCCCGCATCCTCTATGGTCTGGCGCAGGAGCTGGGCTTCCGCTGCGTCTGCGTGGGCCGGGCGGATGACGCGGTGCGTGCGGCGCGCCATTTCCTGCCGCAGGCGATCGTGATGGATGTGGGCCTGCCCGACCATTCGGGCCTGTCCGCGTTGGACCGGCTGAAGCGCGACACGACCACGCGACACATCCCGGTGCACATGGTCTCGGCCGACGATTACACCAAGGAGGCGCTGGCACAGGGCGCCATTAGCTATATGATGAAACCGGTGCGGCGCGACGACCTGGCCACTGCGATCCGCAACCTGGAGACCCGCCTGGAACAGCGCCTGCGCCGCGTGCTGATCGTCGAGGACGATCCCGCGCAGATGCTGGGCCTGAAGGCGCTGCTGACCAGCGACGGGGTCGAGACGGTGGGCGCCGGTACCGCCGCCGAGGCACTGCAGATCTGCCGCAGCCAGACGGTCGACTGCATCGTCCTGGACATGACGCTGCCGGATGCATCGGGGTTCGAGGTGCTGGAGCAGCTGGACGGGGACGGCACGGCGTCCTTCCCGCCGGTCATCGTCTATACTGCGCGCGCCTTGTCCGAGGCCGAGGAGCAGCGCCTGCGCCGCTATTCGAAATCGATCATCATCAAGGGCGCCAAGTCGCCCGAGCGCCTGATCAACGAGGTCACGCTGTTCCTGCATCAGGTCGTGTCCGACCTGCCGCAGAAACAGCGCGACATGCTGGCCGCCTCGCTGAACCGCGATGCGCAGCTGGAGGGGCGCCGCATCCTGGTGGTCGAGGACGACATCCGCAACGTCTATGCCCTGACCGGCGTGTTCGAGCCGCATGGCGCGACCGTGCAGATCGCCCGGAACGGCCGCGAGGCGCTGGAGGCCCTGGGCCGCATCAACGACGGTGCCGCGCCCAAGATCGACCTGGTTCTGATGGACGTGATGATGCCCGAGATGGACGGCCTGACCGCCACGCGCGAGATCCGCAAGATCGACCGCTGGAAGGGCCTGCCCATCATCATGCTGACCGCCAAGGCGATGGCCGAGGATCAGAACCAGTGCCTGGCTGCGGGGGCGAACGACTATCTGCCCAAGCCCCTGGATGTTGACAAGCTGCTGTCGCTGACCCGGGTCTGGATGCCGCGATGAGCGTCGAGCCCGTCCCCCTGCGCGCGGCCGACGCGATCGAGCTGGACCTGTTCCTGGAGGCGCTGAACCGGCGCCACCATTATGACTTCCGGTCCTATTCGCGCGCATCGCTGGCCCGTCGTGCCGAACTGGCGCGCGAAAGGCTTGGCTGCGCGACCCTGTCCGAGGTGCAGGGCCGCCTGCTGCACGATCCCGCGGTGCTGCCCGACATCATCGACGCGATGACCGTGCAGGTCAGCGAGCTGTTTCGCGATCCGGCCTATTACCTTGCGCTGCGCCGCGAGGTGATCCCGCATCTGCGGACTTTCCCCTCGCTCAAGGTCTGGGTGGCGGGCTGTGCCGATGGAGAGGAGCTGTATTCGCTGGCCATCCTGTTCCGCGAGGAGGGGCTGTTCGACCGCACGATGTTCTATGCGACCGAGATCAACCGCCGCGCCCTGGCCCGGGCCGAAGCCGGCATCTATGACATCGATCGCCTGCCGGTCTTCTCGCAGAACTATCAGCGGGCGGGGGGGCTGGGGTCGCTGTCGGATTACTATACCGCCGCCTATGGGCGCGCGGCCTTTGACCGGGGCCTGCGGTCGCGCACGGTGTTCACCGAGCACAACCTGGCCACCGACCAGGTCTTTTCTGAGGTCCAGCTGGTGTCGTGCCGGAACGTGCTGATCTATTTCGACGGGACGCTGCAGGACCGCGCCGTGGGCCTGTTCGCCGAGGCGCTGGCGCGGGGCGGCTTTCTTGGCCTCGGTTCTCACGAGACGTTGCGCTTTTCCACCCATGCCGCGTCCTTCGCGGCCTTTGCCGAACCGGACCGGATCTGGCGCCGGAATGCCGACCAGGAGACTGTTCATGCCCGATAGACCCATCCGTTTCCTGATCGTCGACGACATCGCGGAAAACATCATGGCGCTGGAGGCGCTGCTGCGGCGCGACGGGCTGGTGGTCGACACCGCGCGGTCCGCGACGGAGGCGCTGGAACTGATGCTGCAGCATGATTACGCGCTGGCCTTTCTGGACGTGCAGATGCCCGGCACCGACGGCTATGAGCTGGCGGAACTGATGCGGTCCACCGAACGCACCCGCGGCGTGCCCATCATCTTCGTCACCGCCGCCGAGATGGACGAGGCCCGCAGGTTCCGCGGGTACGAGGCGGGGGCGGTCGACTATATCTTCAAGCCCATCGACCCCGTGGTGCTGAAATCCAAGGCCGAGGTGTTCTTCCGCATCGGCCGCCAGGCTAAGGATCTGCAGCGCCAGCGCGACGAGATGCAGGACATCGCGCTGCACCGCGACCGCGCGATGGCGCAACTGAAGGCCCATGCCGACAATTCGCCGCTGGCCTTCGTCACGCTGGACCGGAACCTGTGCGTGCGCAGCTGGTCCAAGGGGGCCGAACGCATGTTCGGGCGGCCCGCGGGCGACATGCTGGGCATGACCGCCACCGCGGCGGGCTGGCTGGACGAACAGGGGGCCACACTGCTGACCGGCTGGCTGGACAGCCAGCAGGACGGCGTGCCGCGCTTCTCGGCCGAGATCAGCCTGGATCACGCCGATATCGGCCCGATCTGCTGCGAGGTCTATGGATCGGTCCTGTCCGAGGGTCTGAACCGCCAGTCGCTGTCGCTGCAGGTCCAGGACATCACCGAACGAAAGCAGTCCGAAGAGGTCCGCGCCCTGCTGATCGGAGAGCTGAACCACCGCATCAAGAACACCCTGGCCAACGTCCAGGCCATCGCACGCCAAAGCCTGCGCCAATCCGGCAGCCTGCCCGAGTTCGAGACCAGCTTTGGCGGACGCCTGCAGGCGCTGGCCCGCGCCCATTCGATCTTGTCGGATGCGACCTGGGCCAGCGCGCCGCTGGATCAGCTGATCGACGACCAGATCAGTTCGGGCACGCTGGACGGCGACCGGCTGCGCCGCGACGGCCCACCGGTGGAACTGGCCCCCGACACCATGCTGCGCCTTGCGCTGACGCTGCACGAACTGGGCACGAATGCGGCGAAATACGGGGCTTTGTCGGTTCCGGGCGGGATCGTGCACATCGCTTGGCGCCTTGAGGGGCAGCGCCTGGTCCTGACTTGGCGCGAGACGGGCGGCCCGGCGGTCACCGCGCCGTCGCGCATGGGCTTCGGCATGACGCTGATCGGGGCGGCCGGGGGTGGCGATGCGGCCGCGGTCAGCGCCGACTGGAACCCCGACGGGGTCGTCTGGACCATCCGTCTGACCGACGGCGTGACCCGGCTGGCGGGTCACGCCGCCGCCGCCGAGGCGCTGGTCGGCCAACCCGTCATCCGCGCATCGACGCTGGAGGGCGCGCGCGTCCTGCTGGTCGAGGACGAGCCGCTGGTCGCGCTGGACCTGCGCTATGAGCTGGAGGATGCCGGGGCCACCGTCACCGGCGTCGCCCGCAGCGTCCCCGAGGCGATGGCCGCTGCCCGGAACGGGCCCATCGACCTGGCCCTGCTGGACGGCAACCTGAAGGGAGAGCCGGTGGACGAGGTCGCGGCCCTGTTCGACAGCCTGTCGGTGCCGTTCTGCTTCGTGTCGGGCTATGGCCGCGAGAACCTGCCGCAGGGGTTCGACCACGCGCCGCTGATCGAAAAGCCGTTCCGCCCCGACACGCTGCGCACGATCCTGACCGCGCTTCTGGCGCGCGGGGTGCCAGACGCCGCGGAATAAGGACGCCGTCCTGCCCGATGCGCGTCCTGACCGCCGCGGTCCGTGCGCATCGGCCGGGGCAACGCCTGCGTTCCGGCAGGCTGCGCGGCGCGCGAACGGCCGTTCCGGGCAGGATCACGGTGCGGCTGCGGCACGGCTTGCGCCCGGCGGCCGTTTCGGGCAGGACCGCGCCCTGACTTTTGGCAAGCATGCAGGATGCGGATGACCGGCGCGGCGATAACCTTCGAAGGGCTGGGCAAGTCCTTTCCCAAGGCGGGAGGGCAGGTGACGGCGCTGGCCGACATCACCCTGTCGGTCCCTGAGGGCAGCATCACCGGCATCATCGGCCGTTCCGGCGCGGGCAAGTCAACGCTGCTTCGCATGGTGAACGGGCTGGAGCGGCCGACGACGGGCCGCGTCACGGTCTCGGGCCGCGACGTGGGCACCGCCACGGGTTCCGCGCTGCGCGCGATCCGGCGCGATGTCGGCATGATCTTCCAGCACTTCAACCTGCTGGCCTCGCGCACGGTGCGGGGCAACATCGCCCTGCCGCTGGAGGTCGCGGGCACGCCGCGCGGCCAGATCCGCGCCCGCGTCGACCAGCTGATCGAGCAGGTGGGCCTTGGCGCGCTGGCCGACCGCTATCCGGCGGAACTGTCGGGCGGGCAGAAGCAGCGCGTGGGCATCGCGCGCGCGTTGGCCACCGGCCCCAAGGTCCTGCTGTCGGACGAGGCGACCAGCGCGCTGGACCCCGAGACCACGCAGACCGTTCTGGACCTGCTGGCCCAGATCAACCGCGACCTGGGCGTCAGTGTCCTGCTGATCACGCATGAGATGGCGGTGCTGCGCGACATCGCCAGCCACATGGCGGTGATCGAGGCGGGCCGCATCGTCGAGGCCGGTCCGACCTACGACATCTTTGCCCGCCCCCAGCACCCGACGACCCGGCGCTTTTTGTCCGGCGTCACCGGGGCCACGCTGCCGGCCTTCGTCGCGGCGCGGCTGCAGACCGATCCGCCGGGCGACCAGGTGATCCGCGTGACCTTTGCGGGTTTGCATGCGACCGACCCGATGCTGGCGCGGCTGGCGACCGATCTGGGTATCAGCGCCAACATCCTGGGCGGCACCATCGAGGAGATCGGCACGCGCCCCTTCGGCAACCTGCTGATCTCGGTCCCCCAGGACCAGGGCGACCAGGCCCGCGCCTTTCTTGAGCAACACGGTCTGACCACGGAGGTGCTGGGCCATGTCCGCTAACCTTATCCCGATCCTCTGGGACGCGACGCTGCAGACCCTCTACATGGTCGCCATCTCGGCCATTCTGGGGACGTTGGGCGGACTGCCTTTGGGCGTGTTCCTGGCATGCTCTCAGCGGGGGGAACTGCTGTCGGCGCCGTGGATCAACAAGGTGCTGGGGCTGGTGGTGAACGCCACGCGCTCGGTCCCGTTCATCATCCTGGTGGTGGCGATCATTCCCTTCACCCGCGCCGTGGTCGGCACGTCGATCGGCACGGACGCGGCCATCGTGCCGCTGACCCTGGCCGCCATCCCCTTCATCGCGCGGCTGGTGGAAAACGCCATCCGCGAGGTCGATGCCGGACTGATCGAGGCCGCGCGCGCCATGGGTGCGACGCCGTTCCAGATCATCCGTAAGGTGCTGATCCCCGAGGCGCTGCCCGGCATCACCCTGGGCCTGACCCTGGCCGTGGTCAGCCTGATCGGCTATTCCGCGATGGTCGGCGCGGTCGGCGGGCAGGGCCTGGGCGATCTGGGCATCCGCTATGGATACCAGCGCTTCATGCCCGAGGTCATGGCTGCCGTCGTCGTCATCCTGATCGTGCTGGTACAGCTGGTCCAATCGCTTGGCGAATGGATCGCGGCCCGCGTCGACCGCCGCGCGCCCCGCAATCGCGGCGCCTGAATTTCCCGCAGACAAGAAAGGACGAATCCCATGCTGCGTCTGACAACCTTCGTATCCGCCATCGCCCTGTCCTCCGCCGCCATGGCCTCCGTCGCCATGGCCGAAGACATCAAGGTCGGCGTGTCCCCCGGCGAACATGGCGAGATCATGGAGAAGGTGGCCGAGGTCGCCGAACCCCTGGGGCTGACCATCGAGGTCATCGAGTTCTCCGACTACGTCGTGCCGAACCAAGCGCTGGCGGATGGCGATCTGGATGCCAACAGCTTTCAGCACCGTCCCTATCTGGAGAACCAGATGAAGGACCGCGGCTTTGAGCTGGTCGAGGTCGGCACCACCATCACCACGCCGATGGGGATCTATTCCGACAGGGTCGAGGACATCGCCGACCTGCCCGAGGGCGCGCAGGTCGCGATCCCGAACGATCCGACCAATGGTGGCCGTGCACTGCTGATCCTGCAGGATCTGGGCCTGATCACCCTGGCCGAGGGCACGGGCCTGGTGCCCAGCCCGCTGGATGTCAGCGACAACCCCAAGGGTCTGCAGTTCCTGGAGCTGGACGCGGCGCAGCTGCCCCGCGCGCTGGCCGATGCCGACATTGCGGTGATCAATACCAACTATGCGCTGGCCTCGGGCCTGTCCCCGCGCGAGGATGCGATCGCCATGGAAAAGGCCGACAGCCCCTATGTGAACATCCTGGTCGTCCAGCAGGGCCGCGAGGCCGAGCCCTGGGTCAAGACCCTGGTCGAGGCGTACCAGTCGCCCGAGGTCAAGGCCTTCATCGACGAGAAATACGACGGGGCCGTCATCACCTCGTGGTAAGGCTTCGGGGCCGTCCTTCGGGGCGGCCCTTTTCCGTCAGACGCTGGACCGCGCCCGCCGCGGCGAACAGCGCCAGTCCCATCGCCGTCAGCACGGCCAGCGCCGCGAACATCAGGTCGGTCTGACCCCGCCCGTTCGCCATCAGCATCACATGGCCCAGGCCCCGGCTGGAGCCGACCCATTCGCCCACGATCACCGCCAGCGGCGCCTGCACCGCCGCCAGCCGCAGCCCCGACCCAAGCGCGGGCAGGGCGGCAGGCAGCTGGATCAGCGTCAACCGCCGCAGGGGCCTTGCGCCCATCGACCGCGCCAGGTCGTCCAGCGCCGCGGGCGGGCGCATCAGCGCGTCGAACAGCACCGACGCCACCGGGAAATAGACCACCAGCGCCACCATGACGACCTTGCTGGGCGCGCCGTAGCCCAGCCACAGCGTCAGGATCGGGGCCAGCGCAAAGACCGGCACCGCCTGCGCCGCGATCAGCATCGGCCGCAGCAGCCACCGCGCCGCGGGCGACAGCGCCAGATTGACCGCCGTCCCGACCCCAAGCGCCACCCCCAGGGCCAGCCCCGCCGCCAGATTGGCCAGCGTAAAGCGCGCATTTACCGCCAGCATCGCGGCGTGATCCATCAGCGCGTGGGCCACCCGCGCAGGTCCGGGCAGGATGAAGGGCGGCACGCCGCTGGCCCAGACCACGCCCTGCCAGACCGACAGCGCGACCAGGACCGCGATCAGGCCGCGCATGGCATCAGGCTGCGGAACAGCGCGGCCTGGGCCGCCAGAACCTGCGGATCGTCCAGCGCGCGCGGCGTGGGCGTCGCGGGCAGGGCCAGCGGGCGGGTTCCCCGGGCATCCAGCAGGACGGCGGCGTGACAGAGACGCGCCGCCTCCAGCGGGTCATGGGTGATCAGGATCACCGTGCGCCCGGCCAGGTGCCGCGCCGCCAGGTCCTGCATCTGCGCCCGCGTGGCGGCGTCCAGCGCCGAGAAGGGCTCGTCCAGGACGACCACCGGGCGATCCTCGATCAGGGTGCGGGCCAGGGCCACGCGCTGACGCTGGCCGCCCGACAATTGCGCGGGGCGGCGCGCCTCCAGACCCGCCAGGCCCAGATCGGCCAGCAGGGCGCGGGCGCGGGCGCGGTCGGGCGCCTGCCCGCGCAGCCGCGCGCCGATGGTGACATTGGCCAGCGCATCGGCCCAAGGCAGCAGCTGATCCTGCTGCCCCATCAGCGTGACCGGACCCGCGACATCGACGGTCCCGGCCAGACGCGCGGCCACGGGCAGGCCCGCCACGATCCGGCCCAAGGTCGACTTGCCCACCCCGGACGGCCCCATCAGCGCCGTCCAGCGCCCCGGGGGACAGTCCAGCACCAGATCCGGCAGCAGCACCCGCCCGTCCAGGATCAGATCGCCCGTGATGCCGATCATGTCCGGTCCAGCCCCATCTGCCAGAACCCGACCTCCAGCTGCGTGGCCTGTGTGAAATGGCGCGCCAGCGTCCGCGCGCGGGGCAGGGCGGGCCAGTCGGGGCCCAATCGCGCCTCCAGCGCCGCGTCGATCAGCGCGCCGACATCATGGCAGACGCGCTGATAGTCGGCGCCGCCATAGGTCGCGGTCCATTCGCCATAAGGGCCGCCGCTGTCCGCATGCGCCAGCCCGATCTGGCCATAGCCGAAGACGCAGGGCGCCAGCGCCGCCAGCAGGTCCAGCATGTCGCCCGCATAGCCCGTGGCCTGGACAAAGCGCGTATAGGCCATGTTCGCGGGTGATTCCGGGGTGTCCTGCAGCATCGCCTCGGTGATGCCCTCGCGGCCGCAGATCGCGACATGCAGCGGCATCTCTCCGTGCAGCAACCCGTGGGCGATGGAGGAGGCCAGCGCCATCTCGGACATGCGGTCCGACTTGGCAAAGACCAGCGCCCAGGACCGCGCGAAATGCAGAAGGAAGACGTAATCCTGCCGCAGATAGTGCAGGAAGCTGTCGCGGGGCAGGCTGCCCGCCGCCAGCTGCCGGACGAAGGCATGGTCCACATAGGCATCCCAATGATGCCCCGCCGCGTCCCGCCACAGCGCGAAGGCGCGGCCGTAATCGGGCGCGCTCATGGTGCGGTCACGTCGATGGCCAGATCGGACAGCGACTGTCCGCCCGGCGTGGCGCCCCGATCGGCCAGGAACGCCTCGAACCGCAGATAGCGGCCCGCGTCCAGCGCCGCGGGGCGCCCGGCAAAGCGGGGCCAGGTGTCGGCCCACGCGGCCTCGTTCAGGGGGGTGCGCAGTTCGGCGGCGGTCTCCGCGAAGATCCGCCATGCCGCGTCGGGGTCGTTCTTGATGAAGGCTGTCGCACGTTCCGTGGCCTCCAGAAAGGCCGCGACGGCGGCGCGGTCCATGCGGGCGGGATCGGCCAGATAGATCAGCTCGTCATAGGCCGGGATGCCGTGATCCTCGGGGTTCAGGCAACGGCCCTCGAACCCCTCCAGCCGCAGCTGGTTCAGCTCGAAGTTGCGGAAGGCGCCGATGACGCCGTCCACCTGTCCCGACATCAGCGCAGGCGCGATTGACCAGCCGATGTTGATGCGCTCGACATCGTCGGGGTCCAGCCCGCCATCGGCCAGCATGGCGTCCAGCATCACCTCCTGGACGCCTGCCACGGCAAAGCCGACCTTGCGGCCGGACAGGTCGGCGGGCGTCGCGATGCCGCTGTCGGCCAGCACAACCAGACAGGTCAGCGGCGTTTCCACCAGCGTGCCGACGCGGGTCACCGGTAAGCCTTGATGACGCGACAGGTGCAGCTGCGGCTGATAGCTGACGGCCAGATCGACGCGCCCCGCGGCGACCATGCGCGGCGGATCGTTGGGGTCGGACGGGGCCACGGTCTGAACCGCCAGGCCGGCATCCGCGAAATAGCCCAGTTCCTGAGCCAGCACGATGGGCGCGTGGTCGGGGTTCACGAACCAGTCCAGCATCACCGTCAAGCGGGTTTCCGCATGGGCGGGCAGGGCCAGCACGGCCAGCGCCAGGGTCAGCGTCTTCATGGGCGTCCTTTCAGGTCGTCATCGGTCAGGGCCAGCAGGGCGATGCGCCCCGGCCAGCGTGATTGCAGGATCCGGCCGGCATTGTGCGCGCGCAGGCCGGTGCGACAGGCCAGCACCACCCGCGGGGCGGGGCCGGGGTCCAGATGCGCGATGCGGCCGGGGGGCAGGTGGCGGGCGCCGGCGATGGGCGCGGCCTCGGTCCGCAGGTCGATCAGCAGATCGCCGGGGGCGATCTGGGCGTGGGCGATGAAGGGCAGGGCATCGGCGGGTTCGGGCGCGGTGTCGAAGCGGAAGCCGCCCATCCGCCAGCCGCCTGCGTCCCAGCTGATCAGCCGCCCCAAGGGCCAAGGGTCCAGGCCCAGCAGCACCGCCAGCGCCATCTGCGCCTGCAGCGCGCCGATCATGCCGACGACGGGGCCCAGCACGCCCGCGCTGGCACAGCTGGCGGCCTGCGCGGGCAGATCGGGAAAGATCGCGCGCAGGCTGGGCGCCCCGCCGCAGCAGCCCGCGGCATAGCCCGACAGGCCCAGCGCGGAGGCGGTGATCATCGGCCTGCCCGCCGCCATGCAGGCATCCGACAGCGTCAGGCTGACCGCAAAGCTGTCGGCGCAATCCAGCGTCACGTCGGCTGCCTGCACCAGATCGCCCGCATTGGCCGGGGTCAGCCATTCCACGCGCGGCACCACCTGACAGTCGGGGTTCAGCACCGCCAATGCGGCCGCCGCGGCCTGGGCCTTGGAGCGGCCGACCTGGTCCATGCGGTACAGGGGCTGGCGGTGCAGGTTCGTCTCCTCCACGCGGTCGGGATCGACCAGCGTGATCCGACCCACTCCCGCGGCGGCCAGGTATTGCAGCGCGGGGCAGCCTAGCCCGCCCGCGCCCACGACCAGCACGTGGGCCTGCGCCAGCCGATCCTGTCCCGGGGCGCCGATGCCCGGAAGCACCATCTGGCGGGCATAGCGGTTCATGCCGTCACCGCCAGCCAGTCGACGATCCGCGCCTCGGGGTCGGGGTTCAGCGTGATGTCGGTCACGGCCGATACGATGTCCGCCCCCGCCGCCAGCGCCTGCGCACCGCGATCGGGGGTCAGCCCGCCGATCGCGACCAACGGAATGTCGCCCACCAGCGCCTTCCATTCGGTGACGCGGTCCAAGCCCTGTTCATGCCAGCGCAGCTTTTTCAGGATCGTCGGCCAGACGGGCCCAAGGGCCACGTAATCGGGCGCCAGCGCCAGCGCACGGTCCAGTTCCGCCCGGTCATGGGTCGAGACGCCAAGCCGCAGCCCGGCGCGGCGGATCGCGGGCAGGTCGGCGTCGTCCAGGTCCTCCTGCCCCAGGTGCAGCCAGCCGGCGCCCAAATCGATCGCAGCCTGCCAGTGGTCGTTGACGACCAGCGTCGCGCCATGTGCGCGCGCCAGGCGCAGCCCGCGGTCGATCTGGTCGAGGATATCGGCGGGGTCGCGGTCCTTCAGCCGCAGCTGGACCAGCCGGACGCCCAGGGGCAGAACGCGGTCCAGCCACGCGGCATCATCGAAGATCGGATAGAAGCGCGGCAGCGTCACAGCCAGGCCCTCCCGATCAGGGGGGTAGAGGGCGCACCCATGTCGCGCACCCCCATGGGATCGGCGTCGCGCGCCAAGGCACCCGCCTGCACGGCCAGCGCAAAGGCGCGGGCCATCGCGACCGGGTCGCCCGCCTGCGCCACCGCGCTGTTCAGAAGGACCGCGTCGAACCCCATCTCCATCGCCTCCGCCGCATGGCTGGGCAGGCCAAGGCCCGCGTCGATCACCATCGGCACGTCGGGAAAGGCCGCACGCAGCATGCGCAGCCCGTGGCGATTGTTCAGCCCAAGGCCAGACCCGATGGGCGCGCCCCAGGGCATCAGCACCCGGCACCCCGCATCCAGCAGGCGGGCGGCCAGAACCTGATCCTCGGTCGTATAGGGGAACACCTGGAACCCCTCGGCGCAGAGCGTCGTCGCGGCCTCGAGCAGGCCAAAGGGGTCGGGCTGCAGGGTGTCGGCATGGCCGATCACCTCCAGCTTGATCCAGTCGGTTTGAAAGACTTCGCGCGCCATTCGGGCGGTGGTCACGGCCTCTCGCGCGCTGTGACAGCCGGCGGTGTTGGGCAGGACGCGCACGCCCATGTCTCGGACCAGCGACCAGAAGGCCTGGCCCTGGCCGGCCTCGCGGCGCAGCGACACGGTGGCCACGCCCGCACCGCTGGCGCGGAACGCCCCCTGCAGGACTGACGGGGACGGGTATTGGGCGGTGCCCAGCATCAGCGCGTTGGGCATGGTGACGCCATAGAAATCGCGCATCGCCTATCCTCCCTGCATGGGTGCCAGGACCTCCAGCCGGTCACCGTCGCGCAGCGCCTGCGTCGGGCGGGACGCGGCGGGCAGGAAATCACCGTTCAGCGCCGTGGCCACGCGGGCCTCGCCCCAGCCCAGTTCGGACAGCGCGTCGGCCACGGTGGTGGCGGCGATGTCGCGGGGGTTCCGTTGACCTCAATCCTCATGGACCAGTTCTCCCTTGGTTTCGGTGATCATGTAATCGGCCGCCTGGCGCGCCAGCGCGGGGGCCATCAGGTATCCGTGACGGAACAGCCCGTTCAGGTGCAGCACCCGCCCTCGGACGGTCACGCGCGGGATGTTGTCCGGAAATGCCGGGCGCAGATCGGCGCCCATCTCGACGATGGCGCTCTCTGCAAAGCGGGGATCCAGCGCATAGGCCGCCGACAGCAGTTCCAGCACCGACCGGGCGGTGGGGCGCGCACGGGATGCGCTTTCGATCTGGGTCGCGCCCAGCATGAACAGGCCGCCCGCACGCGGCACGATGTACAGCGGATGACGCGGATGCAGCAGGCGGACCGGCCGCGTCAGGGCGATGTCGGGCGCGTGCAGGACGACCATCTCGCCGCGCACGCCGCGGAGGTCGGGCAGGGCAGCGGACAGTCCGCGGGCATCGATCACCGGGCCTGCGACGTCGCCGGGTTCGGCGGTCGCGCATTCGATGCCGATGCCGCGCGCGGCCAGCCACGCGGCCAGATCCGCCAAGGCATGTCGGGGGTCCAGATGCGCCTCGGTTGGAAAGATCAGGCCGGGCCGGGGCTGCAGGTCTGGTTCCAGATCGGCGCTGTCGCAGGGGTGATGCGCCGTGGCACGGCGGGCAAAGCGGGCCAGCTCCGCCCGGTCGCGGTCCAGCGCCAGGACCAGCGTGCCGCGCCGCGTAACGGGCGTGATTGCGGACCAGGCATCGGCGGCTTCTGCGCCAAGGCGGGTGATCACGGGGTCGGCGGTCACGCCCTCGCACTGCGGGGCCAGCATGCCGCCGGCCCACCATGAGCAGCCGTGTGGGCCGGGCGCGCCTTTGCGGTCCAGGATGCGCGGGGTCAGCCCGCGCTGCACCAGCACATGGGCCGCGAACAGCCCGGCCACGCCCGCGCCGATGATGGTGACATCAGCCATGCGACCAGACCGCATGGAAATGATGCACCGGCCCGTGCCCCGACCCCACGCACAGATCGTCCGCCGCCGCGATCGCGCGTTGCAGATAGCGGTGTGCGACCCCCACCGCCTGCTCCAGCGGCAGGCCGTGTGCCAGGCCTGCGGCGATGGCCGCCGACAGCGTGCAGCCGGTGCCATGCGTGTTGCGGGTGGACAGGCGTCGGGCGCTGAAGGGCGTCGCCCCCTGCGCGGTCACCAGAAGGTCGGTGCAGATCGCGCCCTCGCCATGCCCACCCTTCATCAGCACGGCCCCCGCGCCCATGGCGCGCAGCGCAGCACCCTGTTCGGCCATCTGGGCCGGGGTGGTGGCCGGGGCACAACCCAGCAGGCAGGCGGCCTCGGGCAGGTTCGGGGTCAGCAGCGTCGCGCAGCCTAACAGGGCACGCAGCGCGTCGATGGCATCGGGCGGCAGCAGGCGGTCGCCCGATTTCGCCACCATCACCGGGTCCAGCACGATGGGCAGGTCGCAGCCGTCCAGACCACCCGCCACCGTGGCGATGGCCTGGGCCCCGCCCAGCATGCCCAGCTTGACCGCCCGGACGTCCAGATCGTCCAGAACGGCACGCATCTGCCCCGCGATCATCGCGGGGCTGGCCGGTTCGACCAAGGCCACGGTGCGGGTGTTCTGCGCCGTCAGCGCGGTCACGACGCTGGCGCCATAGCAGCCAAGGGCCGAAAAGGTCTTCAGATCCGCCTGAATGCCGGCGCCGCCGCCCGAATCGGACCCGGCGATGGTCAGGGCAATGGGTGCTGTCACGTCGTCCCCCGTAATGTGGCGGGTCGTGACCGGGCAAAGGGGTGGGGACACAGGGCGGGCCGACGGCCGCGCCGATATCTGCACCGTTCCCTCCGCCGGTATGACCCGGATCAGGTTCGATGGGTTGGCTGTCGCCTCTCAGCCCCTGTGACGGGACACCCCAACGGTTTGCCCCCCAAGGCTAGGCGCGGCGGGCGCGGGGCGCAAGGGGGGCTTTTCGCGCCCGCGCGATTGTCGCAGGATGGCGGGGCAGCGGACGGGGGACAGATGGACAGGCGCGGGCTGGAGATGACGGTGCTGATGTCGCCGGACATGGCGAATTTCAGCGGCAAGGTGCATGGCGGCGCGCTTTTGGCCTGCCTGGACCGGGTGGCCTATGCCTGCGCGTCGCGCTGGTCGGGAGAATATGCGGTGACCCTGTCCGTCGACCAGGTGACCTTCAAGGAGGCCATCCACGTGGGAGAGCTGGTGACCTTTCGCGCGCGGGTGAACCATACCGGCCGCACCTCGATGGAGGTCGGCATCCGGGTCGAGGCCGAGAACATCCGCCGCGGCACCCGCAGGCATACCAATTCCTGCTATTTCACCATGGTCGCGGTCGACGAACGCGGCCATCCTGTGCCGGTCCCCAAGCCCGAGCTTGAGGACGACATCGACCGCCAGCGCTGGCGGTCGGCCGAGGTCAGGCGCGCCATGCGGCGCGAGATCGCGGCCCGCCAGGAGGCCGCGTCGAACACCCCCTGATTGGGCGTGGACTTTGCGATCCAAACCGCGTAGGGAACCGCCTTTGGCCCTGCTAGTCCGGGGCGGCGGGTGCAGGGTGGGCCGGTCGCAGCGACGATAGGTGCCGCTCATCGGGTCGCTCACGGCCCCCGCATTTTGGCGAATCACATGACTGAACTGAATTTCCCCGCGCCGCTTCAGGCGGCGTTGGCCGACAAGGGCTATGAGACGTTGACTGCCGTGCAGTCGGCGGTGCTGGCGCCCGAGGCCGCGGGCCGCGACGTGCTGGTCTCGGCCCAGACCGGGTCGGGCAAGACCGTGGCCTTTGGCTTGGCGATGGGCGCGGACCTTCTGGACGGCGACCGCATCATCGCGGGCGAGCTGCCGCTGGCCCTGGCCATCGCGCCCACGCGCGAACTGGCGCTGCAGGTCGCGCGCGAGCTGGAATGGCTTTATGCCGGCACCGGCGCGCAGATCGCCACCTGCGTCGGTGGCATGGACTATCGCAACGAAAAGCGCGCCCTGCAGCGCGGCGCGCAGATCGTGGTCGGCACGCCCGGCCGCCTGCGCGACCATATCGACCGCGGCAGCCTGGACCTGTCGGACCTGCGCGCGGCCGTCCTGGACGAGGCCGACGAGATGCTGGACCTGGGCTTCCGCGAGGACCTGGAGTTCATCCTGGGCGCCGCCCCGGTCGAGCGCCGCACGCTGATGTTCTCGGCCACGGTGCCGTCGGCAATCGAGAAGCTGGCCCGCGATTTCCAGCGCGACGCCCTGCGCATCGCCGCCATGGGCGAGGCGCGCCAGCACGGCGACATCGCCTATCGCGCCTATACCGTGACCGCGCGCGACCGCGAGCCCGCGATCTTCAACCTGCTGCGCATCCACGAGGCGCAGACCGCCATCGTCTTCTGCAAGACGCGGGCCAACGTGAACCACCTGCTGGCGCGGATGTCGAACCGGGGCTTCAAATGCGTGGCCCTGTCGGGCGAGCTGTCCCAGCAGGAGCGGACCCATGCGTTGCAGGCGCTGCGTGACGGGCGCGCCCGCGTCTGCATCGCCACCGACGTGGCCGCGCGCGGCATCGACCTGCCGGGGCTGGAGCTGGTGATCCACGCGGACCTGCCAACCAACCCCGACACGATGCTGCACCGGTCGGGCCGCACCGGGCGTGCGGGCTCCAAGGGCGTGTCCGCGCTGATCGTGCCGTCGGCCGATTATCGTCGGGCACAGCGCCTGCTGCAGAACGCCAAGGTCTCGGCCGAATGGCTGGACGCGCCGACCGCGGACGAGGTGCGGGCGCGCGATGATCAGCGCATGCTGGACCATCCCGGCCTGCACGAACCCGTGGGCGACGACGCCGCCTTGGCCGCGCAGCTGCTGGAGCAGTTCAGCGCCGAACAGGTCGCCGCCGCCTTCCTGCGCCTGTGGCGCGAAGGCCGCCCTGCCGCCGAGGAATTGTCCGAGGCGCATGCGCCCCCTGCACCGATGGCTCCCCGTGCGCAGCGCGAGTTCGGCCCGTCTGTCTGGTTCACGCTGTCGGTCGGTCATTCCGGTCGGGCCGAGGCGCGCTGGCTGCTGCCCAAGGTCTGCGATGCGGGCGGGATCACCCGCGACAGCATCGGCGCAATCCGCGTCAAGCAGGACCTGTCCTATATCCAGATCGCGTCGGAAGTCGCCGCCAAGTTCGGCGATTTCATCGAGATCACCCCGGAGGTCACCATGCGCCGCATGGACGGCGCCCCCGACCTCGACGCGCCGATCGAGCGGGCGCCCCGCGCCCCGCGCACCGACAACCGTTCCGAGGGTCGCAAGCCCGCGCCCCGTGCCAAGCACGCCGCGTCGGACGAGGGTCACCACGCCCGCGTCAAGTCCGCCCGCGGCGGCTGGCTGCCCGATGATGCCCCCGCCGAACCGCGCGAGACCGGACCGCATGCGGCCGTGAAATCGTGGAAGAAGAAGTCGTCGGCCGACGCTGGCAAGGGCCCCAAGCCGGCCTGGGCCAAGTCCAGGCCCGCCGGCGACAAGGCGGGTGCCCCCAAGGCGCATCGCAAGGGACCCAAGCGGCCCGCCTGACCGGCAACTGCCCGCGGGGCCAAGCAACTGCCTGACAAACAGGCAGTGGGCCCTGCACGCTCTGCAATCCACATGGCCCTCGCGCCCGAAGCTCCCTTGCGGGGTTTCGGGCGCGACGCGTTCGGGGCATGGAATGTCGCAATTGATATTGCCAGTCGGGCAGGGCGACGCTTAACCTGATCCTTGCGCTGAATAACCAACGACATAACAGGGAGAGCGCTTTTGCTGGACGACCGCCACGGCGACGCATTCGTCGCCTTCGAGCATGTGCAAAAAAGCTATGATGGACAGACACTTGTCGTCAAAGACTTGAATCTGTCGATCGGACGGGGTGAATTTCTGACGATGCTGGGGCCGTCCGGTTCCGGCAAGACCACCTGCCTGATGATGCTGGCGGGCTTCGAGACCGCGACGAACGGAGAGATCCGTCTTGGCGGGCGTCCGATCAACCAGGTGCCGCCGCACAAGCGCGGGATCGGCATGGTGTTCCAGAACTATGCCCTGTTCCCGCACATGACCGTCGGAGAGAACCTGTCCTTTCCGCTGGAGGTCCGCGGGATGGGCAAGGACGAACGCCAGACGCGCATCGCCCGCGCGCTGGACATGGTGCAGATGGGCAAGTTCGCGAACCGGCGTCCGGCGCAGCTGTCCGGCGGGCAGCAACAGCGGATCGCCCTGGCCCGCGCCCTGGTGTTCGACCCCGAACTGGTGCTGATGGACGAGCCGCTTGGCGCCTTGGACAAGCAGCTTCGCGAGCATATGCAGTTCGAGATCAAGCACCTGCACGAGAAACTTGGAATCACCGTCGTCTATGTGACCCATGACCAGGGCGAGGCCCTGACCATGTCGGACCGCATCGCGGTCTTCAACGACGGGCGCATCCAGCAGCTGGCCCCGCCGTCCGATCTCTACGAGCGTCCCGAGAACAGCTTCGTCGCAAGCTTCATCGGAGAGAACAACGCCCTGGCCGGCACGATCGAGCAGCTGGACGGAGACAAGGCGCTGGTGCGGCTGGACGGGGGCGGGGTGATCGACGCCACCGCCGTGAACATCCGCGAGAGGGGTCAGCGCACGACCGTGTCGATCCGCCCCGAACGGGTCGAGTTCAAGCCCGAGATGATGTCCCAGGGCGCCCACACGATCGAGGCGCGGGTGATGGAGGTCATCTATATGGGCGACATCCTGCGCGCCCGGCTGAAGGTCGCCGGCAGCGACAATTTCGTCATGAAGATGCGCAACACGATCGGCCAGACCCGTCTGGACCCCGGCCAGGTCATCCGCATCGGCTGGCATCCCCAGGATGCCCGCGCGCTGGACCCGATCTGATCCCTTTTCCCAACCGGAGACTTCGATGAAGCGTTTTCTTGCACTCAGCACCGCGATGGGCCTCGTCGCCGGGCCGGCCCTGGCCGATGTGAACCTGCTGTCCTGGGGCGGCGCCTATGGTAACAGCCACCTGGAGGCCTATGCCAAGCCGTTCACGGCGGAAACGGGCATCAATGTCGTCATGTCGGACGCCGACAACCCCGCGACCCCGATCAAGGCGCAGGTCGAGGCAGGCAATGTCAGCGTCGATGTCGCGTCGGTCGAATATGCCGATGCGGTGCGCCTGTGCGACGAAGGCGCGCTGGAGATGATCGACCCCGCCATCCTGCTGCCGGCCGAGGACGGAACGGCGGCGGCCGACGATTTCATCGATGGCGCGGTGACCGAATGCTTTGTGGCGACCGACGTCTATTCGATGGTCCTGGCGTTCAACGAGACCGCCTTCCCGGAGGCCAAGCCCGCGACCCCTGCCGATTTCTTCGATCTGGAAGCGTTTCCGGGCAAGCGGACCATGCGCAAGGGCGCCAAGTTCAACCTTGAGCTGGCGCTGATGGCCGATGGCGTGCCCGCCGCCGAGGTCTATGACGTGCTGTCCACCCCGGAGGGCGTGGACCGCGCCTTTGCCAAGCTGGACACGATCAAGTCCGAGGTGATCTGGTGGGAGGCAGGCGCCCAGCCCCCGCAGCTGCTTGCCGATGGCGAGGTCAGCATGGCCTATGCCTTCAACGGCCGGATCTTCAACGCGGCGCAGGCCGACGGCCAGCCCTTCGAGATCATCTGGGACGCCCAGATCTATGAGATGGAGGGCTGGGTCGTGCCGAAGGGCGCGCCGAACGTGGAGCAGGCGATGGAATTCGTGGCCTGGACCACAGCGCCCGCGCCCCAGGCCCGCGCCGCCGAATTTATCAGCTATGGTCCGCCGCGCCGGTCCGCCGCCGCGATGGTCGGCAACATCGAGGGCACCGAGGAGCCGATGGGTCCCAACCTGCCCACCTTCGATGCGAACATGGCCGGGGCGCTGGCATCGGACCTGGATTTCTGGGTCGACCGCGACGCCGAACTGATCGAGCGTTTCAACAGCTGGCTGGCCAGCTGATCCAGTTCGGATCGGGAGGGATTCGTCCCGCCCGGTCTGCGCCCCGCCAACGGGGCCAATGACAACGGGCGAAAATGCCCGAGACCAACCAACCGGGAGAACCAACGTGAAATCCACCCTGATCCTTTCGACCGCCCTGTGCGGCGTGGCCTTCGGCGCGATGGCGCAAGAGGTCAACGTCGTGTCCTGGGGCGGCGCCTACGAGGTCAGCCAGGTCGAGGCCTATAACAAGCCCTTCACCGCTGAGACCGGCATCACCGTCAACATGATCGCCGCCGACAACCCCGCGACGCCGCTGCGCGCGCAGGTCGAGGCCGGCAACGTCACGGGCGATGTCTTCGACGTCGAGGTCAGCGACGCGATCCGCCTGTGCGACGAGGGTGCGCTGGTCGAGATCGACCCCGCCGACCTGCCCAGTGCGCCCGACGGCACGGCTGCGGCAGATGATTTCGTACCCGGCGCGCTGCAGGATTGCGCGGTCGCCAACATCGTCTGGGGCACGGTCATCTCGTTCAACACGACCAAGTTCGAGGGGGAGACCCCCAGCACGGCGGCCGATTTCTTCGACACCGAGACCTTCCCGGGCAAGCGCGGCCTGCCCAAGAACCCCAAGCGCACCCTGTATCTGGCGCTGATCGCCGACGGCGTGCCCGCGGCCGAGGTCTATGACGTGCTGTCCACCCCCGAGGGCGTGGACCGCGCCTTTGCCAAGCTGGACACGATCAAGGCCGACACCGTCTGGTGGGAGGCCGGCGCCCAGCCCGTGCAGCTTCTGGCCGACGGAGAGGTCAGCATGACCACCGTCTATAACGGTCGCGCCTTTGACGCGATGGTGGCCGAAAAGCAGCCCTTCGAGATCATCTGGGACGGCCAGTACCTGGACATGGACATGTTCGTGATCCCGATCGATGCGCCCAACCCGGACGCGGCGATGGAATACCTGAAATTCGCGACCGACACGCAGCGTCTGGCCGATCAGGCAAAATACATCGCCTATGGCCCGGCGCGGAAATCGTCGAACGAACTGGTCGGGCTGTACCAGGACGGCGTGACCGAGATGGCGCCGCACATGCCGACCAGTCCCGAGGCGCTGGCCAATGCGGTGACGGACGATCCGGAATTCTGGGCGGACCATTCCGCGGAACTGACCGAACGCTTCAACAGCTGGCTGGCCGCGTCGTGAAACTGACACCCTGCCGCCCCCGCATCCGGGGGCGGCGGACCTGACTGCCCGGGGGACGACATGGCCGACGCCGCACTTGATCCACATGCCGCCATCGCCACCACCGCATCCGGTGTGGGGTCTGGCACGCTGACGACCGCCGACGGAATGCCGCTGGCCCGCGCTTTGGCGCACAGCCAGCGCCGGGCGCGACGGCGGGCCTTTCTGCTGGTGCTGCCGCTGTTGGCCTTCATCCTGATTACCTTTGTGGTGCCGATCGGGCAGATGCTGGCGCGGTCGTTCCACAATGACGGCTTTTCCGCGAACATGCCGCAGGTCTCGGCCTGGTTCGCATCGACGGAGCCCGGCACCGCGCCCGACGAGGCGGCCTGGACCGCATTGGCCCAGGACCTGATCGCCAGCGCCGATGCGCGCAGCATCGGGGTGGTGGGCACGCGGATCAACTATGACATGCCGGGGGACGCGGTCGCTGTTCACCGCGACCGGGCGCCAAGTCCGTCGCGGGCTGGAGCCGCCCTATCAACAGGCCCTGCTGGAGATCAACGAGGACTGGGGCGACCCGCGCCTGTGGTCCGTCATGCGATCGGCATCGACGCCGATCACGGCGAACTTCTATCTGGCAGCGGTCGACCGCCACCCGGGACGAGGCCGGCAACATCCAGCAGGTCGCGGAACAGCAGCGGATCTATCTGACCCTGTTCTGGCGCACCTTCTGGCTGTCGGCGGTGATCACCGGCCTGACCTTCATTCTGGGCTTTCCCATCGCGCATTCTGCTGGCGACGCTGCCCATGCGCAATCGAACCTGCTGATGATCCTGGTGCTGCTGCCGTTCTGGACGTCGCTTCTGGTGCGCACGACATCCTGGATGGTGCTGCTGCAGCAGCAGGGCGTGGTGAACGACATCCTGGTCTGGCTGGGCGTGATTGGCGGCGGGCAGCGGTTGCAGATGATCTATAACCAGACTGGCACGATCATCGCGATGACGCATATCCTGCTGCCCTTCATGATACTGCCGCTGTATTCGGTGATGCGGACCATCAACCCCGCCTATGTCCGTGCGGCGCGCAGCCTGGGCGCGACAAGCTGGACCGCGTTCCGCCGGGTCTATTTTCCGCAGACCCTGCCGGGCCTGGGGGCGGGGGCGATGCTGGTCTTCATCCTGGCGGTCGGATACTACATCACGCCCGCGCTGGTCGGCGGATCGTCGGGGCAGCTGATTTCGAACATGATCGCACAGCACATGACCGGCACGCTGAACTGGTCGATGGCGGCGGCGCTGGCGGCCCTGCTGCTGGGGTCGGTGCTGATCCTCTATTGGCTCTACGACCGCCTTGTCGGCGTCGACAACCTGAAACTGGGGTAAGCGAATGGCTGTTCCGACCTATGCAAGCCCGCTGGAGCGTGTCTGGCACTATACCTACCTAACGGTTTGCGCGCTGATCTTCGTGTTCCTGATCGCGCCGATCATCGTGATCATCCCGTTGTCATTCAACGCCGAGCCCTATTTCACGTTCACCGACCGGATGCTGTCGCTTGACCCCGACGGCTACAGCATGCGGTGGTATTCCAGCCTGCTGACCTTCGGGATGCAGAACCCGGATTCGACGGGCTGGGCCTTCTGGTCGGATGCCTGGGCGAATGCGAAATGGGTGCAGGCGGCCAAGAACTCGATCATCATCGGCGTGTGTTCGACCATCGTGGCGACGGTTCTGGGAACGCTGGCGGCCCTTGGCCTGTCGCGGCCCGAGATGCCGTTCCGCCGGGCGATCATGGCGATCCTGATCTCTCCGATGATCGTGCCGCTGATCATCACGGCGACGGGGATGTTCTTCTTCTACTCGAACCCCTGCGAACTGCTGGCGCTTGTCGGGCTGTCGCCGGAATGCGGGCGGCTGGCGGGAACCTATCTGGGGGTGATCCTGGCCCATGCGACCCTGGGTATTCCCTTCGTGATCATCACCGTCACCGCGACGCTGGTGGGGTTCGATCAGTCGCTGAACCGCGCGGCGGCCAGCCTGGGGGCCAATCCGCGGACGACCTTCTTCAAGGTAACGATGCCGCTGATCCTGCCTGGCGTGGTGTCGGGTGCCTTGTTCGCCTTCGTCACGTCGTTCGACGAGGTCGTGGCGGTGCTGTTCATTGCCGGTCCCGATCAGCAGACCATTCCGCGCCAGATGTGGAACGGCATTCGCGAACAGATCAGCCCGGCCATCCTGGCGGTGGCGACGCTGCTGGTGATCTTCTCGATCGCGCTGCTGACCACGGTGGAACTGCTGCGCCGGCGGTCCGAGCGTATCCGGGGCGTCACGCCCCGATGACGCCTGAAGAGCTGGAGGACGAGGGCGCGCGTCCTGCGCCCCCGTCCTATCCCGCCATCACGCGGGCCGAGCGCGCACATGGCCGGCGCCTGGCCGCCATCCATGACATGTACCGGGCCGAACTGGACGGCGTGCAGCGGCTGCTGGTTCATGTCCGTGCCGCGCAGGCCGATCCGTCCTTGGTCGCACCGGCGGTGGCCGGGACGGCGTTGGCGCGCAACATGGCGCAGTTCGGCACTGCCTGCGGCCGCGACTGCGCGCTTTTGCAGAACCACCACGACATCGAGGAGCAGTGGATGTTTCCGGCCCTTGCGGAGCGTGGCGGGGTCGGCACTGGCGCCGGTGATCCGGCGGCTCAAGGCCGAGCATGAGGTGATCCACAGGTTGATCGGCGCGTTGCACGAGGCGGCACAGGCGCTTGTCGCGGATCGGGGGGCAGTGGCGCTTGATCTGTGTGCGGAGCGGTTCGCTGCGCTGGACCGGGCGATCCGGTCGCATTTCGGGTACGAGGAGCGGGCGCTGGAGGAGCCTTTGGGGGCGCTTCGCGTACCGATCTGAGGCAGGTTGCGTCCCGCGACGGCGGGGGGCCGGCCCCCCGCACCCCCCGCCGGGGAGCCTGCGGCCCCCCGGACCCCCGCGACGCCTCAGGGCAGCAACGCCAGCCACATCCAGATCGTCAGCGTGGACAGCGCCGTGGCGATCAGCACGCTGGAGGCTGCGACACGCTTGGCCACGCCGTAGACATTGGCGAACAGATAGGCGTTCACGCCCGGGGCCATGGACGCCGTCAGCACGGCCGAGCGCATGCCGTCGCGGTCGAGATCCAGCGCCCAGGCCGTACCGAAGGTGATCGCGGGATGCAGGATCAGCGATGCGGCGCAGCACAAGGCGATGGTCGCCATGTCGCCTTCAGGACGATAGCGATAAAGGACGCCGCCAAGGCCGAACAGTGCGGCGGGCAGGGCGGCGCGCGCGATCATGTCGGCGGCGTCCCAGAACCCCTGCGGCAGGGCCAGCCCCGCTTGCGACAGCAGGTTCACCGACAGGCCCGCGATGATGCCGATGACCAGCGAGGTGCGCAGCACCCCCGTCAGCGCACGCAGGGCCACGCGCCCGACCGACAGGCCACTGCCGCGGGCGCGGGTGAACTCCATCACCGTGATCCCGAAGGTGTAGAGCATCGGCGAATGGATCGCGATGATCGCCCAGTTCCCGGCCAGCGCATCCGGGCCATAGGCGCGTTCCGTGATCGGCACACCCAGCAGCAGCGTGTTCGAGAAAAGGCACACGAACCCGATCGCCACGCAGTCCACCGGCGGCCTGCCGAACAGGAACCGGGCGCCCCCCCAACCCGCCGCAAAGGCCGCGAAGGCGCCGGCATAGAAGGGGATCAGCAGCTGGGCGCGAAACTCGGTGCCCAGGTCCAGACGCGCCATCGACACGAAGAGCAGCGTGGGGACCGCGAAGTTCTGCGCAAAATTCATCAGCCCGTCGACACCGCTGGCCGAGAACCAGCCCCGCCATGCCACCAGATAGCCGAAGCCCACGATCAGGAAGACGGGCAGGATGATCGTGAACAGCGCCGTCATGTCGCGGCGGGCACGGTGATCTGCATGCCGTCGAAGGCGGGTTCGACATGGTCCGGGGTCTGGGCTGCGACCGCGGCATAGTCCATGTCGATATGCATGTTCGTCAGCACCGCGCGGGGGCTGCGCGCGCGGGCGATCCAGTCCAGCGACAGGGCCAGGTGGGCATGGCTGGGATGGGGTTCATGGCGCAGGGCGTCGATGACGAAGACCGGCGCATCCTCGATGAGCGGCCATGCGGCGTCGGGAATGTCCGAGACGTCGGGCAGATAGACCAGACCGCCGATGCGGAAGCCCAGGGCGGTGATCTCTCCGTGCTGGACGCGGAACGGGGTCAGCGTCACTGGGCCGCCGGGGCCGTCGATGGTGATCGGGCCGTCGATCGCATGCAGCGCGCAGATCGGGGGATAGAGACTGCCCTCGGGCGTCTCGAACACATAGCCGAAGCGGGTCGTCAGCGCTTCGGCAGTGGGCTGATCGGCCCAGACCGGCAGGATGCGGCGCGCGTTGAAGACCAGCTGGCGCAGGTCGTCGATGCCGTGGACATGATCGGCATGGGCATGGGTATAGACCACGGCGTCCAGCGTCGCCACGCCCGCGTCCAGCATCTGCGGAACCAGGTCGGGGCCAGTGTCGATCAACACCTGGGTGGTGCCGTCCGGCCCGTCGCGTTCGACCAGCAGCGAACAGCGGCGGCGGCGGTTTCGCGGGTTTTCCGGGTCGCAGGCGCCCCATCGGTTGCCAAGGCGCGGCACCCCGCCGGACGATCCGCAGCCCAGGATCGTGGCGCGGATCGTGTCGCTCATCGGGTGGCCTTCCAGAACAGGCGTTCGAAATTGGCCTCGGTCCGGGCGGCGAAATCGGGCAGGGACAGGCCGAACAGGTCCGCACCCACCGCGGCGGTATGGGCGACATAGGCGGGTTCGTTCCGGCGCCCGCGATGCGGGGGCGGGGCCAGATAGGGGCTGTCGGTCTCGACCAGGATGCGGTCCAGCGGCGCGGCCTTGAAGATGTCGCGTAGATCGGACGACCGCGGAAAGGCCGCGATGCCCGACATCGACAGGTAGAACCCCAGGTCCAGCGCCGCCTGCGCCAGGGCGGGGGTCGAACTGAAGCAGTGCATGACGCAGGCATATTCGCCGGCGCGGTGTTCCTCGGACAGGATGCGCGCCATGTCGTCATCGGCGTCGCGGGCGTGAATGATCAAGGGCAGGCGCGTCCGACGCGCGGCCTCGATATGAATACGCAGGCTGTCCTGTTGCGCCTGCGCGCTTTCGGCGGTGTAGTGATAATCCCAGCCCCGTCTCGCCGATGGCCACGAATTTCGGGTGATCGGCCAAGGCCACCAGCTGATCGACGGTGGCCATCGGTTCGTCCGCGACGCTCATCGGGTGGGTGCCGGCGGCGTAGAAGACGCCGTCATGGGCCTCGGCCAAGGCGCGCACGGCGGGTTCCTGGCGCAGGCGGGTGCAGATCGTGACCATCCGCCCGACGCCCGCGGCACGGGCACGATCGATCAGGGCTGCGTGTTCGCCGTCGAAATCGGGAAAATCCAGGTGGCAATGGCTGTCGGTCAGCCGGAGGGCCGCATCGGTCATCGGTCAGGCCTTGGTCAGGGACGCTTGCGCGGGCGGCAGCTGCGCCAGTTCCAGCACCATATCCATGACCAGCGCGGCAGGGTCAAGGTTGACCGCCCGTCCCGTGCGGGCACGCGCCGACAGGCGGGCCTGCGCCTCGGCCCAGATGCGGGCGGCGTGGTCGTCGGGTGACAGCCGCGCCATCAAAGCCCCTTCGCCGCGCGCGGCCTGGGGCAGCGGCGCGCCCATCAGCCCCGCCCGCGCCAGCCGGGTAACGAAGCGGTCCAGCACGGTGATGGTCAGATCGAACGGGTCGCCATCGGCGCCCGCGCGCCCCGCCGCGCCATCGGCGAATTTGGATGCCGCCAGCCGGTCCAGCCGGGGCAGGGTGGCGAACAGGTCGACCAGGTCCTGATAGCGGTCAAGGCCCCCCTGGCCGGCCAGCCGCAGCGCCTCTCCGACCGATCCGTCGGACAGGGCCGACAGCGCCTCGGCATCCTCGTTCAGGCCCATGTCGGACAGGATCGCCGACATCTGTCGCGGCGGCAGCGGCGACAGGCGCAGCGTGCGGCAGCGTGACCGGATCGTGGGCAGCAGGCGTGCGGGCTGATGCGCGATCAGCAGGATCAGCGCATCCGACGGCGGCTCCTCCAGCACCTTCAGAAGGGCGTTGGCGGCAGGAATGTTCATCTCGTCGGCGGCATCGATGATCGCCACGCGACGACCGCCCTCGGCTGCCGAGAGGTGGAAGAAGGACAGCAGCTTGCGGATCTCGTCCACGGTGATCTCGGCGCGCAGGCGGCTGGTCTTGTCGTCCCAGGGGCGGCGGATCAGGGCCAGGCGCGGCTCGGACAGGGCGGCGATGCGGCGGGCCTCTGGCGCGTCGGGATCGACGGCCAGATCGGCCCGCCCGGTCTCGGCCAGCAGCCAGCGCGCGATGGCCCAGGCCAGCGTCGCCTTGCCGACCCCGCGCGGCCCGGTCAGCAGCCAGGCGTGATGCAGCCGGTCGCCCTGCGCGGCCTGCAGGAACGCCGCCGCAGCCGCGTCCTGACCGATCACGCGCGTCGCGTGACGCGGATGGGGTGCGCCCGGGACCCGGTCGGGTTCGGGAATGTCGGCGGCCTCGGTCTTCACAACGCGGCCATGATGCGGGCGGACACGTCCGTGGCGCTGCCTCTGCCGTCGATCAGCCGGACACGGTCGGGATATTCAGCGGCCAGCGCGCGAAAGCCCGTCGCCAGCAGCTGCTGGAAGGCCAGCCCCAGGCTTTCGAAGCGGTCCTCGGCCCCGCCGCGCGCAGTGCCGCGGGCAAGCCCCGTTTCTGGGTCGATGTCGATGACGAAGGTCCGGTCCGGCTCGACCCCGATCATCAGCGCGTGCAGCCGGTCCACCATGTCCCGCAGGTCACCCCGCGCCGCACCCTGATAGACGCGGGTGCTGTCGGCGAACCGGTCGGTCACGACGACATGGCCCGCTTTCAGCGCGGGTCGGATCGTGCGTTCCAGATGATCGCGCCGGGCGGCGGTGAACAGCAGGCATTCCGTCTCGGGCGACCAGCGTTCGCCCGCCCCCTCGACCAGCAGGCGGCGGATCTCCTCGGCGCCGGGGCTGCCGCCCGGCTCTCGGGTCAGCACGACCTCGTGGCCCTGCGCCCGCAGCGCGTCGGCCAGCAGGCGGGACTGGGTGGACTTGCCGCAGCCGTCGATGCCTTCCAGGCTGATCAGCATCAGCCGGTGACGGCGGTGATGGCACGCTGGCCAAGCTGCATCACGGCCCCCTTCATGCGGCCCACCAGCCCGGCCTCGGGGATGTCCTGCGTGGCGATCAGGGGCGTGACGGTGTCGCGCGTGCCGGGGATGGTCACGACCAACTGACCAAGGCGGTCCCCCCGCGCGATGGGCGCGGGGACGGGGGAATCGTAGACCACCTCGACCTTGACCTGATCCTGGACGCCGGCGGGAACCAGGACGTTGACGCCGTTCTGGGTGGTCAGGCCGACCCGCGACACGGTGCCCAGCCAGACGGGCGCCTGCGCCACGTCCTCTCCGGCGGGGACCAGGGTGCGCATGCTGAATTCGCGGAATGCCCAGTTGACCAGGCGTTCGGATTCCTCGGCCCGGGCACGGTCGCTTGTCAGGCCGGTGATGACGAAGATGATGCGACGCCCGTCCTGGATGGCCGACCCGACCAGGCCGTATCCGGCCTCCTGGGTGTGGCCGGTCTTCAGCCCGTCGGCGGTCCATTCACCCGTGCCGATGGACAGCAGCGGGTTGCGGTTGCCCGCGTTCGACGGCACGCGGCCCTTGTAGTTGAACGAGGTCATGGCGAAGTTCGGATAGAGATCCGGGAATTCCGTGATGATGTAGGTGGCCAGCAGACCCAGATCCTCCATCGACATGCGATGTCCCGGATCGGGCCAGCCCGAGGCGTTCGTCAGCGTCGTGTGGGTCAGTCCCAGCTGCGCCGCGCGTTCGTTCATCTGGCGGGCAAAGGCCTCTTCGGTCCCGGCCAGGCCCTCGGCCACGACGACGCAGGCGTCGTTGCCGGAATTGATGATGATGCCGTGAATCAGGTCCTCGACCGAGGGGCGGTCGGCTGGTTCCACGAACATCTTGGACCCGCCCATGCGCCACGCCTTCTCGGACACCGGAAAGGTCGTGTCCATGCTTACGCGACCGTCGCGCAGCGCCTCGAACAGCATGGTCAGGGTCATCAACTTGGACATCGATGCCGGGGGAAGCGGCGTCTCGGCGTTCTTCTCCATCAGCACGGTGCCGGTCTGGACGTCATAGACCCACGCGGCCGATGCTGTCGTGTCAAAGGCCCTGGCGGGGGCCGTCATGGCCAGCACGGCCGCCACCCAGATCAGGAATCCGCGCATGATAAGTCCCCCTAGGTTGTTTTCCATGATGGTTACATCAACCCAATCCGCCCCGCAACGCGCCATGGCCGGGACGGGGCAATCGTGATCAGTTTCCCGTGGCCTCGCGCCAGTGCTTGCGGCAGAGCGAGACATAGGTCTCGTTCCCGCCGACCTGCACCTGCGCGCCCTCGGTGATCGCCTGTCCCGCCTCGTTGCGGCGGATGACCATGGTGGCCTTCTTGCCGCAATGACAGATGGTGCGCACCTCGCGCATGTCGTCGGCCAGCGCCAGCAGGGCAGCGGATCCCGGAAACAGCATGCCCCGGAAATCGACCCGCAGCCCATAGCACATGACCGGAATGCCCAGGTCGTCGGCCACGCGGGCCAGCTGCCAGACCTGGTCCGCGGTCAGGAACTGCGCCTCGTCGACGAACACGCAGGCGGGGCGCGGCGCGGTCTGCGCCACCAGCGTCAGCAGGTCGGACGCGCTGTCAAAGGACAGCGCCTCGTCGGCGATGCCGATCCGGCTGGCGATCCGCCCCCTGCCGGCGCGGTCGTCCAGCGCCGCGGTCAGCAGCAGCGTCTCCATCCCGCGTTCGCGATAGTTGTAGGACGCCTGAAGCAGCAGCGTGCTCTTGCCCGCGTTCATCGTCGAATAGTTGAAATACAGCTTTGCCATGGTGCCCGGCCCATACCCGCGCGCATCACGCGCGACAAGCGAAAGCCGCCGGAGATTGCGCCCCGGCGGCCCGTTCGTTGTCCAGATACCCGTTCCGCCTTGCGGCAGGGATCAGGCGGTGCGGCTCTTGGGGTGCGCGCGACGGGCGGCGTGCCGGACGCTTGTGGGCGCCCCCGTCCATCGGCTTGCCGCGTCCGCGCTGTGCGCCGCCGGCAGGACCCGCCGCTGCCGCCGCGGCGGCCGAGGGCACGTCGCCGCCGATCACCGGAATGGCGTTCTTCATGGCCTTCTCGATGGCGCGCAGCTCTCCCAGTTCGGCAGGCGAGCAGAAGGCCACGGCGCGACCGTCACGACCTGCACGCGCCGTCCGGCCGATGCGGTGGACATAGTTCTCAGGGACGTTCGGCAGGTCGTAGTTGTAGACATGCGCGACCTCGGGGATGTCCAGGCCGCGGGCGGCCACGTCGGTGGCGACCAGCACCTTGGTCTCTCCCTTGCGGAAGGCCTCCAGCGCACGCTCGCGCTGGCCCTGGCTCTTGTTGCCGTGGATCGCGGCGACCGCGAAGCCCCACTTTTCCAGCAGCTTGGCCAGCTTTTCGCAGCCGTGCTTGGTGCGGCCGAAGACCATCGCCAGCTCGTTGGTGTGCTTGGACATGTATTCGGCCAGCAGCGTGGCCTTGTCGCCCTGGCTGACGAAGTGGACACCCTGTTCGATCTTCTTGGCGGCCTGGCCCGGCGGGTTCACGGCGACCTTGACCGGGTTGGTCAGGTAGGTATCCGACAGTTCCGACATCAGCTTGGGCATGGTGGCCGAGAACATCAGCGTCTGGCGTTCACGGGGCAGCATCCGCGCGATCTTGCGCAGCGTGTGGATGAAGCCGATGTCCAGCATCTGGTCAGCCTCGTCCAGCACCAGATAGGTGGTGGCCTCCAGGCTGATCGCGCGACGCTCGATCAGGTCCATCAGGCGGCCCGGGGTGGGCGATCAGCACGTCCACGCCGCGCGACAGCCGCTCGGTCTGGGTGTTGATCGAGGCGCCGCCCACGACGCGGAACGACCGGATCGGCGTGCCTTCGGCATAGGCGTCGATGTTCGTCGCGATCTGGGTGGCCAGTTCGCGGGTCGGTGCCAGGATCAGCGCGCGGCAGGTCTTGGGGTCGGGCTTCTTGCCATAGTTGATCAGGCGGGTCAGCATCGGCAGGCCGAAGGCCGCCGTCTTGCCGGTGCCGGTCTGGGCCAGGCCCAGCACGTCGCGGCCCTGCACGATGGCGGGAATGCCCTGTTCCTGGATCGGGGTGGGCGTGGTCAGGCCCATCGCGATGATGTTGGCGTTGATGCGGTGGTCGATCCCCATATCCGCGAAGGGACCTGTGATGACGGGTTCGCGGGCGGGGGCGCGGCGGCCTTCGTTGGCCTGGATCGGCGGGCGGGCGGGGGTGGACTTGCCGCCACGGTTGGGGCGGCGGCGGGTGTTGTTCTGTTCCATCAGGATCTTTCGTCCCTTCCGTCCCCCGTATCGGACGCAAAGGCAGGGGCCCCGCGCAGGGCGCGGCCAGTGGCAGGGGTGCAGGCGCGATACGAGGATGCCTGCTGCCTCCCCGCGTGAATGGGAAACTGGATTGGGTGTCGGCGTCATCGGGCAGGGGCCCAAGGCTGCTCACGCGGCAGCGGACGGCGATGGGGGTCAGATGGGCGGAAATGACGTGAAAGTCAAGCCCCGTCAGGCACGGTCCTGGATGGTCAGGCGCGGTCGGCGCTGTCCATCCAGATCGTCACGGGCCCGTCATTGACCAAAACCACCTGCATATCCGCGCCAAAGCGCCCGGTTTCGGTGGGGACCCCCAGGTCGCGCAGCGCCTGAGCGAAGCGTTCGTACAGGCGCCGGCCATCGTCGGGCGCGGCGGCCGAGGAGAAGCCGGGGGCGGTTGCCGCTGCGGGTGTCGGCGGCCAGGGTGAACTGGCTGACGACCAGCGCCGTCCCGCCCGTGTCCAGCACCGACCGGTTCATCCGCCCCTGATCGTCGCGGAAGATGCGCAGCCGCGCGACCCGCCCGGCCAGTGCCGTGGCGGCCGCGTCGTCGTCGCCCCGCATGGCGCAGGCCAGGATCAGCAGGCCCGGCCCGGTCTGCCCCACGATCTGGGCGTCGACGGTGACGCTGGCTTGGGTGACACGCTGGATCAGGACCCTCATCGTCGGGTCACCGGGCCAGCACGATGCCGATCACGACCATCATCAGGCCGATGACCGATGCCGCCAGCGCGCCCATGTTCACGGCCAGCACGCCGCGCATCTTCTCGCGCAGCGCCGCGTCGTCCAGGCCCCGCGCGCGGGCGCGGCTGACGGTCCAGATGCACCAGACAAGGGCGCCCAGCCCGATCAGGGTCAGGGCCGCGCCGCTCCAGATGATCCAGTCGAACAGGGTCATGGTCGTCTCCTTGCGCAAAGCGGGGTTTCGCGACCGTCCCCTAGCGGCGATTGCACCCCGCAACAAGACCGCCTAACACCCGGTGCAAACGCGCAAGAAGGGACGAATCCGATGCAGGACGATCAAGCCTATGGGGTGGCCGCGGACGAGCTGCGCCAGTTCATCGAACAGTTCGAGCAGCTTGAGGCCGAAAAGAAGGACATCGCCGAACGCCAGAAAGAGGTGATGGCCGAGGCCAAGGCCCGCGGATACGACACCAAGGTGATGAAGCAGATCATCGCCCTGCGCCGCCGCGACAAGGACGACATCGCCGAGGAAGAGGCGATCCTGGACATGTACAAGGCCGCCCTGGGCATGGTCTGACGCACCCGTCCCGGGGCCGCCCGCGCGGCCCTAGGGCAGGATGAACTCGACGCCCGGCAGGACCGCGATCTCGGCCACGTCGGCGCGATAGTTTTCGGTCACCTGATCGACCAGCCCCTGCGTCCAGCCCGGCAGGTCGACGGTCTGCTCCAGCACCTCGGGCAAGGCATGTGCGGCCAGGACGTCGGAATAGATCTGGCGGCGCTGCGCGACATTGGTCTGGTCGCGGCCCGCCATCGCGGCGCGCAGCTTCTCCATCCCGGACGGGCCCAGCAGGTCGAACATGTAGGGCATGTTTCCCGCCAGCGGCACGCCGTCGGGCAATGCGCCGATCAACCGCACCACCTCGGGCCAGATCAGCGGCACATCCTCGTGGCACCACAGGACCAGGCGGCGGCCCTGCACCGATCGGACCAGCTTCTGGATGGCCAGCCGCCAGCGCAGCTGCAGCGGGTGATTGCCCTGCATCAGGTCGTCATAGCCGCCGCCGCTGAACTGGGGCAGGACCTCGGCCAGCAGGGTGGCGGGATTGCGCATCGCCAGGAAGAACTCGGTCCGCGCCGACGGGAACAGCCGCGACAGCGCGGCCGCGCGCATGCCGATCTGCGGATAGAGCCCGTCGCGCCCCACAGCCCGGCCCGGCGCACCCATGAAGGTCGAGGTGGACATCACGATCCGCTTGGGATCGTCGCTTTCCAGCATCGCGTCCATCATGATCTGTTCCATCTCGGGCGTGGCGGTGCCGCCGTTCAGCGATGCCAGCGCCTCGTCGAACAGCCCACGGTGGCGGTTCGGGGTGACCACCTCGGTGCCGATGCCCTGCAGGGCGGCGCGGTTGTTCAGCAGCGTCTTGAGCAGGCGGTCGCGGTCGGTGCCGTGCACCCCCAGGTGGAAAACCATCTGCATCTGAACTGTCCCGTCTTTTCTTGGCCTTGCGGCGGGCAAGCCCACCCTGGTTGTGGCGCGCAGATTAACCGTCCGGCGTGGACAGTCAAACCGCTTTGGCATATCGCCCTTGGGCATGACCCGGACAGCCCCAGAACCGACCCGCAGCCGCCGTCACGATCATGCCCTGCGCCAGGGGGGCGGGCGCGGATGGTCGGTCGCCGCGGTCCTGGTCGCGGGGCTTGTGCTGATGCCGGTCCTGTCGGTCGTCTGGTTGGCGCTGAACCCCACCGACAACATCTGGCCGCATCTGCTGTCCAGCGTCATGCCCCGCTATTTCGGCAACACGGTCGCGCTGGCGGTGGGGACGGGACTGCTGGCCGCAGCGATGGGCACCGGGGCTGCCTGGCTGGTCAGCATGTACGACTTTCCGGGCCGCGGCGTGCTGCAGTGGCTGCTGCTGCTGCCGCTGGCGGTGCCCGCCTATATCGGCGCCTATGCGCTGGCCGATTTCCTGGATTATTCCGGCCCGGTCCAGATCGCCCTGCGCGGCTGGTTCGGGTGGGAGACGGCCCGCGACTACTGGTTCCCCCCGCATCCGCTCGCTGGAGGCTGCGATCGTGGTGCTGGCCTCTGCGCTCTATCCCTATGTCTATCTGCTAACGCGCGCCGCGCTGCACGAACAGTCGGGCAGCGCATACGAGGTCGCGCGCGCCCTGGGCACCGGCCCCTGGGGCCTGTTCGCCCGCGTTGGCCTGCCGCTGGCGCGCCCGGCCATCGTGGCGGGATCGGCCATCGCGATGATGGAGGCGGTCGCCGATTACGGCGTCGTCAGCTATTTCGGGGTCCAGACCCTGAACACCGGCATCTTCACCACCTGGCTGGAGCGTCGGAACGCCGGCGGCGCCGCCCAGATCGCCTGCGCGATGCTGGCCATCATCGTGCTTCTGTCGCTGTGGGAACGCTTTGCCCGCCGCAATGCGCGCTATCACCAAAGCGCCCGGCAGCCGCGGCCGATCCAGCGCCAGCGCCTGCGTGCCTTGCCTGGGGTCTTGGCGACGCTGGCCTGCACGCTGCCCTTCGCGATGGGGTTCGTCCTGCCGGTGGGGGGTGATCGCGACCTATGCGCTGGCCTATCCACAGGGTTGGGTGTCGCCGGGGCTGGTGCGGGCCGCTTGGCATACGGTGTCATTGGGCGGGATTGCCGCGGTGCTGACGGTGCTGATGGCGCTGATCATGGTCTATGGCACGCGCCTGTCGGGGCGGGCGCTGCCGCGCCTGCTGATGCCGGTCACGACCATCGGCTATGCCGCGCCGGGGGCGGTGCTGGCGGTGGGCCTGCTGATCCCGCTGGCCGCGCTGGACCACCGGGTCGCGGATGGCTGGCTGGCGGTGACGGGCACCGATCCGGGGCTGATCCTGACGGGCACGGGCACGGCCATCGTGCTGGCCTATCTGGTCCGTTTCTTCGCGATCGGGCAGGGGGCGATCGACGCGGCCTTCACGCGGGTGCCGCCCTCGCTGCCGATGGCGGCGCGGTCGCTGGGGCGCGACAATGCCGGGGTGCTGCGCGCGGTCTATCTGCCGATGATGCGCGGGTCGGTGGGGGCGGCGCTGCTGCTGGTCTTCGTCGATTGCGTCAAGGAACTGCCCGCAACGCTGCTGCTGCGCCCGTTCAACTTCGAGACGCTGGCGACCCGCACCCACGAACGCGCCAGCCTGGAGGATCTGGGCAACGCCGCGCCCGCGGCACTGCTGGTGATGGCCGTGGGGCTGGCCGCGGTCGCGCTTTTGGCGCGCACCAACCTGGGCGGTGCAAGGCGCACGAAGCCGCCGCTTGCGTAACATCGGGCGGCTTGGTAATCGGACGACGATGCCGGCTTAGCTCAGTGGTAGAGCGTCTGATTTGTAATCAGGGGGTCGGGGGTTCAAATCCCTCAGCCGGCACCAAGTTTCCCTTGCATTAAGGCCCTGTCCGCCCTATCTAGACATGGCTACGTTAAATTCTCTGCATCCTGTCTGCTTCTGCCTTCAGTCTGCTTTGTTAATCTGACGGCCAAGCCACCGCATACTGCGGGTGGAACACTAAGACAGGAGATCTCACGATGGCCAACGGCACCGTGAAGTGGTTCAACAGCACCAAAGGCTTCGGCTTCATTCAACCGGAAGGCGGCCGCCAGGACGTTTTCCTGCACATCTCGGCTCTCGAGCGCGCGGGCCTGTCGGCTCCGGCCGACGGCCAGAAGGTGACGTTCGAGCTGGAGCGTGGCCGCGACGGTCGCGAATCGGCAACGAACGTTCAGTTCGTCTGATCCGACGCCTTACGGCGACGATATGAAAGGGCTGCCGCAAGGCAGCCCTTTTTGCATGTGCGCGCTTGAGGCCGCACGCAGATTGGCATAGCAGACCCCCATGAAAATTCTGTTTCTTGGCGATGTGATGGGCCGTTCGGGCCGTCGAGCGATCACCGAACGGCTGGCGGGGCTGCGCGCCAGGCTGAAGGCCGATCTTGTCGTGGTCAATTCGGAGAATGCCAGCGGCGGGCGCGGCCTGACCGCGGGTCACGCGCAGCTGCTGCTGGAGGCGGGGGCCGATTGCCTGACGCTCGGCGACCATGCCTTTGATCAAAAGGACATGCTGGCCTTCATCGACCGCGAACCGCGGATCGTGCGCCCGCTGAACTTCGCGCGCGAGGCGCCGGGCCGCGGCCATACGATCATCAGCGACCAGCGCGGGCGCAAGGCGCTGATCGTGCAGGCCCTGGGCCAGGTGTTCATGTCGCGTCCCTATGACGATCCGTTCTCGGCGCTGGACGGCGTGCTGCGCGCCCATCCGCCGGGGGGCATGGTGCAGGCCGCCCTGGTCGACATCCACGCCGAAGCGACCAGCGAGAAGATGGCCGTGGGTCATTTCTGCGACGGGCGCGCCAGCCTGGTGGTGGGCACCCACACCCACGTCCCCACGGCCGATGCACAGGTGCTGCCGCGCGGGACGGCCTATCTGACCGATGCGGGAATGTGCGGCGACTATGACAGCGTGATCGGCATGGACAAGGCAGAGCCGCTGCGCCGCTTCATCACCGGCATGGTCCGCGACCGCTTCGTGCCTGCCGAGGGCGAGGCCACGCTGTCCGGCGTGCTGGTCGAGACGGACGACCGCACGGGGCAGGCGCGCAGCGTCCAGCCGGTGCGCGACGGCGGTCGGCTGGCGGCCACGCATCCGGCCTGACCCGCCGGCACCGTTTCAACTTTCGCTTGCGGCAGCGCAGAAAACTGCTCTACACCCCGATGTCGGGGCCGCATCCGGGCCGTGTGACGAGACAGGATCTTCATGCTTGGCTTTGAACTGACCGGCACGACCGCTTCCGTTGCCATGCTGATCATCGTCAGCATCACCTTCGTCCTCTTCATCCGCGAAAAGCACCCGCCAGAGGTCATCGCCATCGCCTCGGCGGCGACGATGATGGTGCTGGGGCTGCTGCCTGTCGAGGATGCGGCGGGGGTGCTGTCGAATGCCGCGCCCTGGACGATCGCCTTCATGTACCTGCTGATGGGCGGCCTGATGCGGACCGGGGCGCTGGACCTGATGTCCAGCATCGTGTCGGCCCGCGCCGACACCAATCCGATGCTGGCGGTGGCCAGCCTGTTCGGCTTCGTGATCGTGGCGTCGGCGGTGATGAACAACACGCCGGTCGTCGCGGTGATGATCCCGATCTGCATCCAGCTGGCGCTGCGGCTGGGAACAACGCCGTCCAAACTGTTGATGCCGCTTAGTTATTTCACGTTGATGGGGGGCATGATCTCGTTGATCGGCACCTCGACAAACCTGCTGGTCGACGGGGTCGCGCGCGAACGCGGGATGGAGCCCTTCACGATCTTCGAGATCGCCCCGGTCGGCATCGCCATCACGCTTGCCGGGATCGCCTATTTCCTGCTGATCGGGCGCAAGCTTCTGCCCGAACGCACCTCGCTGGCCGGCTTCCTGGGGTCGCGCCGCGAGATGAAGTACTTCACCGAAGTCGCGATCCCCGAGGATTCGTCCCTTGTCGGCCAGACTGTGACCGAGGTGGCGCTGTTCAAGCGCGACGCGGTGCGCCTGATCGACGTGCTGCGGGGCGACGCGTCGCTGCGCCGCAACCTGCCCGAGGTCGTGCTGGCCCCCGGCGACCGCGTCGTCCTGCGGTCGGAGATGTCCGACCTGCTGGAGATGCTGGACAACAAGAACCTGCAGATGCTGGACAAGCTGGGCTCGGTCGCGACCGAAACGGTCGAGGTCCTGATCTCGCCGGGCTGCCATCTGATCGGTCGACGCCTTGGCGACCTGCGCCTGCGCCGCCGCTACGGCATCTATGTCCTGGCGGCGCACCGGCGGAACCAGAACATCGGTCGCCAGCTGGACGACCTGGTGGTGCGCGTGGGCGACACCCTGCTGCTGGAGGGCGCGCCCGAGGATATCGGCCGCCTGGCCACCGACATGGAGATGGTCGACGTCTCGCGCCCCTCGGCGCGGGCCTATCGGCGCAATCGCGCCCCCATCGCGATCATCTGCCTGCTGGCCGTGGTGACGCTGGCGGCCCTGAACGTCGCCCCGATTCTGGCGCTGTCCTTCCTGGCGGCGGCGGTGATCCTGATCACCCGCTGCGTCGACGCCGAAGAGGCGTTCTCTTTCGTGGACGGCCGCCTGATGGCGATGATCTTTGCCATGCTGGCCGTGGGCGAGGCGTTGGAACATACGGGGACGGTCAACCTGATCGTCGACTTCCTGGCACCGCACCTGATGGACCTGCCGCCGTTCCTGACCCTGATCGCGGTCTATTTCCTGGGCCTGATCCTGACCGAGGTCCTGTCGAACAATGCGGTCGCCGTCCTTCTGACGCCCATTGCCATCGCGCTGGCCACGACCCTTGGCCACGACCCACGACCCCTATGTCGTGGCCGTCATGTTCGCGGCGACCGTCGCCTTTGCGACGCCCATCGGCTATCAGACACACATGATGGTTTATGGGCCGGGGGGGTATCGGTTCTCTGACTTCGTCAAGGTGGGCGTGCCGCTGGACATCATCTGCGGCATCGTGGCGTGCCTGATCATCCCCATCCTGTGGCCGCTGGTCCCCTGACGCCTTGCGTTTGCCGCAACTGCAATGCTGCCATGCAGCATCGGCGGTTGCGATCGGGGGGCAAAACCCCGATCTAGGGCGCAGGGGAGGAAACGACTTTGTCCTATGCAAGGAGTTTCCACATGGCGACCATCGCTTCTGTCGATCACAAATCCACCGGTTTCTCGGCCGGCTCGCTGTTGGCGCCGTTCCGTGCCGTGGGCCGCTTCATGATCGCTCTGGCCGAGGCAAGCCCGCAGATGCGCGCGCTGAACCGCCTGAGCCAGATGTCGGATGCCGAACTGTCCGCCAAGGGCCTGACCCGCGACGGCGAAGTCCGCCGCATCCTGGGCGGTTCCGCCGCGCTGTAAGGCGCGCCCGATCACCGGACGACCACCGCGCGGCCCCCTGGGGCCGCGTTTCGCATTGCGATGGGGGTGCCCGCTGGACTAGAAGCGGGCCATATTCCAGTTTCCGCACGAAGGACGACCCGACATGGCAGGGCATTCCAAATGGGCCAACATCCAGCACCGCAAGGGCCGGCAGGACAAGCTGCGGTCCAAGCTGTTCTCCAAGCTGGCGAAAGAGATCACCGTGGCCGCCAAGATGGGCGACCCCGATCCTGAAAAGAACCCGCGCCTGCGCTTGGCCGTCAAGGAGGCCAAGTCGAAATCCGTCCCCAAGGACGTGATCGACCGCGCCATCAAGAAATCGCAGGGCGGCGACGCCGAGACCTATGACGAGATCCGCTATGAGGGTTACGGCCCGAACGGGATCGCGCTGGTGGTCGAGGCGATGACGGACAACCGCAACCGCACCGCGTCGAACGTGCGCAGCTATTTCACCAAGTCGGGCGGCGACATGGGCCAGACCGGTTCGGTCAGCTTCATGTTCGACCGGGTCGGAGAGATCGTCTATCCCGCATCCGCGGGCGATGCCGACACGGTCATGCTGGCCGCGCTGGAGGCCGGGGCCGACGACGTCGAATCCGACGAGGAGGGCCACTGGATCTATTGCGCCGACACCGCGCTGAACGAGGTGTCCAGCGCATTGGAGGCGTCCTTGGGCGAATCCGACACCGCCAAGCTGATCTGGAAGCCGCAGGCGCCCACCGAGGTCACCGACCTTGAGACCGCGCAAAAGCTGATGCGCCTGATCGACACGCTGGAGGATGACGACGACGTCCAGACCGTCACCGGCAATTTCGACATCTCGGAAGAGATCGCGGCGCAACTGTAATCGCCGTCGATGGCGCGGGCGGGCCGTTCCCATCGGGGGCGGCCCGTCTTGCGTTTTGCGCCTTGCGCGCCGCCGGGAAAGGCGGCAATTGCAGATCATGCAGATGCAAAGCGAGACACGCCGCGACCTGATCGGCATCGGATGGATGCTGGCGACAGGGCTGTGCTTTGTCGCGGTCAACACCATCGTGCGCGGGCTGGACGGCGCGCTGCCCGCGGCGCAGGCGGCGTTCATCCGCTTTCTGTTCGGATTGGTGTTTCTGGCCCCGGTCATCACCAGCGCCCTGCGGGGCGGGTTTTCGCGGGGGATCTGGGGGCTGTTCGCGCTGCGTGGGGCGCTGCACGTGGTGGCGGTGGTTGCGTGGTTCTATGCGATGTCGCGCATCACCGTGGCCGAGGTGACGGCCATCGGCTTTCTGAACCCCATCATCGTGACGATCTGCGCCGCGCTGTTCCTGGGCGAAAAGCTGGCCTCGCGGCGGATCGCGGCGGTGGCGGTGGCGCTTATGGGCGCGCTGGTCGTACTGCGGCCGGGGTTGCGGGAGCTGGACCCCGGGCATCTGAGCCAGGTGCTGGCCGCTGTCGCCTTCGGTCTGTCATATCTGATCGCCAAGCAGCTGTCGGATCGCGTGCCCGCGGCGGTGGTCGTGGCGATGATGTCGCTGACTGTGTCGGTCGGTCTGGCACCGCTGGCCATCGCGCAGTGGGTGCCGCCGACGATGGGCCAGCTGGGCTGGCTGGCGCTGGTCGCGGTCTTTGCGACGCTTGGCCATTACACGATGACGCGGGCCTTTGCGGCAGCGCCGCTGACCGTCACGCAGCCGGTGACGTTCCTACAGCTGATCTGGGCCAGCCTGGTCGGCGTGCTGGTCTTTCATGAGCCGCTGGACCCCTGGGTGATCCTGGGCGGCGGTCTGATGATCGGGGCGATCAGCTATATCACCTGGCGCGAGGCGCGCATCCGCGCCCGCACCGTCACGCCACCGGTCAGCGCCACCAAGGTCTGAGCTAGGCCGCGCGCAGTCGGCCCATCCCCCATAGCAGCCGTTCGGCCAGCCAGTCGGCGGGCCGCCTGAGCCGCGTCAGCGTGGTCGCCACCATCGTCGAGCGGCGCGCGGCGCGGTCGAAACCAAGGCTCATCACGCACAGCGCGGCCAGCAGGGCGGCGGTCCATGCCACTGCCCCGATCACGTCGGTGGGCTGGGGGGCGACCAGATACAGCAGGACATTGCCCCAGGCGAAGGTGAACATGCTGGTGCGGCCAAAGAAGGTGGTGCGGGACCATGCCGCGATGCTTCCGACCTTTCGGATGTCAATCAGCCAGACGAAGAACAGCGTCATCAGCGTCGCCGACAGGATGCCAGTTGCGAAATAGAGCGGATTGCTGTCCCGGCGCAGGCTGCCATCCGCAAGGCCGTCGATCATGTCGACGCTGAGGAACAGCCCGCCGATCAGCGCGACCCCCGCACCCCCTACCAGCAGCGCACGCACCCGGCGGCCAAAGCTTGGATCGGCCAAGGGGTCTGTCGATCCCGCCGCCGACCGGCCGGTCAGATAGCGGCCCAGGCATTGTCCGGCGATGACCAGCGTCAGGCCGTGCAGCACGGACGGACCTGCAAGCGGCAGGTCGCCGAAACCGGTCAGAAACTGCACGAGGCTGGCCACGGGGGTGCGCGCGCCAAGATCGTTCTGGACGTCCGGAAGGCCGCTGAGCAGGGGCCACGCCGCGTGACAGGCCAGCGCGGCGATCGCCAGTGGCAGCAGCCCGGTTCGCGCCCGGATCCACAACAGGATCGGCGCGACGGCGAGGACGATGGCATAGAACTTCAGGATTTCCGTATAGGGCGAATTTCCCATGAACAGGATCGTCGCGGTGCTGTAGGGCACCGAGTAGCCGTCATCGGTCAAGGTCAGTGTCAGGATGGTCAGCGCATAGAGAACCCAGCACTGGAACGCCCGCGACAAAAGCCGCATGGCAACCCCATGGCGCGCCTGACGCGTGGTCCAGCGTGGGCGATAGACCACCTCCAGCATCGTGCCGAACAGCAGGATGAAGGTCGGTGTGGCGATCTGGAAGGCAAATCCCGCAACGCGGGTCAGCGGTCCGGGCATGTGGGCGTAAAGGCCCACATCCGCAAAGACATGCGACGACATCGCCAGCACGATCGCCAGGCTTCGCGCCGCATCAAGGCCAATGATCCGCATCTGTTTACCACGTTAATAATTTGCATTCTGTGCAACGCGGGGTCATAGCAGAATGCCGCCCGATTGGAACCGCGCATTGGCGCCAAGAGTTTTTCCGCCGATCGCAGGAGGATTCAATGGCATCGCATGAACAGGTTTGGGACGACTGGCAGAAGCTGGTGAACATGACGCCGTCCCAGCTGAAGGATTGGCTGGACACTGACGACAGCAAGTCGGTGGGCGACACCGGCGGGCATGGCGAAAGCACCGGCCACAAGTCAGGCCGCCACATCCTGCGCATCAAGGACAAGAAGAAGGCCGACCTGACCGACGACGACTGGTCGCACATGGCCAAGGTCGCGGGCTACATCAAGCGCCACTTGGCGCAGGGTGGCCCCGAAAAGGACAAGGAACACAGCGACTGGCGCTATTCCCTGATGAACTGGGGCCACGATCCGCTAAAGTGATCGCGGCCCCGGCGAATTAGCGGTTCGGCCACAGCGTCGCGTGGCGGTTCACGTCCTTGTACAGAAGATAACGGAACGGCCCCGGACCGCCGGCGTAACAGGCCTGCGGACAGAACGCCCGCAGCCACATGTAATCGCCCGGACCAACCTCGACCCAATCCCGGTTCAGGCGATAGACGGCCTTTCCTTCCAGCACGAAAAGGCCGTGTTCCATCACGTGCGTTTCCGCAAAGGGGATCGAGCCGCCGGGTTTAAACGTGACGACGGTGATGTGCATGTCATGGCGCAGATCGGCCGGGTCCATAAAGCGCGTGGTGCCCCATGCCCCGTCGGTGTCGGGCATCATGGACGGGGCGATGTCCTGTTCCTGCACCACGATGGGGTCGGGCTTGTCAGTGCCGGCAAAGGGCTGCCAGCGCTTGCGCCACCAGTGAAAGCCCGCGGGGCCTGCGGTGCGGTTCCTGACCCGCCAAGGCGTGCCAGCCGGGATATAGGCAAAGCCGCCCGGCGACAGCAAATGCTCGGTCCCGTCGATCACCACCTGCATGTCGCCGCCGGTGACGAAGATCGCGTGCTGGACCTCGGGGTCGTCGTCGGGCGTGTCGCTGCCGCCGCCTTCGGCCAGTTCGACGATATACTGGCTGAAGGTTTCCGCGAACCCGGTCAGCGGGCGGGCCAACATCCAGAACCGCATCCCCTGCCAGCCGGGCAGATAGCTGGTGACGATGTCGCGCATCACGGTGCGGGGGATGACGGCATAGGCCTCGGTGAAGATCGCCGTGTCGGTGGTCATCCCCGTCTGGGGCGGCAGGCCCGCCACGGGGCCGGCATAGTGGATGCGCGGCGCGGTGGCATCATCGGTGGGAAGCTGGGCGATGTCGCCGGTGGGGGCGCCCGCGGGGCCGGTCTGGGTCATTTCAGGATCTCTTTCAGGCGAAGGGTGGCGATGCGGGTGACCTGCGCCTCGGCTGTGGCGCGTTCGGTGGCGGTGTCGTTGTCGACGCGGGCCTGCATGGCGGACAGGATGCCCGCCTTGTCGTGGTCGCGGACCGCGATGATGAACGGAAAGCCGTGCTTGGCGACATAGGCGTCGTTCAGGCGTGTGAATTCGGCCCGTTCCGCATCGGTCAGCGCGTCCAGACCGGCGCTGGCCTGTTCGGCGGTGCTGTCGGCGGTCAGACGCTTTGCCAGCGCCAGCTTGCCGGCCAGATCGGGGTGGGCCCGCAGCACGCCCAGTCGTTCGTCGTCGCCTGACGCGCGGAACATCTGCGCCATGCGCCCGGCAAGGCCGCCGAGCGTGTCGTGGACGGCGCCCATTTCGGCATCCCAGACGCGTTCGGCGATGAAGGGAGAATGTTCATAGACGCCGCCGAACCGTGCAACAAAGGCGTCGCGGTCCATCTGCGACGGGCGTGTGCGGGGCTGGAACGGATGTTCGGCCGCCCAGTGGCGGGCGATGTCCAGGCGGCTAGCGAACCAGACGCCCTCGTGGCTTCGGGCGTGGTCCAGGAACCGCTGGATCGCCATGGCTCGACCGGGGCGCCCGGCCAGGCGGCAATGCAGGCCGATGGACATCATCTTGGGCGCGCCGGCGGCCCCTTCGGCGTAGAGGATGTCGAAGCTGTCGCGCAGATAGTCGAAGAAGTCGGTCCCCGTTCCGAACCCTTGTCCGCTGGAAAATCGCATGTCGTTGGCGTCCATCGTATAGGGCACCATCAGCTGCGGCCGGCCGTTGTGGACGTGCCAATAGGGCAGTTCGTCCGCGATGGTGTCGGCCAGATAGGCGAACCCGCCTTCCTCGCAGCCCAAGGCCACCGTGTTCATCGACGTGCGCCCCTGATAGAAGCCGTGCGGGCGTTCGCCGGTGATGGCGGTGTGCAGGGCCACGGCCTGGGCGATGTGGTCGGCCTCGACCTCGCGCGGGACGTTGCGATAGTCGATCCATTTCAGGCCATGGGTCGCGATCTCCCACCCGGCCTCCTGCATGGCGGCCACCTGTTCGGGGCTGCGCTCCAGCGCGGTGGCGACGCCATAGACGGTGATCGGCAGGTCGCAAAGCATGCGGTGCATCCGCCAGAAGCCCGACCGCGCGCCATAGTCATAGATCGATTCCATGTTCCAGTGCCGCTGGCCGGGCCAGGGCTGGGCGCCGATGATCTCGGACAGGAACGCCTCCGAGGCGGGATCGCCATGCTCGATGCTGTTCTCTCCGCCTTCCTCATAGTTGAGGACGATCTGGACCGCGATGCGGGCACCGCCCGGCCAGCGGGGATCGGGGGTGGTCCGGCCATATCCGGTCAGGTCTCGGCTGTAGCGCATCTCTCTCCCCTTGTGCCTGTCGTTGCGTCAGCAAAGCGCGGCGGCCGCGCAAGGACAAGCGGTCAGGGGCGGAATTCTGTATCAAGGAATGCGCGACAATGGTCAGGTCTTTCAAAATCGCGTTGAAAGACTTACGCGCCGGGGACAATTGCGGCATGAGGCCGCGCCGCCCACTGTCCGGCCCAACGGCGGACGGGGGGTTCGCCAAGGGGGGACGCATGGAACGCTATTTTGGACTTGCCGAAAAAGGCAGCAGCGTCAGGACGGAGGTGATCGCCGGGATCACCACCTTCCTGACGATGGCATATATCATCTTCGTCAATCCGGACATCCTGTCCACAACCGGGATGGACCGCGACGCGGTCTTCGTCGCGACCTGCCTTGCCGCCGCGCTGGGCTCGCTGATCATGGGGATGTGGGCCAACTGGCCCATCGGCATGGCGCCGGGCATGGGGCTGAACGCCTTCTTTGCGTTCACCGTCGTGGGCGTCATGGGCTTTACCTGGCAGCAGGCGCTGGGCGCGGTGTTCATCAGCGGGATGATCTTCCTGTTCCTGTCGCTGACGGGCATCCGGCGCTGGCTGATCGCGGGCATCCCCGCATCGATGCGCAGCGCCATCGCGGCGGGCATCGGGCTGTTCCTGGCGATCATCGCGCTGCAGTCGTCAGGCATCGTGGTGGGCAACCCCGCGACGCTGGTCGCGCTGGGCGATCTTACAGCCACCGGCACCCTGCTGACGATCTGTGGGTTCTTCCTGATCGTGACGCTGGATGCGCTGCGCGTCACGGGGGCGATCCTGATCGGCATTCTGGTGGTGACGGTCGCGGCGATCGTTCTTGGCGTCAGCCAGTTTTCGGGCGTCATGTCCATGCCGCCGTCGATCGCGCCGACCTTCCTGCAGATGGATTTGATGGGCGCGCTGACCTTCGGCATCTTCCAGGTCGTTCTGGTCATGGTCCTGGTCGAGGTCTTCGACGCCACCGGCACGCTGATCGGCGTGGCCAAGCGCGCAGGCCTGCTGACCGAGGGGCCGACCCACAAGAACAAGAACCTGGGCCGTGCGCTGATGGCGGATTCGACCGCGATCACGGCCGGTGCGCTGCTGGGCACGTCCTCGACGACCGCCTATGTGGAAAGCGCGTCAGGCGTGCAGGCGGGGGGCCGGACCGGCCTGACCGCCGTGGTCGTGGGCCTGCTGTTCCTGGCCGCGATGTTCTTTGCGCCGCTGGCCGGGTCGGTGCCCGCCTATGCGACCGCGCCCGCGCTTCTGTATGTCGCGACGCTGATGGTGCGCGAGCTGGCCGAGGTCAGCTGGGACGACGTGACCGAGGCCGCGCCTTCGGTGCTGACCCGCCATCGCCATGCCGCTGACCTATTCCATCGCCAACGGCCTGGCCTTCGGCTTCATCAGCTATGCCGTGATCAAGCTGCTGACCGGCCGCGCGCGCGAGGTGCATGCCGCGACCTGGATCATCGCGGCCCTGTTCGTGGCCAAGTTCGCGCTGTTCGGCGCGCACTGACCCCGGTCAGCGGGTCGGGCCTCCCAGGGCATCGGACAGGTTGGCCGCCGCGGCGGCCACCACCGCGCCCAGGGTCTTGACATGTTCGGCCCCGATGCGATGCGTGGGGCCGCTGACGCTGATCCCGGCGATCGCCTCTCCGGACAGATCGAAGACGGGGGCCGCGATGCAGCGCATGCCCCGGCTGCGTTCCTCGTCGTCGAAGGAAAAGCCGCGGTGCCGGATGCGGGCCAGGTCCGCCTCCAGCGCCGCGGGGTCGGTCAGCGTGGTGTCGGTGAACCGCGCCAGGGGACCCAGTGCCGCGACGCTGTCGGGCCGGAACGCCAGCAGCGCCTTGCCGATCCCCGATGCGTGCAGGGGCGACCGGGTGCCGGGGGGGAAGAAACGCGCGGATCGTCTCGGACGTCTCGACCTGGGACAGGAACAGCACGCTGTCGCCCTGCAGGATACCCAGGTTCGCGGTCTCGCCGGTATGTTCCATCAGCGCGCGCATGATCGGGCGGGCGCGTTCCACAAGGCCCGACCGGCGCATGAAGGCCGACCCCAGGCGGAACGCCTGCGGCCCGATGTTCCAGGCCTGCGTCGCGGGGTCGCTTTCGGCCATGCCGCGCGCGGCCAGCGTGTGCAGCACCCGGTGCACGGTCCGAGGGCGGCTGCGCCGATCGGTCCGCCACCTCGGACAGGGTCAGGCCGGGATGGGCCGCCAGCAGGTCCAGAAGGTCCAGCGCCCGGTCCAGCGACTGCACGGTGCCCGGCGCGTCGGGCAGGGTCTTGCGGGGGCGCCCCCGCTTGCGGGTCGGGTCGGCCATTATGCGTCCCTTGTTAATGCTGCCTTTAGATGCGGGCGAAAATGACGTCTCGCAAGCCAAAAAGCCAACGCTTAGAAAACATTTCCATTTTCGGTCGCCGCGGGTTCCCGGCATGGGTTGGGCAGGGGCGGATTCGGTGCCGGGATTTCGGGCAGCCGGGGGGTACGGTGCCAACGTCGCCCTGAAAATCCGTTTCGGGAAAATGACGGGCCAAGCTAGGTCTGGGTCAGTCGCGCAACCACGACGCGACATCAGAAGGGGAGCCCGCCATGACAGACAGCCTTTCCCGGACCCAGGTCCATCCCGTCGACCAGATGCTGCCCACGGGGCGATTGATCACGCTGGGGTTCCAGCACGTGCTGGTCATGTATGCGGGCGCCATTGCGGTGCCGCTGATCGTCGGCCGCGCCCTGCAGTTGCCGCCCGAGGAGGTGGCCTTCCTGATCTCGGCCGACCTGTTCGTCTGCGGACTGGCGACCCCTCATCCAAAGCCTGGGCATGACCCAGTATTTCGGCATCCGCCTGCCGGTGATGATGGGCGTGACCTTTGCGGCCGTGGGGCCGATGGTCGCCATCGCGGGCCAGACGCCGGGCACCGACGGGGCGCGCGCACTGTTCGGTGCGATCATCGCGGCGGGCCTGATCGCCATCCTGCTGGCGCCGCTGATCGGGCGGGTGCTGCGGTTCTTTCCGCCCGTCGTCACCGGCACGGTCATCCTGGCCATCGGCATCAGCCTGATGCCCATCGGGATCAACTGGATCTTCGGCCTGCCGGTCGGTCCGACCGCGCCGATGCTGGTCGATCCCGCGCAGCAGGCCTGGCTGGACGGCGCCATCGCCGCGGGCGGCGTGCCCGAGGGGCTGCGCCTGGCGCCCGCCATGCCGAACCCCGCCTATGCTTCGGGGACGAACATCCTGATCGCGGTGCTGGTGCTGGGCACGATCCTGCTGGTCTCGCGGTTCGCCCGCGGCTTCATGGCCAACATCGCCGTGCTGCTGGGCATCGCCGTGGGCGGCGTCGCCGCGGCGGCGATGGGGCTGATGCAGTTCGACAAGGTCGGAGAGGCCGCCTGGTTCGCCGTCATCAAGCCGTTCCATTTCGGTCTTCCGACCTTTGACCCGGTGATGATCGTCACGATGGTTCTGGTGATGATTGTGGTGATGATCGAATCGACGGGCATGTTCCTGGCGCTGTCGGACATGTGCCGCCGTCCGATCAATTCGCGCGGCTTGGCCGCGGGCCTGCGTGCCGACGGTCTGGGCACGATGCTGGGCGGCATCTTCAACACCTTCCCCTATACCTCGTTCTCGCAGAACGTCGGGCTGGTGGGGTCACGGGCATCCGGTCGCGGTTCGTCTGCGTGGCGGGCGGCATCATCATGATCGTGCTGGGCCTGATCCCCAAGATGGGCGCGCTGGTCGAAAGCCTGCCGACCACCGTCCTGGGCGGGGGCAGGGCTGGTGATGTTCGGGATGGTCGCCGCCACCGGCATCCGCATCCTGAGCCGTGTCGATTTCACCGCCAACCGCCACAATCTGTTCGTCGTGGCCATCAGCATCGGCATGGCGATGATCCCGCTGGTCGCCCCCAACTTCAAGCAGTGGCTGCCCCATGCGATCCATCCGCTGATCCATTCGGGCATCCTGCTGGCCGCGGTCAGCGCGGTGGCGCTGAACTGGTTCTACAACGGTGCGGCCCCCGCGGACGAGGCTGAACTGGCCGAGGCCGGTCGCCTTGCCGATCACTGAGGGTCGATTATGCACGGTTTCTTAAGACTGCCTTGTCCATCAAGCCCCTGCCGCCCTTCGGCAAATCGGGTATCACGGCGCAGGAACGATCAAGACGGGGGGATTTCATGTCGGGTTTTCTGACAACGCATGTTCTGGACACGGCGCGCGGGCTGCCCGCGCGCGGGATGCAGGTGGTGCTGATCCGGCTGTCGCCCGCGCGCGAGGAGATCGCGCGCATGGTGACCAATGACGACGGGCGCACCGATGCGCACATCCTGCCGGCGGGCGATTTCGCCACCGGCACCTACGAGCTGGAATTCCATGCCGGCGCCTGGATGGACGCGTCGGGCGTGGCGCCCGAAAGCCCCCGCTTTCTGGACGTGATCCCGATCCGCTTCGGCATGTCGCAGAACGACCATTACCACGTGCCGCTGCTGGTCTCTCCGTTCGGCTATTCCACCTATCGGGGCAGCTGAGATGATCCCGGAAATCGCCATCCTGTGGGAGTTCCTCTCCTTTGCCGTCCGCTGGCTGCACGTGATCACCGCCATCGCGTGGATCGGGTCGTCGTTCTACTTCATCGCGCTGGACCTGGGCCTGCAGAAGGCACCCGACCTTCCCAAGGGCGCGCATGGCGAGGAATGGCAGGTCCACGGCGGCGGGTTCTATCACATCCGCAAGTACCTGGTGGCGCCCGAGCGCATGCCCGAGCATCTGACCTGGTTCAAATGGGAAAGCTATGCGACCTGGCTGTCTGGGGCCGCGCTGCTGATGGTCACCTATTGGGCCGGCGCCAACCTGTACCTGATCGAGCCCGCCAAGGCCGACCTGGCGATCTGGCAGGCGATTTTGATCTCGGGCGGGTCGCTGGCAGTGGGCTGGCTGATCTATGACGGGCTGTGCAAGTCGCCCTTGGGCAACCGTCCCACGGTGCTGATGCTGCTGCTGTTTGCGGCGCTGGTGGCGATGGGCTGGGCCTATGACCAGATCTTTACGGGCCGCGCGGCGCTGCTGCATCTGGGCGCCTTCACCGCGACGATCATGACCGCGAACGTGTTCCTGATCATCATGCCGAACCAGCGCATCGTGGTCGCCGACCTGAAGGCCGGGCGCCCCGCCGACCCGAAATACGGCAAGATCGCCAAGCTGCGGTCGACGCACAACAACTACCTGACGCTGCCGGTCATCTTCCTGATGCTGTCGAACCACTACCCGCTGGCCTTCGCCAGCCAGTACAACTGGCTGATCGCGGCGCTGATCTTCCTGATGGGTGTGACCATCCGGCACTTCTTCAACACCATGCACGCCCGCAAGGGATACCAGTGGTGGACCTGGGCGGTCACGACGATGCTGTTCATCGGGGTGATGTGGCTGGCGTCGATCGGCGTGAACCAGGACAGCTATGACGAGGCGATGGCGCGGCCCCTGACCCCGGTCGAGGCGCGCTTCGCCGAGGCCGAGGGGTTCGAGGATGCCAGCCAAGCCGTCATCGGCCGCTGTTCGATGTGCCATGCGCGCGAACCGGTCTGGGACGGCATCCGCACCGCGCCCAAGGGCGTCCTGCTGGAGACGCCCGCCGACATCGCCCGCGCCGCGCATCAGGTCTATGTCCAGGCGGGACTGACCGATGCGATGCCCCCTGCGAACATCACCGGGATGGAGGACGCCGAGCGCGACGCGATCCTGCGCTGGTTCCGCGAGGTTGGACCCCTGGGGGTCGCGGGCCTGTAGGGCCATTCCCCGCTGAGTAACAACGGCCCGCGCAACGGCGGGACACGGGGGCCCAGTCCCCCGGGCGCGGCGGTCCCCCTCGATGGGGGGCCGCCGCGCCTTTCTGCGCCCCCGGCAAGGTCCGGCCACCGCTGGAAAGGGCTGCCGAAGATTGTCGCAGATGGCGCGGCTTTCGCGCCTGACGCCATGTGACGGTGGTCCGCTTTCAACGGAACGTGTAAAGTCTTCTAGATCACAGCCGATTTCGAAACGCACCGCCAGGCCGTAGACTTGGACCAAGGCAAGGAAAGGCTATCATGACCCAGCTGCGGTTTCTTCTGAACGACACCGAGATCGCCCTGACAGAGGTCGGCGCTTCGGACACGCTGCTGGATCATCTGCGCCTTGCGCGCCGGATGACCGGCACCAAGGAGGGCTGCGCCGAGGGCGATTGCGGCGCCTGCACGGTGCTTGCGGGACGCCTGACCGCCACAGGGCTGGTCTATGAGCCGGTGAACGCCTGCATCCGGCTGCTGGCCTCGTGCCATGCCACACATATCGTCACGATCGAGCATCTGCGCGGCCCCGATGGCGGTCTGCACCCGGTCCAGGCCGCAATGGTGGACCATCACGGCAGCCAGTGCGGCTTCTGCACGCCGGGCATCGTGATGGCGCTCTACGGGCTGTGGATGACCAATCCCGATGCCGATGCCACCGAGATCGAGACCGCGCTGCAGGGCAACATCTGCCGCTGCACGGGCTATGCGCCGATCATCCGCGCGGCCCTGGCCGCGGGCGCGGCCGGAGGACAGGCCCAGGACGCGCTGTCCCGCGAACGCGACGCGGTGGCCGCGTGCCTGGCCGGGATGCGTGGCGCACGGGTTTCACTTGCGCGCGGCGCGGACCGGGCACTGGTCCCCGCCGATACCGACGATCTGGCCCAGCTGTTGCTGGACGAACCCAAGGCGACGCTGGTCGCGGGCGCCACCGATGTCGGGTTGTGGGTCACCAAGTTCATGCGCGACATCAGCCCGGCCATCTTCATCGGTCACCTGATGAAGGACATCACGGTCGAGGACGGCATGATCCGTCTGGGTGCCGGCGTGACCTACAGCGAGGCCGCCCCCCTGATCGCCCGCCATGTTCCGCAGGCCGCCGAATACTGGTCGCGTATCGGCGGCTGGCAGGTGCGCAATGCCGGCACCATCGGGGCGAACATCGCCAACGGCTCTCCGATCGGGGATACGCCGCCCTTGCTGATCGCGTTGGACGCGCGGATCGTCCTGCGTCGGGGCGACACGCGCCGCGAGCTGCCGCTGGAGGATTTCTTCATCGACTACGGCAAGCAGGACCGCCAGCAAGGCGAGTTCGTCGAGGAGGTCCTGATCCCCATGCAGCCCAAGGCGCGCATCGCGGCCTACAAGGTCAGCAAGCGGCGCGATAGCGATATCACCTCTGTCGCGGCGGGGTTCTGCATCGACGTTGCGGACGGCATGATCGCCCGCGCGCGGCTGGCCTTCGGCGGCATGGCCGGAACGCCCAAGCGTGCCCGCCGTGCCGAGGCCGCGCTGCAGGGGCAGCCCTTCGCGGCGGCAAGCTTCGATGCCGCCGCCCGCGCGATCGCGGAGGATTTCCAGCCGCTGTCCGACATGCGCGCCAGCGCGGAATACCGCGCGACCGTCGCACGCAACCTGATCCGGCGGTTCTGGCTGGAGCAATCCGAACCCGGCCTGCCCGTACGGCTGCGCCAGAGCGAAGGAGTCTAGGCCATGAAGGACGACACCGCGACCATCACGGGCCAGGCCCATCAGGACACTGCCCATGACAGCGCCGCCAAGCATGTCACCGGCCGTGCCGAATACACCGACGATCTGGTCGAGCCCACCGGCACGATCCACGCCTATCTGGGCCTGTCGTCCTGCGCCCATGGCCGCATCACGGGCATGGATTTCACCGAAACGGTGGCGCAGCCGGGCGTGCTGGGCATCCTGACGGCGGCCGATCTGCCGGGCGTCAACGACGTGTCGCCCAACGGCAAGAACGACGACCCGATCTTTGCCGAAGGCGTGGTGCAGTTCTGGGGCCAGCCGGTCTTTGCGGTCATCGCCGAAACGCGCGACCAGGCGCGCCGCGCGGCGCACAAGGCGCGGATCGATTATGACGTGCTGCCCCATGCGCTGGACCCGATCGCGGCGCGCGACGCGAGCATGGGCTATGTCACTGACCCCCTGACACTCAAGCGCGGCGATGCGCCTGCGGCGATGGCCGCCGCGCCGCGCCGGATCGAGGGTCGCTTTGCCATCGGCGGGCAGGACCATTTCTATCTGGAGGGCCAGATCGCGATGGCCGTGCCGGGCGAGGATGACGAGGTCGTCCTGCACGTCTCGACCCAGCACCCGTCCGAGGTGCAGCACATGGTGGCCCACGTCCTGGGGGTGCCCAGCAACGCGGTCGTGGTGAACGTGCGGCGCATGGGCGGCGGTTTCGGCGGCAAGGAAACGCAGATGAACCTGTTCGCCTGCGTCGCGGCCGTCGCGGCCAAGCGCTGGAACCGGACGGTCAAGATCCGCCCGGACCGGGACGACGACATGATCGCCACGGGCAAGCGGCACGATTTCGTGGTGGATTACGCCGTGGGCTTCGACGATGACGGCCGCATCCGGTCGGTGGAGGGCGATTTCTATGCCCGCTGCGGCTTTTCGGCGGACCTGTCGGGGCCGGTGACCGACCGGGCGCTGTTTTCACGCCGACAACGCCTATTTCTATCCTGACGTGCGCATCAGCAGCCACCCGATGAAGACGAACACCGTCAGCAACACCGCCTTTCGCGGCTTCGGCGGCCCCCAGGGCGCCATCGTGGCCGAACGCATGGTCGAGGAGATCGCCTATGCCTTGGGCATGGACCCGCTGGAGGTGCGCAAGCGCAACCTGTACCAGAACGGCCAGCTGACGCCCTATCACCAGACGGTGCAGGACCAGATCCTGCCGCGCATCTTCGATGAGTTGGAGGCCAGCAGCGATTATCACGCCCGCAGGCAGGCGGTGCTGGACTGGAACGCCAAGGGTGGGGTGATCCGCAAGGGCATCGCGCTGACCCCAGTCAAGTTCGGCATCAGCTTCACCGCGACCTGGTTCAATCAGGCAGGGGCGTTGATCCATGTCTATTCCGACGGCTCGATCCACCTGAATCACGGCGGGACCGAGATGGGGCAGGGTCTGAACACCAAGGTGGCCCAAGTGGTCGCCGAGGCGTTCCAGTGCGACCTGAGCCGCATCAAGATCACCAAGACCACCACGGAAAAGGTGCCGAACACCTCGGCCACGGCGGCATCGTCGGGGACCGACCTGAACGGGATGGCGGCGCTGGATGCGGCGGAACAGATCAAGGCGCGCTTGGTGACCTTCGTGGCCGAGAAATGGCAGGTCGCCCCCGACCAGGTGGCGTTCGTGCCGGGGCACGTGCGGGCGGGCGATCAGATGATCCCCTTTGCCCAGGTGATCCGCGCGGCGTACATGGCGCGCATCCAGCTGTCGGCGGCAGGCTTCTACAAGACGCCCAAGATCCACTGGGACCGGACGACGGGGCAGGGGCGGCCGTTCTACTATTTCGCCTATGGCGCCGCGGTGGCCGAGGTGTCGGTGGACACGCTGACCGGCGAATACGTCATCGACCGCGCCGACGTCCTGCACGACGTGGGCCGCAGCCTGAACCCGGTGCTGGACCGCGGTCAGGTCGAGGGCGCGTTCGTTCAGGGTGCCGGCTGGCTGACGACCGAGGAATTGTGGTGGGACGCCAAGGGCCGCCTGCGCACCCATGCGCCGTCGACCTACAAGGTGCCCCTTGCCAGCGACAGCCCGCGCATCTTCAACGTCGCGCTGGCCGACTGGTCCGAGGCCAGCGAGCGGACCATCAAGCGGTCCAAGGCCGTCGGAGAGCCGCCCTTCGTTCTGGGCATCAGCGTGTTCGAGGCGATCAACATGGCCGTGGCCTCGGTCGCCGACTATCGCACGCCCGCGCGTCTGGATGCGCCCGCCACGCCCGAACGCGTGCTGATGGCGGTCGAGCGGCTGCGCGGATGATCCGCGTCCGCGTCACCCGGGCCCTGGGCTCGACCCCGCGAGAGGCGGGGGCCGAGATGTTCGTGACCCCCGACCGGGTCACCGGCACCATCGGCGGCGGACAGCTGGAATACATGGCGATCGACCGCGCGCGGCAGATGCTGGCGCGGGACGAGGCCGATGCCACCATGGACGTGCCGTTGGGCCCCCAGATCGGCCAGTGCTGCGGCGGGCGGGTGGTGCTGACGCTGGACCGCCACGGCCCCGCGCCACAGGAACACGCCGACGCGCTGATCTTTGGCGCGGGCCATGTCGGGCGCGCGCTGGCCCGGGCGCTGGAACCGCTGCCGGTCAACGCCCTGCTGATCGACAGCCGGCCGGAGGAGCTGGCGCAGGCCAGCGGCCCGACCCTGCTGACCCCCTTGCCCGAGGCGCAGATCCGCGCAGCCCGGCGCGGCACGTCCGTGGTGATCGTGACCCACGATCACGCACTGGATTTCCTGCTGGCGGCCGAGGCGCTTGCCCGCACCGACCTGGCCTATGTCGGGATGATCGGCAGCGCCACCAAGCGGGCCCAGTTCGAACGCTTCGCCGCCTCGCGCGGGGTCGACGCCGCCGGCCTGACCTGTCCCATCGGGACGGGCTTCTCGCGCGACAAGCGCCCCGAAATCATCGCCGCCTTCACCGCCGCCGAACTGATGGCGCGCCTCACCTCTTCTTCTTTGAAAAAATACCCATGCAACAGCTGATCCGGGGCCGCGTCCTCGACTTTCATGCCGATCCCCAGGACACGGCCGACAATCATCGCTTCTGGGAAGACGGGGCCATCCTGGTGGATGACGGGCGCATCGTCGCCGTCGGCGATCATGCCGAACTGACCCGCGACGGGTTGAAGGAGATCGACCACCGCCCGCATCTGATCCTGGCGGGATTCATCGACCCGCATATCCATTTTCCCCAGTTGCAGGTCATTGCCAGCTGGGGTGCGCAGTTGCTGGACTGGCTGAACACCTATACCTTCCCGGCCGAGGCGGAATTCGCCGACCCCGCGCATGCCACCCGCATGGCAGGGCTGTTCCTGGACCAGCTGACCGCGCACGGCACGACCACCGCCGTTGCCTTCTGCTCCAGCCACAAGGCCAGCGCCGAGGCGCTGTTCTCTGCCGCCCATGATCGCGACATGGCCATGATCGCGGGCAAGGTGATGATGGACCGCAATGCGCCGGCCGCCGTGCTGGACACGCCGCAGCAGAGCCATGACGACAGCGCCGCGCTGATCCAGGCGTGGCACGCCAAGGGTCGCCAGCGCTATGCGATCACGCCGCGCTTTGCGATCACGTCCTCCCCCGAACAGATGGAAGCGGCCGGCGCGCTGGCCCGCGCCCATCCCGACTGCCACGTGCAGACGCATCTGTCGGAAAACGTCGACGAAATCGAATACACCCTGTCGCTCTATCCCAAGGCGCGCGACTATCTGGACATCTACGAGGGCTACGGCCTGCTGTCCGACAAGCTGCTGCTGGGCCATTCGATCCATCTGGAACCCCGCGAAATCGCCCGGATGGCAGAAAGCGGCAGCCATGCGGTGTTCTGCCCGACCTCGAACCTGTTCCTGGGGTCGGGGCTGTTCGACGCCGACGGGCTGCGCGCCGCGGGCATCGTCAGCGGCATCGCGACGGATGTGGGCGGCGGCACCAGCTGGTCGATGCTGCAGACCCTGGCCGAGGGCTACAAGATCCTGCAGATGCGCGGGCAGAAGCTGCATCCGCTGGCGGCGTTCCACTGGGCCACGCGCGGCAACGCGCTGACCCTGGGCATGGAGGCCGAGATCGGCACCCTGGCCCCCGGCAGCGCCGCTGACCTGGTGGTCCTTAACGCCCGTGCGACCCCCGCCATGGCGTTGCGGATGGAAAAGGCCGAGACCCTCGCGCAGGAGCTGTTCATCCTGCAGATCATGGGCGACGACCGCGCGGTGGCCCAGACCTATGTCGCCGGTCGACCGCAGAAGGCGAGTTGATGCACCTCTGGCAGCCGGGCGACGTCCAGCTTCGCCTGCACGCGTCGCGCCGGGGACAGGCGTGATTCGGTTCCTGACGATGTGACCCAACGACAGATCGAACCTGCCACCCGATCCGGCTTGGCAGAATCGTGCCGTTCTGATTGAACGATGGGCAGGCGGCACGCATGGTGCCGGTCTTGCCGGTCTTGCCGGGCTAGGGTTTGACGTGATCGCCTTCGTGGATGTCAGATGAACGCGGGCCGTTCTTCTCAATGCGACGCGTGCCTGCTAGAGGCGGCAGCGCCTGCAGGCCACGGCGCTGCCAAGAGAGTTGTCGACACATGAGCGATCACGTCACCCCCGACGGTCCGGCGCAACCTTCCGCCGCATCGGCGCACCTGTCCGATCTTCCCACCGCGGGGCAGCATGGTTCCAGCAACCTGGGCGGGCTGGTCCTGGGGGCGATCGGGGTCGTCTATGGCGACATCGGGGCCTCTCCGATCTATGCGATGCGCGAATCGCTGCATGCCGCGTCGCGCGACGGGCTCTCGCCCGATGACGTGGTGGGGGTGATCTCGCTGCTGATCTGGACGCTGATCTCGATCGTCAGCTTCAAGTACGTGGCGCTGATCATGCGCGCCGACAACCGGGGCGAGGGCGGCACGCTGAGCCTGGTGACCCTGATCCAGCAGGCACTGGGCAAGCGGCCCGTCTGGCTGATGGTGCTGGGGATGATCGGCATATCGCTGTTCTTCGGGGACGCGATCATCACGCCGGCCATGTCGGTCCTGTCCGCGGTCGAGGGGCTGACCATCGTGGCGCCCGCCTTCGGCCCCTACGTGGTGCCCGTCACGCTGGCCATCATCACCGGGCTGTTCATCGTCCAGCGGTGGGGCACGGGGGCGGTGTCGATCCTGTTCGGGCCGATCATGGTCACCTGGTTCGTCGTCATGGGGGTGATGGGGCTGTCCCATATCGGCGACGACTGGTCGATCCTGCGCGCGCTCAGCCCCGTGCATGCCGGGGCGTTCCTGGTCACGAACAAGCTGGCCTCGCTGATCGTCTTGGGATCGGTCTTCCTGGCCGTCACCGGAGGAGAGGCGCTTTATGCCGACATGGGCCATTTCGGGCGTCGCCCGATCCGCATGGCCTGGGTGCTGCTGGTCTGGCCCGCCCTGACGCTCAGCTATCTGGGGCAGGGGGCGATGATCCTGGCCCATCCCGACCGGGTGACGAACCCGTTCTTCCTGATGGCGCCGCCCTGGGCGCTGCTGCCCCTGGTGATCTTGGCGACGATGGCCACGGTCATCGCCAGCCAGGCGGTCATCTCGGGCGCGTTCTCGATGATCAAGCAGGCGGTGCGCATGAACCTGCTGCCCCGGCTGGAGATCCTGCACACCTCCGAGACCCAGGAGGGGCAGATCTACCTGCCCAAGATCAACGCGATCCTGGCCATCGGCGTGGTCGTGCTGGTGGTGGTGTTCGGGTCGTCCTCGGACCTGGCCGCGGCCTACGGCATCGCGGTGACGGGGGACATGGTCATCACCACCATCCTGGCCTCGGTCGTGTTCCTGCGGGTCTGGCGCTGGCCCCTGATGCTGGTCGCCGTGGTGGTCACGCCGCTGCTGGCGCTGGAACTGCTGTTCCTGGGATCGAACGCGATCAAGATCCCGAACGGGGGCTGGGTGCCGATCATGATGGCCGCCGTGATGATCGTGCTGATGTGGACCTGGATCCGCGGCACCCGCCACGTCCAGGCCCAGGCCCGGCGCAGCGCCACCCCGACGGCCGCGCTGATTGAGATGCTGGCCCGGTCTGACCGGCTGGTCGAGGTGCCCGGCACCGCCGTCTTCCTGACCGCGGAACCCGACATCGCGCCGGCCGCGCTGCTGCACAACCTCAAGCACAACCATGTCCTGCACGAGACGAACATCATCGTCTGCGTGACCATGGCGACGCGCCCCTATGTCGCCGACAACGACCGCCTGACGGTGACGCGCCTGTCCGACCGCTTCATCCGGATCGACATGTGTTTCGGCTACATGGAGGAGACGAACCTGCCCAAGGCGCTGACCCTGGCCCGCAAGGAAGGCGTGCGCTTCGACATCATGTCGACGTCCTTCTTCCTCAGCCGCCGCACGTTCCGCCCCGGCAAGACGCGCGAACTGCCCGCCTGGCAGGAGACGCTGTTCGTGTCCCTGTCCAAATCCGCTGCGAACGCCACCGACTTCTATCATCTACCCAGCAGCCGCGTGATCGTCCTGGGTCAGCAACTGCTGATCTGACGCGGCGCCGGGTCTGGATCGCCCGGCATCGACATCGCGCGGAGGCTGGTGGATGGTGGGCCCCGGCAGGACGCGGATGGCGCGAGGAGAGGACTGACATGATCGATTTCACCCTGGACCCCCGGTTGGAGGACATCCGCCGCCGTACCCGTGATTTCGTCGACACCCATATCCTACCGGTCGAGGCCGACCGCGCCAACTGGGACGATCATGACAACATCGCCGATGCGCCCCTGCAGGCGCTGCGCGCGCGTGCGCGGGCGGCGGGGCTGTGGTGCCCGCAGGTGCCGCAGGCCCTGGGCGGCATGGGCCTGCCCGTCACCGGCCGCGCGGTGATGTACGAGGAGGCGAACCGCTCGATCTTCGGGCCCGCGGTCTTCAACTGCGCGGCCCCCGATGACGGGAACATGGACATCCTGGCCCGCGTCGGCACCCCCGATCAGCAGGCGCGCTGGCTGGCGCCGCTGGTCGCGGGCGAGGTGCGATCATCCTTCGTGATGACCGAACCCGCGCCGGGTGGCGGGTCCGACCCCGGCATGATCGGCACGACGGCGGTGCGGCATGGCGATGTCTGGCGCGTGACGGGTCGCAAGTGGTTCATCACCGGGGCCGAGGGGGCGGCGCATTTCATCCTGATCGCGCGCACCGACCCCAATCCCGACGAAAAGCGCCGCCATCTGACGGCGTTCCTGTTCCATCGCGACCAGCCCGGCTGGAAGATCCTGCGCCGCATTGCCATCATGGGCCCCGAGGAGCATGGCGGCCATTGCGAGCTGGAGTTCGACGGGCTGGAGATCCCCGACGCGAACCGCCTGATGGGCGTGGGCGACGGGCTGAAGGTCACGCAGATCCGGCTTGGCACCGCGCGGCTGACCCACTGCATGCGCTGGCTGGGCCTGGCCAAGCGCGCCGTGGCCGAGGCGCAGGCCTATGTCGATGCGCGAGAGGGCTTCGGCATCCGGCTGGCCGACCGGGAATCGGTGCGGCTGATGCTGGGCGGCGTGGCGCTGAACATTCAGATCGGGCGGCTGCTGACGATGAATGCGGCCTGGGCGCTGGACCAGGGCAGCCATGCCCGCAAGGAGGTGTCGATGGCCAAGCTACATGTCGCCGACACGCTGCATCAGGCCGCCGACGTGGCGATCCAGCTGAACGGCGCGCGGGGATACAGCCGCGACACGGTGCTGGAATGGATCTATCGCTATGCCCGGCAGGCGCGGCTGGTCGATGGCGCCTCCGAGGTGCACCGGATGGTGCTGGCTGATGCCTATGCGCGCGAGGGGGACGACTTCTGGGGCTGGGGCGCATGAGCCTGACGGATAACGCTGCACTTGACGCCTGGCTGGCGACGACGCTGGACCTGCCCGGCGCGCGGGTCACCGCCGCGGACAAGCTGTCTGGCGGCGCGATCCAGGAGAACTGGGCGGTGACGGTCACGGCGGACGGGATGTCGCGCCGCCTGGTGATCCGTCGCGACGCCCCGGCCACCATCGCCGCCAGCCGGTCTCGGGCAGAGGAATATGCGATCATCGCCGCGGCCCACCGCGCGGGTGTGCGCGTGCCCGAACCCCTGGGCTTCTGCGATGACGCTTCGGTCATCGGCGCGCCCTTCGCGGCGATGGCCTGGGTGGGCGGTATCGGCTATGGCCCCAAGGTCGTGCGCGACGCCAGCCTGGGCGGCGACCGCGAGGCCTTGGGCCGCGACCTGGGCCGCCAGCTGGCGCTGATCCACAGGATCGATCCCGACCCGGCGCTGGCAAGGGTTCTGGGGCCGCCCCCCGCCGATCCGGCCCTGCAGGCGGTGGCGGGGCTGCGCGGCTGGCTGGATGCGCGTCCCGCGCCGCGACCGGGCCTGGAATGGGCGCTGCGTTGGGCCGAACGCCACGCGCCGGCGGCCGACAGGGTGACCCTGACACATCAGGATTTCCGCACCGGGAACTTCCTGGTCGATTTCGATGGGCTGACGGCCGTCCTGGACTGGGAATTCGCCGCTTGGTCGGACCCGGCCTGCGATCTGGGCTGGTTCTGCGCGGAATGCTGGCGGTTCTCGCGCCCCGATCTGGAGGGTGGCGGCATCGCCAGCCGCGCGGCCGTCCTGTCCGGCTATGCCGCCGCCGGGGGCACGGTCCCCGATCCCGACCGTGTGCGGTGGTGGGAGGTCATGGCCCATATCCGGTGGGCCGTGATCGCCCTGCAGCAAGGCGACCGCCACGACAGCGGGGCCGAACGCTCGCTGCATCTGGCGCTGACCGGGCGCATCGCCGACACGCTGGAATACCGCCTGCTGCAGATGACCGCGCCGGAGGCCGCATGAGCGACGCGCTGGACCTGATCGCGGAGGCCGAGGCGACCCTGCGCCGGGACATCGCCCCTGGCGGGCCCGATGCGCGATACCACGCACTGCTGGCCGCCAATGCGCTGGCCATGGCGCAGCGAGAGCTGGCCCGCCCGTCGCAGGACGTGAACGCCGACGTGGCCGCGATCCGGGCGGGTGCGCATGACCATGACGCCGACCTGCATGCCCGCCTGCTGGCGGCCGCCCGGCTGCGCGCCTGGATCGCCGACCCCACCACCGCCGAGGAGCCCGCATGAGCACGGATCGTTTCCGACTGGACGGGCGCGTGGCGCTGGTGACCGGGGCATCGGGCGCGCTTGGCGCGGAATTCGCGCGTGTCCTTGCCGATGCCGGCGCGCGGGTGGTCCTGGCCGCGCGGCGGGTGGAGGCCATGCAGGTGCTGGCGCGGCAGCTGACCGATGCGCATGTCACTGCGCTGGACGTGACCGATCCGGACAGCGTGCGCCGCGCCGTTGATGCGGCCGAGGCCTGGGCCGGTACCCCGGTCGACCTGCTGGTGAACAACAGCGGTATCGCCATTCCCGGTGCGTCGCTGGAACAGTCCGATCGGGACTGGGCGCAAGTGATGGGCGTCAACCTGGACGGGGCACGGGGGATGTCGGTGGCGGTGGCCGCAAGGCTGGTCGAGGCGGGGCGGCCCGGGGCTATCGTCAATGTCGCCTCGATCCTGGCGCTGCGGCAGGGGGCGGGGGTCTCCGCCTATGCCACGTCCAAGGCCGCACTGATCCAGCTGACCAAACAGCACGCCCTGGAATGGGCGCGCCACGGCATCCGCGTGAATGCATTGGCCCCCGGCTATGTCGAGACCGACATCAACCGCGATTTCTTTGCTACCGACCATGGCCAGGCCCAGATCCGCCGCATTCCGCAGCGGCGGTTGGGGCAGCCCGGCGATCTGGCCGGGCCGCTGCTGCTGCTTGCCTCTGACGCGGGGGCGTTCATGACCGGATCGGTCTTGGTGGCCGATGGCGGCCACCTGCTGTCCCCGCTGTAGACGCGATCCCCACGCCCACCGGTGCAGGGGGCGCGGAATGGGCTAGCGGCCAGTCGGGGGCACAAAGCCCGCCTCGGCCTCGATCCGTTCGGCGACCAGGTGCTGCAACGTCCAGATGTAATCGTCCTCGATGCCCCATTCGGCCAGTCCGCGCGCGGTGCGCAGCAGATATTCGGCGCCCGAGCCCGCAGCGCCTGCAGCGGTCGCCAGCAGCCGCGCCTGCTCCTCGACCGGAAGGCGCGCCACGGGGGCGTCGACCGGATCGGCATAGAAGGTCAGCGCGGATTCGACCCCGCGATCGGTGCGCACCTGGATCCAGCAGGCATTCGCGGCCAGCTCGTGCGCGACCAGTTCGCGGCGCAGGATGGCGCGCATGGATTCGACCTCGGTCCCTTCGGCGATGTCCAGCACCAGCCCTTCGCAGGTGCCGCCCGATGCCAGCGCCAGCATCAGGCCGGGCCGTTCCGGCGTGCCGCGGAAATGGTCCAGCGTCAGCGAAAAATCGCGGTGCCAGCCGATCGCCGTGGCGCGGCGGCGATCCTGCACCGCAAAGCCCGGATTCCAGATCAGCGACCCATAGGCGAAGATCGGTATCGGGCCCGTCCGCCCCTGCGTCAGCCGCAGGGCCAGCGCGTCCAGGTCGCCATCCTCCAGCATCCGCCAGGCGGGGTTGTAAAGCAGCCCCTCGGCGGGGGCGACGCTGGCGACGTGGTGATCGCTCAGCGACAGGGTGCGGGCCTTGGGCATCATCCCTCCGGTGTGGCGTGTCGGGCGCAGGTTTTGACCGTCATCCGCCGGGCGTCAACCGCCAAACCTGTCCGCGTCACGACGTCGCGCGCAAATCGGGCGGTTTCGCGGGCAGCCTGCCTGCACGGGCTTCACCCTGCGCGCGATGGCGGCTAGAACGGGGGCAAGGGGCATTCCGGTTGCCCAGACACGCAAATAACCCAAAGGCGCATCCCATGGCCGACGATCTGCTGAACAGCTTCACCTCCGGCCCCGACGATCAGGGGCGCTTTGGCATCTATGGCGGCCGCTTCGTGTCCGAGACGCTGATGCCGCTGATCCTGGACCTGGAGGCGGAATACGAACGCGCCAAGACCGACCCGTCCTTCTGGGCGCAGATGGACGACCTGTGGACGCATTACGTCGGCCGGCCCAGCCCGCTCTATTTCGCGGAACGCATGACCCAGCACCTGGGCGGCGCCAAGATCTACATGAAGCGCGACGAACTGAACCACACCGGCGCGCACAAGATCAACAATGTGCTGGGCCAGATCCTGCTGGCGATCCGCATGGGCAAGACGCGCATCATCGCGGAAACCGGCGCGGGCCAGCACGGGGTCGCGACGGCCACCGTCTGCGCGCGGTTCGGCCTGAAATGCGTGGTCTACATGGGCGCGCATGACGTGGAACGCCAGTCGCCCAACGTCTTCCGCATGCGCCTGCTGGGGGCCGAGGTGATCCCGGTCACGTCGGGGCGCGGCACGCTGAAGGACGCGATGAACGACGCGCTGCGCGATTGGGTGACCAACGTGCGCGACACGTTCTACTGCATCGGCACGGTCGCGGGGCCCCATCCCTATCCGGCGATGGTGCGCGATTTCCAGTCGATCATCGGCAAGGAGGTGCGCGAGCAGATCATGCCGCGCGAAGGGCGTCTGCCCGACACGATCATCGCGGCCATCGGCGGCGGGTCGAACGCGATGGGCCTGTTCTATCCGTTCCTGAACGACAAGGACGTCCGCATCATCGGCGTCGAGGCCGGGGGCAAGGGCGTGGACGACCGGATGGAGCATTGCGCCAGCCTGTCGGGCGGCCGCGCCGGCGTCCTGCACGGGAACCGCACCTATCTGCTGCAGGACGATGACGGCCAGATCCTGGAGGGTCATTCGATCAGCGCGGGCTTGGACTATCCGGGCATCGGGCCGGAACACGCCTGGCTGAAGGATATCGGCCGCGCCGAATATGTCAGCATCACGGACGACGAGGCGCTTGGCGCGTTCCAGCTGTGCTGCGCGCTGGAAGGCATCATTCCCGCGCTGGAGCCCAGCCATGCGCTGGCGCATGTCATCAAGATCGCGCCGGACCTGCCCGCCGACCACATCATCGTGATGAACATGTGCGGCCGCGGCGACAAGGACATCTTCACCGTCGCCAAGCATCTGGGTCAGGACCTGAAGACCTGATCAGCGCGTCAGCAGCAGGATGTTCATGTCCGATTCCAGCATCGGCAGGGGCATCAGAATGCGCGCCTGTGTCGGGCTGACGACCTCGACCATGCCGACCTCGGGGACGCGCTGCGGCGTGGCCGCGGGGTCGATGCTGTCGGGCAGGTCGGCATAGGGCGGGGCGGTATCGCCGGCGATGTAGCCTGTGCCCAGATAGGCCTGTGCCCTGTCCAGATCGCCGATCATGCCCTGCATCCGCTGTGATCCGCTCAGTTTCACGAACCCGCCGTCGGTGTCGATGCGACAGCGGAACGGCTGATAGACGACCAGAGGCAACCCGCCGCCCAGCTTCAGCATCCGGCACGACCAGTCGCCTGGCAGCAGGGCCGCGGCCTGATCGGCGGGCAGGGCGCGCCCTGCCAGGCCCTGCACCATAACGGCCAGATCGTCCGGGGTTCCCTGCGCAAGGGCGCCCTTCAGCGTGCGTCCGGCCACCGCATCGACCTGCTCCAGCCGGATGCGGTCTTCGGCGCGGATAATGGGTGCAAGGTCGGGGCCGAAGGCCGCGGCTGGTGTCGCGGCCAGCGCCGCGATCAGGATCGCCGTCCTAGTCCGCATCGGTCCCGGCATGGCGCTTCAACAACTCCAGCGGCACGATCTCCAACGCGCGTTTGTGCGTGGATTCCAGCACCACGGTTGGCGCGGCGAATTCCTGTGCCGCCTGCAGAAAGCGGCTGGCGCACAGGCACCAGCGCTGGCCGGCCTTCAGCCCCGCAAAGCCGTATTCCGGCCGCGGGGTCGTCAGGTCATTGCCCAGATAGCGCGACATCGCCAGGAATTCGTCGGTCAGGATCACGCAGACCGTGTGACTGCCCCGGTCCTCGGGCCCGGTGTCGCAGCAGCCGTTGCGAAAGAATCCGGTCATCGGCTTGGTCGAACAGGGCTGCAAGACGCCGCCCAGCACATTGATCGAAGCGTCCATGGGGTCTCCTTTGCGCCCAGCCTAGGCGCAGCCGGGCGCCGGGGAAAGTCACAACTGCTTCGGCTGCCAGTCGGTCCAGCGCCCATGAAAATCCGCGCGGCCAAGCGACCAGTCGCGCCGGGTGCCGTCCCACAGCGTCAGGTCCAGCGCCGCGCCCTCGCCACCATCGGCCTCCATCCGCAGATGGGCCACGGGGGCCGACGGGGTCGCGGTCCGGCCTGCGTGGGAGAGTGCGTCCGTGCAGGCCTGCGCCGTCGCGGGTGGAAAATACTGGGCCGCGACGGTGTGATAGACCAGCGTCAGCCGGTCCGGCACCGGCTTGGCCAACCGGTCGGCCAGCCAGGCACCCGCATCGCCACGGTCGACCTGCGGCGGGTCCCGCCGGGCCAGGTCCAGCGCCGCCCGCAGGCGCGCCATGCGGTCATGCTGATCGGCCCAGCAATAGGCCATCAGCCGCAGCCCGTCGCGATCCGGGTCCAGCGGGTTCAGGTCGACCCCGCGACGGCTGGCAACCGTCACCGACCCCTGCGCCATCGCGCCCCGCCATTCGGGTGTCAGCACCACGCCGGTTTCCCCCGTACCCAGGTGATAGCGGTCGAAATTCAGGTTCAATCCGGCCGACGCCCCCAGCTCCAGCAGCCGCAGCGGCAGGGGTGACAGCGCGCTGAGGAACCGTGCGGCGCCGATCAGGGCCGCGGACCGGGCGACCTCGTTCGTCTGCGGGGGGCTGTCCAGCCATGACAGGATGGTTTCCGCATGATCGTCCAGCACGCGGCGCAGCAGGGCCGGGTCCACAACGCCGCCGTCATAAGCGCGTGCAAGGTCAGGGGCCTGCCCGGTCAGCACCAGCGCATGCAGCGCCCCGCACAGGCGCAGGGGCAGCGAATCCGCCGCGGTCGACGGATCGCCCGTCCAGCCCAGCACGCGGTCGGCGACCGGTCCGGCGGCCAGAACCTGGGGCAGGGTCCGACACAGCTGTGCCGTCAGCGGTGAGCCAAGCGCGGTACAGGCGCGGGCCTGATGGGAAAAGGCCGCCGCGACCGTCACTTGAACCGGTCGCTCAGCGCGCGCAGGCGGTCGGTCAGGGTGACGGGCTGGGGCGCGGGATCCGGTTTCGGCACGGGCGGTTGTGCGGGTTTCGGGGCCGGAGCTTCGGTCCCGCTGTTGCGTGCCGGGGCGGTGCGGTTCGCCACCGCGTTCTGGAACCGGCCGCCATCGCCGGACGCCAGGGCCGGGGCGCCGTCCGAGATGCCGCGCAACAGGTCGTCCAGCCAGTCCTGCTCTGCCTTGGCAAAGTCGGACAGCACATAGGACGCGACCTTGTCCTTGTGCCCTGGATGCCCGATGCCCAACCGCACCCGTCCGTATTCCGCGCCGATATGCTGGTGGATCGAGCGCAGCCCGTTATGGCCCGCATGCCCGCCGCCCTGCTTGACGCGGCACTTGCCGGGCGCCAGGTCCAGTTCGTCGTGCAGCACGATGACGTCGGCGGGTGTCAGCTTCAGATAGCGCGCGGCCTCTCCGACGGATTGGCCGGACAGGTTCATGAAGGTCTGGGGTTTCAGCAGCGTCACCCGCGTGTCGCCTAGGCGGCCATCGGCGGCCATGCCCTGAAACCGGGCGCGCCACGGGGTGAAATCGTGGTCCGCGGCGATCCGGTCCAAGGCCAGAAACCCGATGTTGTGACGATTGGCCGCATATTTCGCGCCGGGATTGCCCAGCCCCACGATCAGCTTCACGGCTGCCTCCTGTCCGCCCGCCGGGGCGATTTGCGTTCCATCCCTTGCGGCTGTCCTTGCCCGTTACTAAGACTCTGTCAACACTTCGCGGGTAAGACAGGGACAAGTGCCCGGTCGAATCGCGGGGACAGGGGCGAACAGGCAAGGACAGAAGATGAGCGATCCGGCAGAATTCTACATGAACACCCTGGTGCCGATGGTGGTCGAACAGACCTCGCGCGGGGAACGGGCCTATGACATCTTCTCGCGTCTGCTGAAGGAGCGCATCATCTTCGTCTCGGGTCCCGTCCATGACGGGATGTCGACGCTGATCTGCGCGCAGTTGCTGTTCCTTGAGGCGGAGAACCCGTCCAAGGATATCAGCATGTATATCAACAGCCCCGGCGGTGTCGTGACCTCCGGTCTGTCGATCTATGACACCATGCAGTACATCAAGCCGCGCGTCTCGACGCTGGTGGTGGGGCAGGCGGCCAGCATGGGCTCGCTTCTTCTGGCGGCCGGAGAGCTGGGGCTGCGCTATTCGCTGCCGAACAGCCGCGTGATGGTCCACCAGCCGTCGGGCGGATACCAGGGCCAGGCCACCGACATCCTGATCCATGCGCGCGAAACCGAAAAGCTGAAGCGTCGCCTGAACGAGATCTATGTCCATCACACCGGCAAATCTCTGACCGAGGTCGAGGAGGCGCTGGAGCGCGACCGCTTCATGACCGCGGACGAGGCGAAGGACTGGGGCCTGATCGACGAGGTCGTGGCTCCGCGCGGCAAGGCCGTCCCGGAGAAGAAATAGCTTTGATGGGGATTGTGACGGGCCGGACTGGCCCGTAACATGGCGTGAATGACCCGCGGCGGCCGATCCGCCGCGGAAACCCGAAGATGCGGCGCGCGGAAACCCGATCCCGCCGTCGCCCGCCCCGCGTCTTTGCGGGACGGCAGTCAAGGAAATGGACGATGGCGAACCAGTCCGGCAGCGACAGCAAGAACACGCTCTATTGCAGCTTCTGCGGCAAGAGCCAGCACGAGGTCCGCAAGCTGATTGCGGGACCGACCGTGTTCATCTGCGACGAATGCGTCGAACTGTGCATGGACATCATCCGCGAAGAGACCAAGACCAGCGGTCTGAAGTCCGGCGACGGCGTGCCCACCCCGCGGGAAATCTGCGGTGTGCTGGATGATTACGTCATCGGGCAGGAGCATGCCAAGCGCGTGCTGTCCGTGGCCGTGCACAACCATTACAAGCGTCTGAACCACGGATCTAAGACCGACATCGAGCTGGCCAAGTCGAACATCCTGCTGATCGGGCCGACCGGCTGCGGCAAGACGCTGCTGGCGCAGACCTTGGCGCGCATTCTGGACGTGCCCTTCACGATGGCGGACGCGACCACGCTGACCGAGGCGGGCTATGTCGGCGAGGATGTCGAGAACATCATCCTGAAGCTGCTGCAGTCGTCCGAATACAACGTCGAGCGGGCACAGCGCGGCATCGTCTATATCGACGAGGTCGACAAGATCACCCGCAAGTCGGACAACCCGTCCATCACCCGTGACGTGTCCGGCGAGGGCGTGCAGCAGGCCTTGCTGAAGATCATGGAGGGTACGGTCGCCTCGGTTCCCCCGCAGGGCGGGCGCAAGCATCCCCAGCAGGAGTTCCTGCAGGTCGACACGACCAACATCCTGTTCATCTGCGGCGGCGCATTTGCCGGTCTGGACCGCATCATCGCACAGCGCAACAAGGGCACGGCGATGGGCTTTGGCGCCTCGGTCAAGGAAACGGGTGATCAGGGCGTCGGCGAGCTGTTCAAGGAACTGGAGCCCGAGGATCTGCTGAAGTTCGGCCTGATCCCGGAATTCGTCGGACGTCTGCCGGTCATCGCGACCCTGACCGACCTGGACGAGGAGGCGCTGATCATCATCCTGACCAAGCCGAAGAACGCCCTGGTCAAGCAGTACCAGCGCCTGTTCGACCTGGAAGGCGTTCAGCTGACCTTCACCGACGACGCGTTGACCGCCATCGCCAAGCGCGCGATCAAGCGCAAGACCGGTGCCCGCGGCCTGCGGTCGATCATGGAGGAGATTCTGCTGGACACCATGTTCGAACTGCCCGGACTGGACAGCGTTCAGGAGGTCGTGGTCAACGACGAGGCCGTGGACAACCCCACCGCCAAGCCCCTGCTGATCCATGTCGATCCCAAGAAGGAAACCGCCTCGGCCGGGTGATCGGGGCGTCCGCGCAAGGCTGGACCTTGCGCTTAAACTGGGGCATATCCCAAGGGCAAAACTGATCGTTGAGGGTCCTGCCGATGTCGTTCCTGCTGCGCTTTCTGACCTGGTGGAACAGCCAGACGCTGAACACTCAGTTCTGGACTTGGCGCAACGGCGTCAAGGTCGGCGAGGACACGGCCGGAAACATCTTCTACAAGACCAAGGACGGCAAGCGCCGTTGGGTCATCTATAAATCCGAATCCGAGGCCAGTCAGATTTCGCCAGAATGGCACGGCTGGCTGCACCACACCTGGAACGAGGCGCCGACCGAACTGGCCGTCCCGCGCAAGGCGTGGGAACAGCCGCACCAAGCCAACCTGACCGGCACGCCGGGCGCCTATGTGCCGGCCGGATCACTGTATCGCGCGGCACCTGCGGTGCGCAGCGATTATGACGCGTGGCGCCCGGAATAGCATGTCCGCCGACATTGCCCATGGGACCGAGGCGCGGGCCGAACTGATCGCGGGTGGCGTCGTCCTTGCGGTCGCCGCGGGCTTCCTTGCTTGGGCGGCGCAGGGCCAATGGGGCGACGGATCGGGTTATCCGCTGATCGCATCGTTTCCGGATGTCGACGGGGTCGCGGTCGGGACAGAGGTCCGTTTGGCCGGTGTTCGTATTGGCCGCGTCAGTAAGGTTCGGTTGAACCCGCAGACCTATCTGGCCGATGCCGTCCTGACGATCCCAGACGACATCGCGCTGCCCACGGACAGCGCCGCACTGATTCAGTCCGACGGCCTGCTGGGCGGCGCGTACATCCAGCTGCAGCCTGGCGGAGCGATGGACAATCTTGCCCCAGGGGACGAGATCGAGGACGTGCAGGGCGCGGTCAGTTTGCTGCAGCTGATGCTGAAATTCGTCGACAGCCAATCGGCTGACGGGTCCGCGCCGTGATTCGCGCGGCGCTTTGCCTGATGTTGATGGCAACACCCTTGGCCGCGCAGGATACCATGCGCGCATCGGGCGCGATGCTGCGGGGTCTGGACAAGGTGTCGGGGCGGACGACGGACCTGCCGCTTCAGATCGGTCAGGCCGTCCGTTACGGGCGGCTGGAGATCAGGCTGGGCGAATGCCGCTATCCTGCAGGCGATCCCAGCTCGGACGCCTTCGCGCAGCTGACCATCACCGACCTGCGGCAGAACGCGACGGTCTTCAGCGGCTGGATGATCGCCAGCTCGCCCGCACTGTCGGCGCTGGATGACGCGCGCTACGATGTCTGGGTCATGTCCTGTCAGGGCTGAGCGGCCAGCATCTCTGCTGAGAGCAGTGACGCCGCACGGATGTCGGCCTTGCGGCGGAGGGCCGCGGTCAGCCGGGTGTGATAGGTCTTGCGCGGAATTTCGATCCCACCCATCCGGGCCAGATGCGGCGTCAGGAACTGCGTGTCGAACAAGGTGAAGCCGCATCGCTTCAGGTGCGTCGACAGCCACCACAGCGCCATCCGCGATCCGTTCTCGCGGGCCGAAACCATGGACTCGCCGAAGAACGCCCCCCCAAGGGTCACGCCGAACAGACCGCCCGCGAAGGCCCCGTCATGGCGGATCTCTATGGCGTGCGCATGGCCCGCGCCGTGCAGCGCCTGGTACAGGTCCGCCAGCGGAGCGTTGATCCACGTCGTTTCGCGGTCGGCACAGGCGGCGACCACGGTTGCGAAATCGCCGTCCAGATGCGCGGACCATCCACCACGCCGCAGGTCTCGCCGCAGAGAGCGCGCGACATGGACGCCCCCCACCGGCAGGACCCCCCGCATCGGGGGGTCGAACCAGTACAGGCGGTCGTCATCCGCGCTTTCGGCCATCGGAAAGACGCCGCGCGCATAACCGGTCAGCAACTGCGCAGGCGTCAGCATCGGGCCCTTACGCGTAGTGCCGGGCCAGCCAGCGTTCCAGCCAGTGGATCGAGTAGTTCCCCGACTGGATGTCCGGTTCCGCCAGCAGATCACGGAACAGCGGCACGGTCGTGTCGACCCCGTCCACGATCAGTTCGCCCAAGGCGCGCGACAGACGGGCCAGCGCCTCGTCCCGGTCCCGACCGTGAACGATCAGCTTGCCGATCAGGCTGTCGTAATAGGGCGGGATCGAATAGCCCTGATACAGCGCCGAATCCATCCGCACGCCCAGACCGCCCGGGGCATGATACTGGGTGATCTTGCCTGGGCAGGGAGAGAAGCTGGGCACCTTCTCGGCGTTGATGCGCACCTCGATCGAATGGCCGTTGATCACCAGGTCCTCCTGGTGGAACTCCATCGGCAGGCCGGCGGCGACGCGGATCTGCTGTCGCACCAGGTCGACCCCGAAGATCGCCTCGGTCACCGGATGTTCCACCTGCAGGCGGGTGTTCATCTCGATGAAGTAGAACTCTCCGTCCTCGAACAGGAATTCAATCGTGCCGGCGCCGGAATAGCCGATCTTGGCCACGGCATCGGCGCAGACCTTTCCGATCCGGGCGCGCTGTTCGGCGGTAATCGCGGGGCCGGGGGCTTCCTCCAGCACCTTCTGGTGGCGGCGCTGCAGCGAGCAGTCGCGTTCGCCCAGATGCACGGCGCGGCCCTTGCCGTCGCCGAAGACCTGGATCTCGATGTGGCGCGGGCGCTGGAGGTATTTCTCCAGATAGACGTCGGGGTTGCCGAAGGCTGCCTTGGCCTCGGACCGCGCGGTGCGGAAGGCGACCTCAAGGCCCGCCTCGTTCTCGGCGACCTTCATGCCGCGACCGCCGCCACCCGCCGTGGCCTTGATGATGACCGGATAGCCGATCTGGGCCGCGACCGCCTTGGCCTGTTCCACGTCGTTCACGCCACCGTCGCTGCCGGGCACGCAGGGGACGCCAAGCGCCTTCATCGTGTCCTTGGCGGTGATCTTGTCGCCCATGATGCGGATGTGTTCAGCGCGCGGACCGATGAAGGTGATGCCGTGATCTTCCAGCATCTGCACGAAACCCGCATTCTCGGACAGGAAGCCGTAGCCCGGGTGGATCGCCTGCGCACCCGTGATCTCGCAGGCCGAAATCAGCGCCGGCATCGACAGATAGGATTGCGCCGAAGACGGCGGACCGATGCAGACCGATTCGTCTGCCATGCGGACATGCATCGCGTCGGCGTCGGCGGTCGAATGGACCGCGACCGATGCGATGCCCATCTCGCGGCAGGCGCGGATCACGCGCAGCGCGATCTCGCCCCGGTTGGCGATGAGGATCTTGTCGAACATGGGCTTACTCGACGATCATCAGGGGGGTGCCGAATTCGACCGGGTTGCCGTCATCGACCAGGATGCGGCGCACCGTGCCCGCGCGGGGCGCGGGAATGTGGTTCATCGTCTTCATGGCCTCGACGATCATCAGCGTGTCGCCCTCGGCCACGGTCTGACCGACGGTGACGAAGGCCGCGGCGCCGGGCTCAGCCGACAGATAGGCGGTGCCCACCATGGGCGATGTCACGGCGCCGGGCAAGCTGGCCGGATCGGCGCTGGCCGCGGCCGAGGCGGGCGCAGTGGCCGCGGCGGGCGCCGGGACGGATGCCTGCGGTGCCGGGGCGGAGGGCGCCGCGGGGCTCTGGGCATAGACGACCTGCTTGCCCTGCTTGGTCAGGCTGACCGTCAGGCGGTCATGCTCGCCGTATTCGCGCTTGACCTGGATCTCGTTCAGCTCGCTGGAGTTCAGCAGCTCGGCCAGCGAGCGGATGAAGGCCACGTCGCCCTCGTGATGCTTGTCGTGGTGGGAATCGTTGCTCATGCCATCCTCTGACGTGTTCTGGTCGGGCCGCGTCCACGCGCGGCGATTGCAGGGCTTATAGCCCCTGTGCCTGCCCAAGGGGAAGGGTTCCGTCGCGCTTTGCGCGCTCAGGCGCCGGGGCGCGCGGCCTTTTCCGCAAGGCCAGAGGTGCCTTCGCGCCGCGTCAGCTCCGCCTCGACGTCCTCCAGCGTGATGTCGCGGGCGGCCAGCATGACCAGCAGGTGGAACATCACGTCGGCGGCCTCGGCGGTCAGGCGGGCGCGGTCGCCCTTGACCGCCTCGATGATCGCCTCGACGGCCTCCTCGCCGAACTTCTCGGCGCATTTTTCGGGGCCCTTGGCCAGCAGTTTGGCGGTCCAGCTGCTGTCGGGGTCGGCGGTCTTGCGGTCCTGGACGGTCGCGGCCAAGCGGTGCAGGGCGGTCATGTCAGCCTCATGGGAATGCCGGCGGCGGCCATGTGGGCCTTGGCCTCGGCGATGGTATGCATACCGAAATGGAAGATGCTGGCGGCCAGAACGGCGCTGGCATGGCCTTCGGTCACGCCCTCGACCAGGTGGTCCAGCGTGCCGACGCCGCCGGATGCGATGACCGGAACGTTCACCGCATCGGCGATGGCCCGCGTCAGCGGCAGGTTGAACCCCGACCGCGTCCCGTCCCGGTCCATCGAGGTCAGCAGGATCTCTCCTGCGCCCTTGGCTTCGACCAGTCGCGCGAACTCCACCGCGTCGATGCCGGTGGGCTTGCGGCCGCCATGGGTGAAGATCTCCCACCGGCCGTCCTCCACGGTCTTCGCGTCGATCGCCACGACGATGCACTGGCTTCCGAACCGGTCGGCGGCGGCGGCCACCACGTCCGGGTCGGCCACGGCCGCGGAGTTGAAGCTGACCTTGTCGGCTCCAGCCAGCAGCAGCGCCCGAACGTCGTTATGCGTGCGCACGCCACCGCCCACGGTCAGCGGGACAAAGCATTGTTCCGCCGTCCGGGTCACCAGATCGAACATGGTGCCGCGATTTTCATGGGTGGCATGAATGTCCAGAAAGCAGATCTCGTCCGCGCCGGCGGCGTCATAGGCGCGTGCGGCCTCGACCGGGTCGCCGGCATCGACCAGGTCGACGAAGTTCACGCCCTTGACCACGCGCCCGTCGGCGACGTCCAGGCAGGGAATGATCCGGGTCTTGAGCATCGTCGGGGCCTTTGGCTGGGGCTGGTAAGCCCTGGGTTCTAGCGCAGCGGCGGGGGCGGGACCAGTGGTCCGCGCCCGCCCGTGTCAGGCCAGCGCGGCCAGCGCCTGGCGCAGGTCCAGCGCACCGTCGTAAAGTGCCCGCCCCGAGATCGCGCCCGCGATCACCTTGGTGTCGTCAAGCGCCTTCAGGTCGGCCAGCGACGAGACCCCGCCGGATGCGATCACCGGAATGGTGACGGCGCGGGCCAGCGCCTCGGTCGCGTGGATGTTGGGGCCGCCCATCGCGCCATCACGGTCAATGTCGGTATAGATGATTGCGGCGACGCCCACGTCCTGGAACCGGCGGGCCAGGTCGGTGGCGTTCACGTCGGTTTCCGTGGCCCAGCCCCGCGTCGCGACCTTGCCTGCGCGGGCGTCGATACCGACCGCGATGCGGCCGGGAAAGGCGTCGGCGGCCTCGCGCACCAGGTCGGGATTCTCGACCGCGACGGTGCCCAGGATCACCCGGGTCAAGCCGCGGTCCAGCCAGGATTCGATCGTCGCCATGTCACGGATGCCGCCGCCCAGCTGGGTGGGGATGTCGGTGGCCGCAAGGATCGCCTCGACCGCCGCGGCATTCACGGGCTTGCCCTCGAAGGCGCCGTTCAGGTCGACCAGGTGCAGCCATTCGGCACCCGCATCCTGGAACGCACGGGCCTGGGCCGCGGGATCGGTGCCGAAGACGGTCGCGGCCTCCATGTCGCCGCGCAGCAGGCGCACGCAGTTGCCGTCCTTCAGGTCGATGGCGGGATAGAGGATCATGGCGGCACGCTCCGGTCTCAAGGGTTGCGCCCCCTTTGCCACGGGGCGGGCGGGAACGGCAAGGGACCTGACGTCATGCTTGCCCGGACGGGGGCGGCCCGCGCAATCTGGTCGCACCCTGAGGAGGAGGGACCCATGCGTCACATCATTCTGGCCGCCACGTTCGCGCTGGCTGCAGGGGCGGCCAGCGCCGACCCGATCGAAGGGGTCTGGCAGACCCAGCCCGACGAGGGCGCGTTCGCCCATGTCACCGTCGCGCCCTGCGGCGGCGCGTTCTGCGGAACGATCACCCGGACCTATCGCGACACGGCCGAATACCAGTCGCCCAACCTGGGCCGCCAGATCGTCATCGACATGGCGCCCCAGGGCGGCGGCAACTATGCGGGTCGCGTCTGGCGGCCGTCCAACGACAAGATCTATGCCGGCAAGGCCTCGGTCGCGGGCGACCGGATGAGCCTGTCGGGCTGCATCGCCGGTGGCCTGCTGTGCAGCAGCCAGACCTGGGTGCGGGTGCAGTAGCACCAACAGAACAGTGATCGGGGCCGGGCGAACCTGCCGCGGCCCCGACGCGTTCCCTGGGCGAAACAGCAATCAAGGAACGCACCATGCCGATGATTTCCGCGAAGGATGGCACGCAGCTTTACGTTAAGGACTGGGGGCAGGGCCGCCCGGTCGTCCTGATCCATGGCTGACCGCAGACAGCTGGGAGACGCAGGCCCTGGGCCTGGCCGAGGCGGGCTATCGCGTCGTCAGCTATGACCGCCGCGGATTCGGGCGGTCCGAACAGCCTTGGAACGGCTATGATTACGACACGCTGTCGGACGATCTGGCCGCGGTGATCGACGAGCTTGAGCTGACCGACGCGGCCATCATCGGATTTTCCATGGGCGGCGGAGAGGTCGCCCGCTATGTCTCGCGCCACGGCGCAAAGGGGGCCAGCCGGTTGGGGTTCATCTCGTCTGTCGCGCCGGGGCTGCTGAAATCCGACGCCAATCCCGATGGTGCCCCGGCCGACCTGTTCGAGGGGATGCGCGACGGGCTGCGCAAGGACCGTCCGGCCTTCCTTCAGGATTTCGCCAAGCAGTTCTATGGCCAAGGCCTTCTGGGCGGCGTCAGTCAGGCCGTTCTGGACTGGACGCAGGGCATGGCGATGATGGCCAGCCCCCGCGCCACGATCGAATGCGTGACAGCGTTCGGGATGACCGATTTCACCGCGGACGTGGCGCAGATCAACCTGCCCACGCTGGTCGTGCATGGCACGGCAGACAAGATCGTGCCCATCGCCGCCACCGCGCACCGGATGGCCAAGATCGTCCCGAGCGCAAAACTGATCGAATACGACAACGCCCCGCACGGACTGGCCGCCACGCATGGCGAGCGGCTGCTGGACGACCTCAAGGCGTTTCTGGCCTGATCAGGGGCAGGGGGCGGACCGTCCGCCCCCTGTCGCCTATTCTGCCGCCTGCGCCGCGCGCCACTGAGACACGCAGGGGATCTTGTCGCGGTCGCAGCGGTCGGAGTATTTGCGGGCGATATCACGGACCTCGGACAGCAGACCCTCGGCCAGGGTGATCGGCTGCAGGCCCAACCCCAGAAAGCTGTCGTTGACGACATGCAGGTCGTTCTCGTCAGCCTCGTTGCGGGGGTTCTTCTGGAACGCGACCTCAGTCCCCGTGCGGTCCGAGATCATCTGCGCCAAGTCGCGGACGCGGTGCGTCTCGGTCATCTGGTTCAGGATCTGCACCCGGTCGCCGCGTTTGGGCGGATTCGCGATGGCCAGTTCGATGCAGCGGCATGTGTCCTGAATGTGGATGAAGGCGCGCGTCTGACCGCCCGTTCCATGCACGGTCATCGGATAGCCGATGGCCGCCTGCATCAGGAACCGGTTCAGCACCGTCCCATAGTCGCCATCGTAATCGAAGCGGTTGATTAGCCGCTCGTCCATCTGCGTTTCGGCCGTCTGCGTGCCCCAGACAATGCCCTGATGCAGGTCGGTGATCCTCAGGCCGTCGTTCTTGTTGTAGTATAAGAAGAACAGCGCATCCTGGGTCTTGGTCATGTGATAGATGCTGCCCGGATTGGCCGGATACAGGATCTGCTGGTCATGGGGTCCCTGCGCGGTCTGCACGGTCACGTCCAGATAGCCTTCGGGGATCTTCATGCCGGCGGTGCCATAGCCATAGACGCCCATCGTGCCCAGGTGCACCAGATGGATGTCCTGACGCGATTCGACGATCGCGGCCAGTACGTCATGCGTCGCGTTCAGGTTGTTGTTGACGGTGTACCGCTTGTGTCGGGCCGACTTCATGGAATAGGGCGCCGCACGCTGTTCGGCGAAATGCACGATCGCATCGGGCCGTTCACGCTCCAACAGCGCCAGCAGCCGGTCGTAATCCTGACCGACGGTCAGATCCTCGGTCCGGATGTGGTTGCCGGTCACCTCGGCCCAGGCACGGACGCGCTCGCCCAAGGGGCGGATCGGCGTCAGGGAGGCGACCTCAAGCTCCACATCGATCTTGCGGCGCGAGAGGTTGTCGACGATCACGACGTCGTGACCGCGGGCGGACAGGTGCAGGGCCGTGGGCCAGCCGCAAAAACCGTCTCCGCCCAGAACGATGATCTTCATGATATGCCTTGCCGAATGATGCGCTGAATTCATTCAAATCAATATCCATGCGCGCATGCAAGCGCCACCCCCGCAGGGGTTGCGTCATCCGGGTGTCATGAAACCGGCGGCAATCAGCCTGTCTGGGCCTGCTGCATGTTGGCCATATGCGCCGCGATGGCGTCTTCCAGGTCGGGATAGAAGGTCAGCTTGCCCTGTTCCAGGACCGCCCCTGCGTGGCAGGTCTCGCGCAGCATTCCCATCGAATGCGCAACCACGATGGCCCCGGCATTCGACATGCGTTCGTTGAAGACGCGGTTGGACTTGGTGCGGAAGGCCGCGTCGCCCACGGCCGAGACCTCGTCGACCAGGTAGGTGTCGAAGGGCACCGCCATCGACAGGCCGAAGGCTAGGCGGGACCGCATCCCCGAGGAATAGGTGCGGATCGGCAGCTTGAAGTGATCGCCCAGTTCGGCGAAATCCTGGACGAAGTACAGCAACTCCTCGGTGTCCACGCCATAGATGCGTGCGACAAAGCGGCAGTTCTGCTCTCCCGTCAGCTCTCCGCTGAATGAACCGGCAAAGCCCACCGGCCAGCTGATCGTCCCGGTGGACAGCACCTTGCCCGACGACGGCAGCATGGCCCCCGAGATCATCCGCAGCAGCGACGACTTGCCCGCGCCGTTGCGTCCCAGCAGCGCAACCGACACGCCGGACGGAAAGATCGCGGTGATGTCGTCGGCCACCACCTTGTGCTTGCCGTTCAGCGTGTAGGTCTTGCAGAGGTTCTGCAGATAGATCATCGCCGGTCGCGCAGGCTGTAGAAGATCAGGCTGCCGATCACCCACAGCACCGTCAGGAACCCGGCGATCATCAGCAGCAGCTTGGCGCGTTCGGGGAACTCGGCCTCCTGTGCAAGCGTCGGGCGGATGTACGGTGCCAGATAGCGCGACTGGCGCACGGCCTCGGCCCGCGCGGTCTCGAAGCCGGCAAGGGCCGCGGTATAGGTGGCCTCGGCGAACTGCCGATCGACGGTCAGGATCTCGAACTGGCCCACGACATCGGACAGGGCCTCCTCGCCGCCGGTCGACCCGAACTTTTGCCGCTCGGCCTCGATCTGGTCGCGGATGACCTGGATGCGCAGTTCGGCCTGACCGATCCGCGGGTCCTCGGGCTGCGCGTTCGCCTGCAGCAGGCCCAAGCCGACCAGCTGTTCGGCCAGTTGCTGCTGCAGCGATGTGACGACGCCGATCTGACCCTGCACGTCGGCCACCGGGTCCACCAGCTGATAGCGGTTGCGGAACTCGGTCACCTCCTGGCGGGCCTCGCGCAGGCGATCCTGCGCCCGATCCAGCTCGTCGCGGGCATAGCGCAGGGCATCCTCGCGGGCGATGTCGTTAAGACGGTTGATCAGGATGCCGCCCTCTTCCAGGATCGCGTTGGCGATGGTCTGGGCGTCCACAGGATCAAAGGCCAGGATGCGCAGGTCGATCATCCCGGAATCGTAATGGATGCGGACCTTCCGCTCCCATTCCTCGACCAGGTCCTCCAGCGACGGCCCGCCGTTGAAGCCGAAGATCGGATCGCCCGGCGCCTTGGACCAGACCTCGCGCAGGTCGATGCGGGCATTGACCCGTTCGACCAGGTCACGGCTCTGGATGAACTTGTAGAGGATGTCGGTGTCGCTGGTCGAACTGGACGTGACCCCCACCAGAGACCCCAGCCCACCCAGAACGTCCGCCGGACTGGGCGCGGATTCGCTGCGGACCGAGAAGCCGACATAGGACGCGTACTGGTCCGATGCGCGCGTATAGATGTACACGGCGCTGAGGAGGACAGGAATAATCACCATCAGGACAAAGCTGATGGCCATGCCGTAATGGCGCCGATGCAGGCGCGCCGGACCGGCCGGGGGCAGAACGGGCTGCTGCATCGCGGCCTGGATGCGGGCCTGCATCTGCGGATTGTGCTGGCCGGGGCGGATCACCTGCTGGCCTGCGCCCTGACCGGGGCGATGGACCATCTGGCCACCCTGCTGGCCCTGCGGACGGGGCTGACCTGCGCCCGGTCCCTGGGGCCGCAGCGGTTGACCCTGTCCTGCCTGACCCTGGGTTGCCCCCTGACCCTGTGCGGGGCCCTGGGGGCCTTCCTGCGGTGCGGTGGCACCGGGGGGCGTGTTCCTGTGGGGACCGGAGTTGGAATCCTGGGCGGACATGCGCTTACCCCGCCTGCCTTGTTGATCTTGCTGGCGCCGTCATACATAAGCGCGCAGAACAGTTCCAGCACCGATCCGTTGCCAGGATCGTGAGCAGCGCAAACGCGCCCCCGGCGCCATCCGTGATCCGCATGTCCCAATCCACCACACCCCGACACGGCCCGCCCGCCGCCCCCCTGCCGCAGCGCAAGACCGCCGCGCAGGGCCCGCGCGTCCTCAAGGAGGTGCGAAAGCACCGCAGCTTCGCCAGCCTGCGCGCCATCACGGCGCTGATCCTGCGCGAGGTCCAGACCAGCAACGGCCGCGCCTCGGGGGGGTATTTCTGGGCGGTCGCGGAACCTGCGGGCGGGATCATGCTGCTGACGCTGATTTTTTCGGTCACCTTCGCGCTGCCGCCGATCGGGACAAGCTTTGCGATGTTCTATGCCACCGGGATGGTGCCGTTCCTGGGATACATGGACATCTCGAACAAGGTCGCGTCCTCTGTGCGCTATTCGATGGCGCTTCTCAGCTATCCGGCGGTGACCTTCATGGACGCACTGCTGGCACGGATCGCCTTCAACGCGATCACCCAGGTGATGGTGGCCACGGTGATCTTCACGGCGATCATGATGACGTCGGAGACCCGGACCGACCCGCAGATGGACCTGATCGCGATCGGCCTGGCGATGATGATCCTGACGGGTGCCGCCATCGGCGTCATGAACTGCTTCCTGTTCGAGGCGGTCAGTTGGTGGCAGCCCCTGTGGGCGATCTTCATGAAGCCGTTCTTCCTGCTCTCGTGCATCTTCTTCATGTTCGACGATGTGCCCCAGCCCTATCAAGACTGGCTGTGGTGGAACCCGCTGATCCATGTCATCGGACAGATGCGGCGGTCGTTCTATCCGCAATATGCCGGCGAATACGTCAGCTATACCTATGTCTTCGGGCTGGGGCTGGGTCTGTTCGCCCTGGGGCTGGCGCTGCTGGTCCGGTACCACCGCGACCTTCAGAACAGCTAGCCCCGCGGGTCGATCAGGCGCGCCAGGACCGCGGCCTGCGTGATGCGCCCGCCGCCCTGCACGGGCAGGGCCGTGCAATCCGCCAAGAGGCCCATGACCGCGCGCACCGGCATGTCGCGGGGCACGGGCTCTCCCTCAGCGGTGCCGGGTTCGGCCACGTCCTCGGCGGTCAGCACGCCAAGCGGGTTCATGTGCGCCACGAAATCCGCGACATAGTCGTTGATCGGGTTGGCGATGATCTCTCTGGCGGTTCCGATCTGCACGATGCGTCCGCCCTCCATCAACGCGATGCGGTTGCCGAGCTTGAAGGCCTCATCCAAGTCATGGCTGACGAAGATGATGGTTCGCCCGGTCTTGGCCTGCAACTCCAGCAGTTCGTCCTGCAGGCGGGCGCGGATCAGCGGGTCCAGCGCGCTGAACGGTTCGTCCATCAGCAGGATCGGTGCCTCGGTCGCAAAGGCGCGGGCCAGGCCCACGCGCTGCTGCATGCCGCCGGACAGCTCTCCGACCTTGCGGTCGGCCCATTCCGACAGGCCCACGGTCGCCAGATGGCCCTCTATCTTGCTGCGCCGTTCGGCCTGCGACATGCCCGCCAGTTCCAGCCCAAGGCCGACATTGTCGCGCACCGTGCGCCATGGCAGCAGGCCGAAGGCCTGGAACACCATCGCCACGTCGCGCAGGCGGATGTCGCGCAGCGCCCGGCTGCCGGCTGCGGTCACGCTGACCATCTGACCGCCGCGCTTGATGCGGACCTCTCCACGGCAGACGGGGTTCAACGCGTTCACCGCCCGCAGCAGCGTGGATTTGCCCGATCCCGACAGGCCCATCAGGACCAGGATCTCTCCATCGGCCACCGACAGGCTGCAATCATGGACGCCCAGCACCTGTCCGGTTTCGGTCTTGATGGGGCCGCGGTCCAGACCCTCGTCCATCAGGGGCAGGGCGCGGTCGGGGTGATCGCCGAAGACGATGCACACCCGGTCGAATTCGACGGCGTTCATTTGCGGCCCTCCATGCGCAGCATCCGGTCCAACAGGATGGCGACGACGACGATCACCATGCCCGATTCGAAGCCCAGTGCAGTGTTGACGCTGTTCAGGGCCCGCACGACAGGCACGCCCAGGCCCGATGCGCCGACCAGCGCGGCGATGACGACCATCGACAGCGACAGCATGATGGTCTGGTTCAGCCCGGCCATGATCTGGGGCAGGGCGCTTGGCAGTTCCACCTTCCACAGCAGCTGGCGGGGGGTGGCGCCGAATGCGGTCGCGGCCTCGACTAGAGCAGGCGGGGTCGAGGCGATGCCCAGCTGCGTCAGCCTGATCGGCGCGGGCAGCACGAAGATCACGGTGGCCAGCAGGCCCGGCACCATGCCGATGCCGAAGAACACGATCGCCGGGATCAGATAGACGAAGGTCGGCAGCGTCTGCATCAGGTCCAGGACCGGGCGCATCCAGGCATAAAGCCGCGGCCGGTGCGCGCAGGCGATGCCGATGGGCACGCCCACGGCCATGCAGACGATGCAGGCCGACAGGACCAGCGTCAGCGACTGTAGCATTTCGGACCAGTAGCCCTGGTTCAGCACGAACAGCAGCCCGAACATCACCAGCAGGCAGGTGCCCAACCGACGTTGCAGCGCCCAGGTCAGCGCCACGGCCAGTGCGATGAACAGGAACGGGTTCGGCGCCTCCAGCCCCGTCAGGATGGCGTCGATCAGCGCCTCCATCCCGGTCGAGATCGCATCGAACAGCCCGGCCGCATTGGCGTTCAGCCAGTCAAAGACCGTCTTTGCGGTCCGTCCCACGGGGATCTTGGTGTCGGTGACCCAATCGGTCAGCTGTTCCATGCCTGCACCCTCTATGACGTTGGGGGCCCCGGCGGCACAGCGCCGGGGCGGGGGTCATTGCGCCAGCGCCTCGGTCAGCGCGGTCTGGGGGTCGTTGCCGTCGGCGGTGGTCACGTCGACCAGCCAGGGGGTGGCCGCGTCCGGGTTGGCCGCAAGCCAGTCGCGGGCGGCGTCCATCGGATCCTGACCGTCGTTCAGGATCGCGCCCATGACCTCGTTCTCCATGGTCAGGGTGAACTCCAGGTTGGTCAGGAACTTGCCCACGTTCGGACATTCCGCGACATAGCCGGCGCGGGTGTTGGTGCGAACCTCGGCGCCGCCAAGATCGGGGCCGAAGATCTCATCGCCGCCGGTCAGATAGGTCATCTCGAACTGGGCGTTCATGGGGTGGGGCTCCCATCCCAGGAAGATCACCGGCTGATCGCTGTTGGTCGCGCGCTGGACCTGGGCCAGCATGCCCTGTTCGCTGGATTCGACGACCTCGAAGGTGCCAAGGTCGAACTTGTCCATCGCCACCATCTCAAGCAGCAGGCGGTTGCCGTCGTTTCCCGGCTCGATGCCATAGATCTTGCCGTCCAGTGCCTCGCTCTGCGCGGCAATGTCGGCGAAATCGGCGATCCCCAGGTCGGCACCGGCCTTGTTTGTGGCCAGCGTGTATTTCGCGCCGGTCAGGTTGGTGCGCACCGTGTCGACCGTGCCCGCGTCGCGATAGGGGGCGATGTCGGCCTCCATCGTGGGCATCCAGTTGCCCAGGAACACGTCCACGTCGTCTGTGGACAGCGCCGTATAGGTCACCGGGACCGAGAGGATGCGTGTCTCGGTCTCGTATCCCAGGGCCTGCAGGACCGTCGACGCGATGGCCGTTGTCGCGGTGATGTCGGACCAGCCCACGTCGGAAAACACCACCTCTCGGCAGCTGTCGGGCTCCTGCGCGGCGGCGGGCATCGCCAGCGCGGGCGTCATCGCAAGGACCGCGAGGATGCGGGAAAGGGTCATGATGGGCTCCCTGTTCTTGATTGTTCAGTCAATTAACGTTACATGGAAACGGCAACGCAACAGAAATCTTCCGCCGCAGGTGCAATCATGCCGAAACTCGGGGCCGAGCCTATCCGAAAAGCAGCGCTGATCAATGCCGCGATCTTCGAGGTGGGGCGCGCGGGGTCGCTGGACGTCACCGTCGCGCAGATCGCCAAGCGTGCCGGCATGTCGCCGGCGCTGGCCCACCATTACTTCGGATCCAAGGACCAGATCTTCCTGGCGGCGATGCGGTATATCCTGCGCAGTTATGGGCAATCGGTCCATGACCGGCTGCCGGGGCGGGGTGCGCGGGGGCGGTTGGATGCGATCATCCACGCCAGCTTTGCGCCCCAGAACTTTCAGCGCGAGACGGTCAGTGCGTGGCTCAATTTTTATGCACTTGCGCTGAACTCTCCCGAGGCCGCGCGCCTGTTGCGGGTCTATCACCGCCGGCTGCATTCGAACCTGATCGTGGCGCTGCGCGGCCTGACCGACCACCCCGAGCGCACCGCCGAGACATTGGGTGCGCTGATCGACGGCGTCTATCTGCGCGCGGTCCTGACCCCCGGTCCGACCGATGCCGATGTGGCGCTGAACACCATCATGACCTATCTAAAGGAGGCCCTTGCATGAGCCTTTCCGCGCAACCCACCGCATCCCTGTTCATCGGCGGCAAGCCGGTCGAAGGGCAGGGTGCCGACCTGCCCGTCCGCTATGCGTTGACCGGCGAAACCATCGCGACGCTGAAGGAGGCGTCGACCGACCAGGTGGCCCAAGCCTGCGCCGCCGCCAAGGCCGCCCAGCCCGCATGGGCCGCGATGGCGCCCGTTGAGCGGGGCCGCATTCTCGGCCGCGCCGCCGCGATCATCCTTGAGCGCAACGACGAACTGGCGCGCCTTGAGACCCTGGATACCGGCAAGCCGATCCAGGAGACATTGGTTGCGGACTGGCCGTCGGGTGCTGCGGCAATGGAATATTTCGCGGGTCTGGCGGCGACGCTGACGGGCCAGATGATCCCCCTGGGGGCGGACTGGGCCTATACCCGCCGCGAGGCCCTGGGTGTCTGCGCAGGCATCGGGGCCTGGAACTATCCCAGCCAGATCGCCTGCTGGAAGGCCGCGCCGGCCTTGGTCATGGGCAACACCATGGTCTTCAAACCGTCCGAGGAAACGCCCCTAGGGGCCTTAAAACTGGCGGAAATTTTCATTGAGGCAGGGATGCCTCCTGGCGTGTTCAACGTGGTGCAGGGCCGGGGCGATGTCGGTGCCGCGCTGGTCACCGACCCCAACGTGGCCAAGGTGTCCCTGACCGGTTCGGTGCCCACCGGCCGCCGCGTCTATGCGGCCGCCGCCGAAGGAATGCGCCATGTCACGATGGAGCTGGGTGGCAAGTCGCCCCTGATCGTCTTCGATGACGCGAACCTTGAGGACGCGGTCAGTGCCGCGATCCTGGCGAACTTCTACAGCTCGGGGCAGATCTGCTCCAACGGCACGCGCGTCTTCCTGCAGGAGGGTATCAAGGAGGACTTCCTGGCCCGCCTGGCGGAGCGTGTGAAGGCCGTCCGCATGGGCGATCCGCTGGACCCGGACACCAATCACGGCCCGATCATCAATGCGGCCCAGGCCGACAAGATCCGCGCCGCCATCCGCGCCGGGCACGACGCCGGTGCCCGGCTGGTCTGCGGCGGAGAGGGCGAGGGGCCGTTCATCCCGCCCACGGTTTTTGCCGATGCCACCGACGACATGACCATCGCGACGGACGAGATCTTCGGGCCCGTCCTGACTGCTCTCAGCTTTGCCGACGAGGACGAGGTGATCGCCCGTGCGAACGGCACCGGTTTTGGCTTGGCCGCGGGTGTTTTTACTCAGGACCTGTCCCGCGCCCATCGCGTGGTTGCCGCGCTGGAGGCCGGCACCTGCTGGATCAACACCTACAACCTGACGCCGGTCGAGATGCCCTTTGGCGGCGTCAAGCTGTCCGGTCTGGGCCGCGAGAACTCCGCCGCCGCGATCGAGCATTATAGCCAGCTAAAATCCGTCTATGTGGGCATGGGAGGCGTCGATGCACCCTACTGATCTTCCGAAAGCCGCTAAGGACGCGGATTACGTCATCATCGGCGCGGGCAGCGCCGGCTGTGCCCTGGCCTATCGCCTGACCGAGGCGGGACGCACCGTCACGCTGATCGAGTTCGGCGGCAGCGATGTCGGCCCCTTCATCCAGATGCCGGGCGCGCTGTCCTATCCGATGAACATGAGCCGCTATGACTGGGGCTTTGCCAGCCAACCGGAACCGCATCTGGGCGGGCGCAAGCTGGCGACGCCGCGCGGCAAGGTCATCGGCGGATCGTCGTCGATCAACGGCATGGTCTTCGTGCGCGGCAACCCCAAGGATTTCCAGCATTGGGCCGACAGCGGCGCCGCGGGCTGGGACTATGCGGGCGTCTTGCCGTATTTCAAGCGGATGGAGACCTGGCACGGCGGCACGTCGCCGGTGCGTGGCACCAGCGGCCCGCTGCACATCACTCGCGGCAAGCGCAAGAACCCGCTGTTCAACACCTTTATCGAGGCGGGTCACCAGGCAGGATGGCCACGCACGGACGACTACAACGGCACCCAGCAGGAGGGTTTCGGCCCGATGGAGGCCACCATCTGGAAGGGCCGCCGCTGGTCCGCCGCCAATGCCTATCTGCGTCCCGCGAAAAAGACCGGCCTGCTGACCGTCGTGCGCGGTCTGGCGAACCGCATCCTGTTTCAAGGAAAACGCGCCTATGGCGTTGAAATCGAACGCAACGGCAAGGTCGAGGCCGTTCTGGCGAACCGCGAGGTCATCATCTCGGCCAGCACCATCAACACGCCCAAGCTGCTGATGCTGTCGGGCATCGGGCCGGCGGACCACCTGCGCCAGCATGGCATCACGCCGCTTGCGGATCGTCCCGGCGTCGGGGGCAACCTGCAGGACCATCTTGAGATCTATATGCAGTACAAGTCGCTGAAGCCGGTGACGCTGTATACCTATTACAACCTGCTAGGCAAAGGCCGCGTGGGTGTCGAATGGCTGCTGCAGAAGACCGGCCTTGGCGCATCGAACCAGTTCGAAAGCTGCGGTTTCATCCGGTCGTCGGATGCCAAGGACTATCCCGACATCCAGTATCACTTTCTGCCGCTGGCGGTCCGTTATGACGGGAAATCGGCGGCCAAGGGTCACGGGTTCCAGGCCCATGTGGGGCCGATGCGGTCAAAATCGCGCGGCACCATCCGGCTGGCATCGGGTGACCCGTCCGTGGCGCCCGAGATCCGCTTCAACTACATGTCCCAACCCGAGGATTGGGAGGAGTTCCGGGCATGCGTCCGCCATACGCGCCGCATCTTTGACGCCCCCGCGTTCAAGGAATACCGCGGCGACGAGATCCAGCCGGGCGATGCCGTGCAGACCGATGAACAGATCGACGCGTTCATCCGCGAACATGCGGAATCGGCCTATCATCCCTGCGGCACTGCCCGCATGGGTGCGGCCAGCGATCCCGACGCGGTCGTGGACCCCGAACTGCGCGTGATCGGGGTCGAGGGCTTGCGCGTCGCGGACAGCTCGATCTTTCCGCGCATCACCAACGGCAACCTGAACGGCCCGTCGATCATGACCGGCGAAAAGGCCGCCGATCACATCCTGGGCCGCCAGATGCTGCGCGCCTGACGAAGAAAGGCCCGCAGCGATGCGGGCCTTTCCCTATGCCGCGTCAGCCTCTGCCTGACGCTTGGTATAGTTGAGGACCGGGGCCAGCCAACGTTCGGCCTCATCCAGGGTCCAGCCCTTGCGCGCGGCGTAATCGCGGGCCTGATCCTCTTCGATCTTGGCGACGCCAAAGTAATAGCTGTCGGGATGGCTGATATAGAGGCCCGAAACCGACGATCCCGGCCACATCGCCATGCTTTCCGTCAGTGTCACGCCGGTCGCAGCTTCCGCGTCCAGCAACTTGAAAAGCGTCAGCTTTTCGGTGTGGTCGGGTTGGGCCGGATAGCCCGGCGCGGGACGGATGCCGGTATAGGGTTCGGCGGCCAGTTCCTCCGGCGCAAAGCCCTCGTCCTTGGCATAGCCCCAATAGTCGCGCCGCACGCGTTCGTGCAGCATCTCGGCCATCGCCTCGGCGATGCGGTCGGCCAGCGCCTTGACCATTATCGCGCCGTAGTCGTCATTGGCCCGTTCATAGCGTGCGGCGATCTCTGCCTCCTCGGGGCCTGCCGTCACGACGAAACCGCCGACATGGTCGGGGATGCCTTCGGGTGCCACGAAGTCGGACAGGGCCACGTTCGGCCGGTCGCCACGCTTGGTGACCTGCTGGCGCAGCGTATGAAGCATGGCCTGCGTCTCCGACCGATCGTCGCCGGTGAACAGGCGGATGTCGTCGCCGACCGCGTTCGCGGGCCAGAAACCGACCACGGCCCGCGCCTTGAACCATTGGCCGTCGATGATCCGGGCCAGCATCTCCTGCGCCTCGGCGAACAGCTGGCGGGCGGCCTCGCCCTGCTTTTCGTCGTCGAGGATACGCGGATAGACGCCCTTCAGCTCCCAGGTCTGGAAGAACGGCGTCCAGTCGATATAGCGCGCGATCTGGGCCAGATCCCAATCCTCGATCACCCGCGCACCGGTGAAGGTCGGCGCGGTGGGCACATAGCCGCTCCAATCGATCTTCAGCGCATTGTCGCGCGCCTTGGCCAGCGGCAGGCGTGATTTCGATGCCTCGGACCGTTCGTGCCGGTCGGCGACGGCGGCATAGTCGGCCCGGATCTCGTCGACATAGGCGGCCTTGCGGTCGGTCGACAGCAGGTTGGAGGCGACGCCCACGGCCCGGCTGGCATCGGTCACATAGACCGCCTGACCGCGCGTATAGCGGGGCGAGATCTTGACCGCCGTATGGATCTTGGATGTCGTGGCGCCACCGATCAGCAGGGGAATGTCCATTCCCTCGCGCTCCATCTCGGAGGCCAAGTGCACCATCTCGTCCAGGGACGGGGTGATCAGGCCGGACAGACCGATGATGTCTACGTTCTCGTCGCGGGCGACCTGCAGAATCTTCTGCGCCGGGACCATCACGCCCAGGTCGATGACCTCGAAGTTGTTGCAGGCCAGCACGACGCCGACGATGTTCTTGCCGATGTCATGGACGTCGCCCTTGACGGTCGCCATCAGGATCTTGCCCGCGGTCTCGCGCTCTGTCCCGCCGGACAGGCGCTTTTCCTCCTCCATGTAGGGCAGAAGAACGGCCACGGCCTGCTTCATCACGCGGGCGGATTTCACCACCTGCGGCAGGAACATCTTGCCCGCGCCGAACAGGTCGCCCACCACGTTCATCCCCGCCATCAGCGGGCCTTCAATCACGTGCAGCGGACGTTCGGCAGCCTGCCGGGCCTCTTCGGTGTCGGATTCGATATATTCGGTGATGCCGTTGACCAGGGCATGTTCCAGCCGCTTGTCCAGCGGCCATTCGCGCCAGGACAGGTCCTTTTCGCGCTTGGCCCCCTGACCGTCGCCGCGGAACCGCTCGGCGATCTCCAGCAGGCGTTCGGTGCCGTCGGGGCGGCGGTTCAGGACGACATCCTCGCAGGCCTCGCGCAGATCGGGGTCAATCTGGTCATAGACGGCCAGCTGGCCCGCATTGACGATGCCCATGTCCATCCCCGCCTTGATGGCGTGATAGAGGAACACGGCATGCATCGCCTCGCGCACCGGCTCGTTGCCGCGGAAGCTGAAAGACAGGTTCGATACGCCGCCCGACACATGCGCATGGGGCAGGTTCTGGCGAATCCAGCGCGTCGCCTCGATGAAGTCGACGCCGTAGTTGTTGTGCTCCTCGATGCCCGTGGCCACCGCGAAGATGTTGGGGTCGAAGATGATGTCCTCGGGTGGAAAGCCCACCTCGTTCACCAGGATGTCGTAGGCGCGCTGGCAGATCTCGATCTTGCGGGCGGCGGTGTCGGCCTGGCCCTGCTCGTCGAAGGCCATGACCACGACCGCCGCGCCATAGGCCAGGCACAGTCGCGCCTGATGGCGGAACTGCTCCTCGCCCTCCTTCATGCTGATCGAGTTGACGACCGGCTTGCCCTGCACGCATTGCAGGCCGGCCTCGATCACCTCCCATTTGGAGCTGTCGATCATGATCGGCACGCGCGCGATGTCAGGTTCGGCCGCCAGCAGGTTCAGGTATTCGACCATCGCGGCCTTTGAATCGATCAGGCCCTCATCCATGTTGATGTCGATGATCTGGGCGCCGTTCTCGACCTGATCGCGGGCGACCTCCAGCGCGGTGGCATAGTCGCGTTCCTTGATCAGCTTGCGGAAACGGGCGGAGCCGGTGACGTTGGTGCGTTCGCCGACGTTCACGAAGGGGATGTCGGGCGTCAGGACAAAGGGCTCCAGCCCCGACAGGCGCAGGTAACGATCAGGCATAGGCGGGCACCTTTCTGGGGGCGAAGGGGGCCACGGCATCGGCGATGGCGCGGATATGATCTGGCGTGGTGCCGCAGCAGCCGCCAACCACGTTGACCAGCCCCGCGCGCGCGAATTCGGCGACCTGCGGGGCGGTGTCATGGGGGCCTTCGTCATACTGGCCGAAGGCGTTGGGCAGGCCGGCATTGGGATAGGCACAGATCAGCGTGTCGGCCACGCCCGACAGCTCGACCAGATGCGGCCGCATGGCCGAGGCACCAAGCGCGCAGTTCAGGCCGATGGTCCAGGGGTTCGCATGGCGGACCGAATGCCAGAACGCGGTCGGCGTCTGGCCCGACAGGGTGCGCCCCGACGCGTCGGTGATTGTGCCCGAGATCATCATGGGAAGACGCTGGCCGTGATCCTCCATCGCCTGGATGCAGGCAAAGATCGCGGCCTTGGCGTTCAGCGTGTCGAAGATCGTCTCGATCAGCAGGATGTCGGCACCGCCGGCGATCAGACCCTTGGCCTGCTGCAGATAGGCGGCACGCAGGTCCTCGAACGTCACGGCGCGGTATCCGGGGTCGTTGACGTCCGGGCTCATCGATGCGGTGCGGTTCGTCGGCCCGATGGCGCCTGCGACGAAACGGGTCCGCCCGTCCTGGGCCGTCGCGCGGTCCAGTGCACGGCGGACGACGCGGGCACCCTCGACGTTCAGGTCGTGGACGGCCTCGCCCAGACCATAATCGGCCTGCGCGATGGTGGTCGCGGAAAAGGTATTGGTCTCGACGATGTCGGCGCCGGCCATCGCATAGCGGTAATGGATCTCCTCGACCGCCTCGGGCTGGGTCAGGACCAGAAGATCATTGTTGCCCTGCTGGGGGTGGTCGGTGTGATGACGGCAGACATGACCGGACCCGTGGCCGGTATAGTCGTCCTCTCCCAGGCCAAGGGCCTGGATCTGCGTGCCCATCGCGCCGTCCAGGATCAGGATGCGTTCGGATGCGGCCTTGTTCAGGGCCGCAAAGGCGGGGGATGGGGGCAGGGACATGGTATCAGGCCTTTCGGTTTCAGCCCGTGATATAGGCGTTCCGCGTCCCATCGGCAAATTCATAGTATTCGACAAGATCATGAGCGCGGTGCATGGTCAGACCGGAACGCCGCCTTCGTCCTTGAGCGTCTTAAGAACGATTTCGGAGCGGACCTGCGCCACCTGCGGGTGCGGCAGCAGGTGGCGATGGACGAAATCGGCAAAGGCCTCCAGGTCGCGGGCGCGCACGTCCAGGACGTAATCGGCATCGCCGGACACCGAGAACGCCTGCCGGATCATTGGCTGTGCCGCCACGAAGCGGGCGAATTCGTCCTCGCGTCCCTGGCCATGGCCGCGCAGGTTGACGCGGATCACCGCCCTGAACCCGTGCCCCAGCTTGGCCGCCGACAGCCGCGCGGCATAGCCCTCGATCACGCCGGCCTCCTCCAGGGCCGCGCGCCTGCGCGAGATCTGACTGGCAGACAGGCCCACGATCTGTGCCAATGCGGCGTTGCTGAGGGCCCCGTCGCGCTGCAGGGCAGCCAGGATTGCACTGTCGAACCGGTCCATGCGTCACCTGTGCGTCATTTGCGCCATCGATGCGCGTTTCGTGCAATTCTGGCCGCAGGGTGATCCTCTTTGCAAGCACATTGCAGCGGCCCACGCGCATCATGGTGGCAACAAGCAGGAGGAATGCCATGGGACCCTTTCCCCACGATGCCCCCAAGGCCACGATCAGTGCCGCCAACCCCGCGGGAACGGATGGGTTCGAGTTTGTCGAATACGCCCATCCGGACCCGGCCGTCCTGGACCGCATCTTCCGGCAGATGGGGTTCACCCCCGTGGCGACCCACAAGACCAAGGCGATCACGCTCTATCGTCAGGGCGACATCAACTATCTGCTGAATGCCGAGGCGGACAGCCATGCAGCCGGCTTTGTCGCGGAGCATGGCCCCTGCGCGCCGGCCATGGCGTGGCGGGTGGTGGACGCGCAGGTCGCCCTGAAGCGCGCGCTGGAGCTTGGCGCCACCGAATACACCGGGCCCGGCAAGTCGATCGAGGCACCGGCTGTCTTGGGCATCGGCGGGTCGCTTTTGTATTTCATCGACCGCTATGGGGACGCGGGCAGTGCCTATGACGCGGATTACGATTGGATCGGCGAGACAGACCCGCGCCCCGAAGGGTTCGGCTTCTTCTATCTGGATCACCTGACCCACAACGTGATCCGCGGCAACATGGACACGTGGTACAAGTTCTATCACGACACGTTCAACTTCCGCGAGATCCGCTTCTTCGACATCAAGGGCAAGCAGACCGGGCTGGTCAGCCGCGCCCTGACATCGCCCTGCGGCAAGATCCGCATCCCGATCAACGAGAGCACCGACGATCACAGCCAGATCGAGGAGTACCTGCGCGAATACAAGGGCGAGGGCATCCAGCACATCGCCATCGCCTCGAACGACATCTATGCCGGAACCGACCGCATTGCCGAGGCTGGGATGGAGTTCATGCCCGGCCCCCCCGACACCTATTACGAGATGTCGCACCGCCGCGTGAAGGACCATGACGAACCGCTGGACCGCATGAAGGCGCGCGGCATCCTGATCGACGGCGAAGGCGTCGTGGGTGGCGGAGAGACACGCATCCTGCTGCAGATCTTCTCGAAGACGGTGATCGGGCCAATCTTCTTCGAGTTCATCCAGCGCAAGGGCGACGACGGGTTCGGAGAGGGCAATTTCCGCGCCCTGTTCGAGTCTATCGAGGAAGACCAGATCCGGCGCGGCGTTCTCGACGCCACCCCGGCCCAGTAGGGAGGAGCGGCGCGGCGGCGGGGAGGCCGCCGCGCCGATGATCATGGCCTGGACCGATTACAGCAGCGCCCCGGCGCCCGGAACGCGCGTCTGCGTGGCGACCGGGATCACTGGCGTCCATCCGCTGACCGTCACGACCGACCGCGGGTCGTTCCCGATGATCGTGCTGCGCGACGGCGACGTGCTGCGTGCCTATGTGAACGCCTGTCCCCATCAGTACCTGCCGCTGGATTACCGCGGCGAAAATGCTGCTTTCGGCGGATGGGTTGCGGCTGCTGTGCACCGCACATGGCGCAAGCTTCGACAAGTCGACCGGCAGCGTCGTGGCCGGTGCGGAATGCGGGCTGGATGCGGTCCCGATCATGCAGCAGGGCGACCACATCGTGATCGCCCCCTGACAGGTATCATGCGCTGTCCCTGACCGGGATCAGAAGCCGGCCTTGATCTTCTCGAACTCGGCCAACTGGCGCTGACGCAGTTCGGGGTCGTTCGGGGTCTGGGCCAGGACCGGGGCGTCGATCTCGGCCAGACCTTCGGCGACGGCGGGTTCGTCGGCAATGGTCGCCATGGCCGCGGCCGAGGTATGGCCATAACCGATCGTGTCCAGCAGCGCCTTGGCGGCCGACGGCTCCAGCCAGGCGTTGATGAAGTCATAGGCCTTGTCTTCGCTGCCCGGACCGTCCTTGACGTTCACGTAGCCGCAAAAGAAGGTCGACGACCCTTCGGCCGGCTCACGCTGAAAGCCCACCGGATAGTTGTCGGCCTGCAGATAGACGACACCGTCGTTCCATGACCAGGCCACGTCCACCGCACCCGACGCCATCAGCTGCGCCTGTTCGGACGGGTCGGCCCAGTAGGCCGCGACATTGGCATGCGCCTCGCGCAGCCAGGCGGCGGCGGCCTGGAACTGTTCGTCGGTCACCTCGGACCAGTCGGTCACGCCGGTCGCCAGATAGGCCAGCGCCCAGACATCATCCGAACTGTCGGGCAGCGAGGTGCGGCCCTGGTATTTCGGGTTGGTGAAGACGCCAAGGCTGGCCACGTCCTCGGCAGGCACGGTCTCGGTGTTGTAGGCGATGGCGGTGGCGCCCCAGTCGGTGGGGATGAACCACACGCCCTGATCGTCGCGGAACACCTCGCTGTCCAGGAACCGCTCCTCGATCTGCTCGAAGTTCGGGATGCGCGACGTGTCCCAAGGCTCGATCAGGCCGGCATCGCGGTACTTGCCGACCATCTGGCTGCAGGGATGGATCACGTCCGCCTTGAAACCCGACGCGACCTTCTGGAACGCTTCGTCGTCATCGCCGTAGAAGGCATAGGTCGGGCTGTCGCCGTGCTTGTCCACATAGGCCTGGAAGATCGAGGGCTCCTCGAACCCGGCCCAATCGAAAACCGTCAGTTCGCGGTCGGCGGCATAGGCGGGCAGGGCCGCCGCGGCCAGGATGGTGGTGGTCAGCAAGCGCATGAAAACTGGCCTCTCTGTTGTCGGATTTGCGACAACGCTAAGGCGGGCTGCGGGCGCGCGCAAGGGTTTCGCGCGCCCGTGATGGGCCTGTGTGCCTAGCGCATCCGCAACGCGCCGTCGACGCGGATCGTCTCTCCGTTCAGATAGTCGTTCTGGACGATGAAGGCGCAGGTCCGCGCGAATTCGGTCGGATCGCCAAGCCGCTTGGGATAGGTCACCTCGGCCGCCAGGCTGTCCTGCACGTCCGCGGGCAGGCCCTTGAGCATGGGCGTGCCAAAGATGCCGGGCGCGATGGCGCAGACGCGGATGCCCTGTCCCGCCAGATCGCGCGCCAGCGGCAGCGTCATGCCCGCGATGCCGGCCTTGGAGGCGGCATAGGCGGCCTGGCCCTTCTGCCCGTCAAAGGCGGCGATAGACGCCGTGTTCACGATCACGCCGTTCTGGGCACGCCCGTTCGCGGCCATGCGTTCGGCGGCCAGGCGCAGCACGTTGAAGCTGCCGATCAGATTGACCTCGATCGTGCGGCGAAAGCTGTCCAGACGGTGCGGACCGTCGCGGCCCAGGGTCTTTTCGCCCACCACCACGCCCGCGCAGTTCACGCACACATCGATGCCCCCCATCCGCGCCACGGCATGATCCAGCGCCGCCGTCACGCTGGCTTCGTCGGTGACGTCGGTCACGGCATAATGCGCGCCGATGGCGGATGCGGCTTCGGCCCCCGCCGGGTCGCGGTCCAGCACGGTGACCTGAGCCCCCATGTCGCGGAAATGCGCCGCGGTGGCGGCGCCCAGGCCGATGCGCCCCCGGTCACGACGGCGCGGCAGTTCGACAGATCCATGATCCCCTCCCAGGATGTTCCGGTCGGGTTCTGGCACGTGGGCGCGCGCGCGCCAAGATCAGTCGCGCAGCAGTTCCGGCCCGCCTGCGATCAGGGGGTCGCGCGTTCCGATGGCGGCCGGATCCTTGCCCGCGTAATCGACCGCGCCCAGAATGGTCTGGATCGCGGCGATCCGGGCGCGGCGCTTGTCGTCCGACCGGATCACGGTCCAGGGCGCGATCGGCGAATGGGACGCCGCCAGCGTGTCGCGGATCGCCGCGGTATAGTCGTCCCACCGGGCCAGCCCGTCCACGTCGATGCCGCTTAGCTTCCACTGCTTCAGCGGGTCCTTTTCGCGGTCCAAGAAACGCCGCAGCTGTTCGGCGCGGCCCACGTTCAGCCACAGCTTGACCAGGATGATCCCGTCGTCGACCAGCATCTGTTCGAACCCCGGCAGCTGGCGAAAGAACGCCGCGCGCTGCGTGTCGGTCGAAAAGCCGAAGACCCGTTCGACCACGCCGCGGTTGTACCAGCTGCGGTCGAACAGGGCGATCTCTCCGGCGCCGGGCAGCCAGTCGACATAGCGCTGGAAATACCACTGGCCCGCCTCGCGCTCGTTCGGTTTGGGCAGGGCCACGATGCTGGCCGACCGGGGGTTCAGGTTTTCGCGCACGCGCTCGATCGTGCCGCCCTTGCCGGCGGCGTCGCGCCCCTCGAACAGGACCACCAGCCGCTTTCCGCTGTCGATCACATCATGCATCATGCGAACCAGCTGCATCTGCAATGCAGCCATCTGCGGTTCGTATTCCGCCTTGGGCATCTCTGCGCTGTAGGGGAAGTCCGGGTCCAGGATGTCCTTGGACGACCCCTTCTGAACCGCCTTGCGGATCGGCGCGGGGGCCTCGTCCTGCAGATAGGCGGTGATCTTGCCCACCAGCGGCAGGTCCGGCAGTTCGGCGCCCATGTGCTCAGCCCTCTCCGATGCGCGACATGTCGTACCATGTCGTCTGATAGATCTCGTTGATCCAGTTACCGTAGAGCAGGTGCGCATGGCTGCGCCAGCGGTTCGCGGGCGCCCGCGTCGGATCGTCGCCGGGATAATAGTTGGCGGGCACGTTCACCGGTTTCCCCGCCGCGACGTCCCGGTCGTATTCCTCCTTGAGCGTGGTGCTGTCATATTCGAAATGGTTGAAGACATAGAGGGCACGATGCCCCGGATCGGCCAGCAGGCACGGCCCGACATCGGCGCTGGCCAGCAGGGTGGTCAGCGCAGGGCGGGCGTCCACGTCGTCCTGACGCACCTCGGTCCAGCGGCTGACCGGGACCAGCACCTCGTCCGAGAACCCGCGCAGATAGGGCGATGCCGGCGCCAGATTGGTGTGCCGGAAACAGCCGAACGCCTTGGCGGGCAGGGGGTGCTTGGGCAGGCCGTGGAAATGCGCCGCCATCGCCATGCCGCCCCAGCAGACCCCGAAGGTCGAATGCACATGGGTCTGCGTCCAGGCAAAGACGCGGGTCAGTTCGTCCCCAATAGGTCACGTCCTCGAATGGCAGATGCTCGATCGGAGCGCCGGTGATGACCAGGCCGTCGAACTTCTCTCCGCTGGCCTCGACGTCGCGGAACGGTCGATAGAAGCTTTCCATGTGGTCGGCGGCGGTGTTGCGGCTTTCATGGTCCGACATGCGGATCAGCTGAAAGTCGATCTGCAGCGGCGTGGCGCCGATCAGCCGGGCGAACTGGTTCTCGGTCTGGATCTTCTTGGGCATCAGGTTCAGCAGCGCGATGCGCAGAGGACGGATGTCCTGGGTCGCTGCACGACCCGGCGACATGACCATCACCCCTTCCTGGGACAGGATGCGATAGGCGGGCAGGCTTTCATTCAACGTGATGGGCATGTCAGCTATCCTTGCGCGCGATGGCGGTCGCGATCAGGTCGGTGAAATCGTCAGGGGTGCGGATCTGCGCCACCTCCTCGGCCAGGATGGTGACGCCGCGCCGGGCCATCGCCTCATAGCGCGGCTGGCGATGCGCCAGCGCCCGGGCATAGGTCCAGCGGATGAAGTCATCGGGGTTCACCTGGTCAGCTTCCAGCCCCTTTTCCACGCGATAGGCGATCCAGGCGCGTTCCAGGAACTGCGGCTGGTAATACATCGGCTTCGGCGCGCGGTCGAAACGGCGGACCAGTTCGGCGGTATGCGCGTCGCTGCCCTTGATCCAGACCAGCAGCAGGTCGCGCGACAGGGCGGTCAGGACCGGGTCGTCGGGATCGTCCGGATCCACGACCTCGCAGATCGAGCCGCCGCTGTCGCAGACGAAATGCGGCGTGCCGTAGATGTCGCCGGCGCGGTCCATGAAATGTCGGGTGTCCAGAAGCGAGGCGATCTCGGCCCGGCAATGCTGGTCCTGACGCTGGCAATAGGCGTCGAAGGGCAGTCCCCCGCGCGACGGGCTGCCGGGCTTGCCCAGATAGGTGGACAGCGGCGCCAGGTTGTCGAAGGTGATGTTGCTGGCGATATGCACGCTGTCAGACATCAGCAATTCGCGCAGAAACGGCACCTTCATCGCCTCGCGCTTGAAATTGTCGGCGATGTATTCACCCATGTAGCGCGTGCCGATCCGGTAATCGACGCTGTAGTGGAACCAGTCGCCCGTGTCCCGCAGCATCGAGGCCAGATAGGTCTTGCCCAGGCCGGACATGCCGAAAAGCACGACCCGCTTGCCCGCGGCGGCCCGCCATTCATCCGCGCTGCCATAGATCATCCCATGCCCTTTCCCTGCTCGGCCCCTAGGTAATCGCATGCATGCGGCATGGAAAGAGGCCGACCGCACGGGCGTACCACGCCGCGTCGCGCAGGACCCTCTGCGTCCCGCGCAGGCCGGGGGGCCAGCCCCCCGGACCCCCCACCGTCGCGGCATTCCGCCAGTTCGTTGCGCATCGTCGGCCTGTCCCCCGCGCAGGGGCGTTTGGACGATGTCGCCGCCCACCACCACAGGGTTGCCGTCCAACGAAAAACGGCCCTGTCGCGGAGACAGGGCCGATCGGTGACCTAAGATCAGGCGGCGATCAGAAGCTGTAGCCGATGCGGATGCCAATCCCCAGCAGGTCGCTGTCTTCCATCTGTGCACGGGGTTCGCCGCCGGTCTGGGGACGCGCGTCGCCCAGCTTGGAGTAGTTGATCCCCGTGGTGATCTTCATGTTGTCCATGGTGTAGACGGCGGCCAGCGTCAGGCCGAGGCGACCGTTGGTCGGCGCCAGGGGCGAGACCAGATCGTCGTTCTCCGGCTCGTAGACAAGCGCTGCGGAGCCGGACCATGTCTCGTTGAACTTGCGACCGACGCCGAGCGTATAGGTCGTCGTGTCCTCCAGCGACACGAGGCCGTCCGTGACGTTGAAGCCCAGCGGATCCGTCGCGGTGGGTGCGCGGGAGAAGATGCGCGGGTTCACGGTGAACTCCGACCAGTTGACCCAGCGGATGCTGCCGAAGACCAGCGTGTCCGCAGCGACGCCGGTCTGCGCTTCGAGGGTCAGCGATTCCGGGGTGTCGACGGTCGTGGTGGAACGTCCCAGGATGGTGCCATTCACGCTCTCGACCGTGTCGAACTGATGTTCGACCTTGGAGTTGTAGGTCAGCGAGACGCGACCCGCGATGTCGGGAATCTCATAGGCGGCGCCGACCACGAAGCCGACGCCCCCAGTCCTGGTCCAACTGCACGTTGTAGCCGCTGATCGGACCATAGGCCGCGCCGCTCAGCGTCACTTCGGCATCGGCGCGCGAGCCGCGCAGGCCGCCATGGAACGACAGGTTGTTGGGCAGCTTGTAGCGCATCAGGGCGGTCACGGTCGTCGAATCGACGCGCGCGCGGGTGCCGCCCAGCAGGAACGATCCCCCATCGGCGGCAGGGGTGTAGGTCACGTCCGCGCCGAAGGGTTGTTCGATGATCAATGCGGCCGACAGCGCGTCGTTGAACTGGTGCTTGTAGCCCAGGCCCACGAACCCATAGCCGTTTGCCACGTCACCCGTGTTACGCTGCGGGATCGGTGCGCCCACGGGAGGGCTGTCCGGGCCTTCGACGGTCGGGTCGGCGCCGCCGAAGCTGAGTTCCGCGTAATTGCCCTGTTCGAACAGGATGTTCAGTGACTGGGGCGCGCGTTCGATCCCCCCGGCCAGCAGTGGCGCGGTTCCCGCCAGCAGCGCGGCCATGCTCGTGATTGCGAATTTTCATGTCATCCTCCCTCGGTCGGGCGAACCGCCCCCGGAACCCACCGTAGCGCACGAACGTTATCGATCAATTACCCAAACACGCTGACGTGACGTCCGCGTCATGTCTGCCCGTATGCCGTGTCGTCCGTGCAACGCCTGCGTGCGGGCTGGACAAAGTGGACAGGGCGTGAAAGGGGAAACTGCCAAACGAGATTGCCGCAAGGACACCCCCCATGCAGATTCGTGAGGCCCTCACATTCGACGACGTTCTTCTGGTTCCGGCAGCATCGACGGTGCTTCCCTCGACCGCTGACGTGACCACCCATGTCACCCGGTCGATCCGGATGAACATCCCGCTGCTGTCATCCGCCATGGACACGGTCACCGAAAGCCGCATGGCCATCGCGATGGCGCAGGCCGGCGGCATGGGCGTGATCCACCGCAACCTGACGACCGAGCAGCAGGCCGACGAGGTCCGCCGCGTCAAGCGGTTCGAGAGCGGCATCGTCTACAACCCGATCACCCTGACGCCGGACCAGACCCTGGCCGATGCCAAGGCGCTGCAGGACCGATACAACGTCACCGGTTTTCCGGTCGTCGATGCGGACGGGCGCGTGCTGGGGATCGTGACCAACCGCGACATGCGGTTCGCCAGCGACATGCGCACCCCGGTGCGAGCCATGATGTCGTCGGACAACCTGGCCATCCTGCGCGAACCGGCCGACCGGGCCGAGGCGATCAGCCTGATGAAGGCGCGCCGGATCGAGAAGCTGCTGGTCACCGACGGGTCGGGCAAGCTGACCGGCCTTCTGACGCTGAAGGATACCGAAAAGGCCGTGCTGAACCCGCAGGCCTGCAAGGACGACCTGGGCCGCCTGCGCGTGGCCGCAGCCTCCACCGTGGGCGACGAGGGCTTCGAGCGCAGCTGCGCGTTGATCGAGGCCGGCGTGGACATGGTCGTGATCGACACGGCCCATGGCCATTCCGCAGGCGTCGCGCGCGCGGTCGAACGGGTCAAGGCGTTCCGCGAGGGCGTGCAGGTTGTTGCCGGCAACGTCGCCACGACCGAGGCCACGCGCGCGCTGATCGGCGCGGGCGCGGACGCGGTCAAGGTCGGCATCGGGCCGGGCTCGATCTGCACCACGCGGATCGTGGCGGGCGTGGGCGTGCCGCAACTGACCGCGATCATGGATGCCGTGGCCGGTGCGGGCGACATCCCGATCATCGCTGACGGCGGGATCAAGTTCAGCGGCGATTTCGCCAAGGCCATCGCCGCGGGCGCCAGCTGCGCCATGGTCGGCAGCGCCATCGCCGGCACCGACGAAAAGCCCCGGGGAGGTGATCCTGTACCAGGGCCGCAGCTTCAAGTCCTATCGCGGGATGGGCTCGCTGGGCGCGATGGCGCGCGGATCGGCCGACCGCTATTTCCAGAAGGACGCGGCCAGCGACAAGCTGGTCCCCGAGGGGATCGAGGGGCAGGTGCCCTACAAGGGGACGGCCAACGCCGTGGTGCACCAGCTGGTCGGCGGCCTGCGCGCCGCGATGGGCTATACCGGCTGCGCCACCGTCGCCGAGATGCGCACCAACTGCCAGTTCGTCCGCATCACCGGGGCAGGGCTGAAGGAAAGCCACGTCCACGACGTGCAGATCACGCGCGAAAGCCCGAACTACCGTCTGGGCTGAACATCGGCCTCACAGCGAAAAGGCGGCCCCCGCAAGGGGGCCGCCTTTGTCATGGGTGGTCGGGGCGCACGGATGCGCCCCTGCCGGATCAGGCCGCGATGTCGAAGCGGTCGGCGTTCATCACCTTGACCCAGGCGGCGACGAAATCACGGACGAACTTCTCGGCGTTGTCGTCCTGGGCATAGACCTCGGCATAGCTGCGCAGGATCGAGTTCGAGCCCACGGTCACGTCCACGCGCGACGCCTGCCAGCGGACGGCGTCGGTCTTGCGGTCGCGGATCTCATAGACCTCGGCGTCGCCTTGGGCCTTGGTCCAGCGGTTGGCCATGTCCGTCAGGTTGACGAAGAAGTCCTGCGTCAGCGCGCCTTCGCGGTCGGTCAGCACGCCCAGCTTGGACCCGCCATAGTTGGCACCGATCACCCGCAGCCCGCCAAGAAGGACGGTCATCTCGGCCGCGGTCAGACCCAGCAGCTGCGCACGATCCAGCAGCAGCTCCTCGGCGTTGACGGCGAAATCGGCCTTCAGCCAGTTGCGGAACCCGTCATGCACCGGCTCTAGCGCGTCGAAGGATGCCGCGTCGGTCTGCTCCTCGGTCGCGTCGCCGCGGCCGGGGGCAAAGGGCACGGTGATCGCGTGGCCCGCCGCCTGCGCTGCCTTCTCGATGCCGACATTTCCGGCCAGCACGATGACATCGGCCAGGGGGACGCCGGCCTCATCGGCGATGGGCTGCAGGACGGACAGGACGCGGGCCAGGCGCTCGGGTTCGTTGCCGGCCCAGTCCTTCTGCGGGGCCAGGCGGATGCGGGCGCCGTTGGCACCGCCGCGCAGGTCGGACCCGCGGAAAGTCCGCGCACTGTCCCAGGCCGTCGCGACCATCTCGGCCACGGTCAGGTCGGTCGCCGCGATCCGCGCCTTGAGGCCCTCGACGTCGTAATCGGTCCGGCCGGCGGGAACCGGGTCCTGCCAGATCAGGTCCTCGGACGGCACGTCGGGCCCGACATAGCGAGCCTTGGGACCCATGTCGCGGTGGGTCAGCTTGAACCAGGCGCGGGCGAAGGCGTCGTCGAAGCTTGCCGGATCGGCGATGAACTTCTCGCAGATGGCGCGATAGACGGGGTCCACCTTCATCGCCATGTCCGCGTCGGTCATGATCGGCATGGTCCGGATCGATGGATCCTCGACATCGGCGGGCATGTCCTCGGCTTGATGTCCACGGGCTCCCACTGCCAGGCGCCTGCGGGCGACTTGCGCAGCTCCCACTCATGGCCGAACAGCATGTCGAAATAGCCCATGTCCCACTTGGTGGGGTTGCTGGTCCAGGCGCCCTCGATGCCGCTGACCATCTGGTCGCGGCCGATGCCGCGGCGGCCTTCCTGCGCGTTCCAGCCCAGGCCCTGCTCGTGCAGCGCCGCGCCTTCTGGCTCGGCCCCCATATTCTCGGCCCGGCCGTTGCCGTGGCTCTTGCCGATGGTGTGGCCGCCGGCGGTCAGGGCGACGGTCTCCTCGTCGTTCATGGCCATCCGGGCAAAGGTCTCGCGGATGTGCTGGGCGGTGGCTGCCGGGTCGGGCTGACCGTTCACGCCCTCGGGGTTCACGTAGATCAGCCCCATCTGCACGGCGGCCAGGGGGTTCTCCATCGTGTCGGGCTTGGTCACGTCCGCATAGCGGCTTTCAGACCCCTCCAGGAACTCCTTCTCGGCGCCCCAGTAGATGTCCTTCTCGGGATGCCAGATGTCCTCGCGGCCAAAGGCAAAGCCGAAGGTCTTCAGACCTGCCTGCTCATAGGCGATGGTCCCGGCCAGCACGATCAGGTCGGCCCAGCTGATCTTGTTGCCGTACTTCTTCTTGATCGGCCACAGCAGGCGGCGACCCTTGTCGGTGTTGTTGTTGTCGGGCCAGCTGTTCAGCGGCGCGAAACGCTGGTTGCCGGTGCCCGCACCGCCCCGACCGTCGCCCAAGCGATAGGACCCCGCCGCATGCCAGGTGACGCGCGCGAACATGCCGACATAGCTGCCCCAGTCGGCGGGCCACCACTCTTGGCTGTCGGTCATCAGGGCGCGGATGTCGTTCTTCAGCGCCTCGACGTCCAGCGACTTCAGCTGTTCGCGATAGTTGAAATCGGGGCCAAGCGGATTCGTCTTGCGGTCATGCTGATGCAGGATGTCGAAATTCAGCGCACTGGGCCACCAGTCGGTGTTCGACGCCGCGGTCGAGGTATGGCTGCCATGCATCACAGGGCATTTGCCGGCGCTGTTCATCGGGTTGCCGTCCATCATCATCTCCATCTTGCGGGCCATGCGGGCGGTCCGGCGGCATGCCGCGGACCGGTCGCATCGCGGGCGATTCGTCATGGCCGGACAGTAGCTTGGTTAACGCATCAGGTAAATTTCGATTATCTGATCGACACCGTCAGGAATGCTGATGGGGCTGGCCCGGTCCCGCGTCATCATGATAGGCAGATGATCTGACAGATCAGCCAAGGGACCCATGACCCATCACACCCTTTCCGGACGGGCGACATCGTGACGCCCGCCGCCCGCATCAGCGCCGCCATCACCGTTCTGGACCAGATCCTTGCCGGCAGCCCTGCGGAACAGGCGCTGTTGCGCTGGTCGCGCGCCAGCCGCTTTGCGGGGTCGGGCGACCGGGCCGCCCTGCGCGATCTGGTCTTCGGTGCCCTGCGACGCCGCGACAGTCTGGCCGCCTTGGGCGGTGATCTGACGGGGCGGGGGCTGATGATCGGCCATGTCCGCCAATCCGGTCCGTCGCTGGACGCGATCTTCACCGGAGAAGGCCACGCACCATCACCCCTGACGGAGGCCGAGGCCGCCGTGGTTCCCCCCGACCCGCTGCCCGACGACCTGCCCGACTGGTTGCGCCCGGCCTGGCGGCAGGCCCTGGGCGATCAGGCCGATGCCGTGGCGCTGGCCATGACGCAGCGTGCGCCGGTCTGGCTGCGCGTAAACGGGTCGCGCGCGACGCCCGAACAGGCGGCGGCGGTGCTGGCCGCCGACGGGATCACGGTCGAGGCCGCGCCCCAGCTTGCATCGGCCCTGCGGGTCGTGTCGGGCGACCGCCTGATCGCGCGGTCCAGCGCCTATCTGGACGGCCTGGTCGAGTTGCAGGACCTGTCACCACAGATGGCCTGCGCGCGGCTGCCGTTGGCTCCCGGCCTGCGGGTCCTGGACTATTGCGCGGGGGGCGGCGGCAAGGCGCTGGCCCTGGCCGCGCGGCAGCCTGGCATGCAGGTGTCCGCCCATGACGTGGCCCCGGCCCGCATGGCCGATCTGCCCGCCCGTGCCGCCCGCGCGGTGGCCAAGGTCCAGATCCAGACGCAGCCGCGCGGGACGTCCGACCTGGTGGTCGCCGACGTTCCCTGTTCAGGATCAGGGACATGGCGGCGGACGCCCGACGCGAAATGGCGTCTGACCGCGGCGCAGTTGAGCGACCTCGTGGCGCTGCAGGCCCGCATCCTGGATCAGGTGGCGGCACTGGTCGCGCCCGGCGGTCTGCTGGCCTACATGACCTGTTCCCTCCTTGAGGCCGAGAACGGCGATCAGGTGGACGCGTTCCTGTCGCGTCATCCCGGTTTCCGGCGCATCGACCAGCAGGCATGGACACCCCTGACCGGGGGCGACGGGTTCTTTCTGGCCCAGCTGCGACAGGGTTAACGCAAATTTAAGCAAAGCCGCGCTACGCTGCGAAGGATCGGACGGAACAAGGGACGATTCGCGATGGCGCATCTTGACGAACAGGCGGGCCTGCCGCGCGGGGCGCTGGCGGCGCTGCCGCTGCTGCTGGCGCCGATGGTGCTGGGGGCGGCCGTGCTGATGGCGCGACCGGGCGCCGCGACCGGGACGGCGGCCGTGCTTGCCTCGACGGTCGCGGTGGCGTGGTACCTGCTGGGGGGCGCGGTCGCCGTGGGCCATCTGGCGCGCGGACTATCGGCCCGCAAGGCCCTGCGCGCCATCAGGGGAGAGGTGGCGACCGCCGCCGACCCGATCTGGATGTGCGATGCCCGCGGCCAGGTGCTGTTCCAGAACGAGGCCGCCCGGACCGAGTTCGAGGACCTGACCGGTCGCCCGGTCCTGTCGCTGATCGCGCGCCTGCGCGCCGATGCCGAAGGGCAGCTGGCCGACCTGACCGCTCGTGCGCTGCGGGTGGGCAATGCCGATCTGGAACTGGCCGAGGGAGAGATCCTGTCGCTGTCCTGCCTGCCCGACGCGCCGCTGCAGATCTGGTCGCTGCACCGCGCCGGGGTCCAGCCCGATGGGTTCGAATTGGCCCTGGCGATGGAGGAGGACCAGCCCCCCGCCGATGATTTCGACGCCATTCCCGTCGCGCTGCTGCGTCTGGCGACTGATGGCCGCATCTGCCGCGCCAATGCCGCCGCGCGTCACCTGCTGGACGGCATGCTGGCGGACGAGGGCCAGAACCTGGCCGAACTGCTGGAAGGGCCGGGACGCCCGCTGGCGGACTGGCTTTCCGACATGTGCGCCGGGCGCGCCACCAACGGAACGGAAATGCTGCGCCTGCGCCACCCCGACAGCCGCCAGGGAGAGATGCGCGACCGCTATTTCCAGCTGTCGCTGGCGCGCGACCCTGCCGAGGCTGGCCGCATGATCGCCGTGCTGACCGATGCCAGCGCCCTCAAGACGCTGGAGGCGCAGTTCGTGCAAAGCCAGAAGATGCAGGCCATCGGCCAGCTGGCGGGCGGCGTCGCGCATGATTTCAACAACCTGCTGACCGCGATCAGCGGGCATTGCGACCTGCTGATGCTCAAGCGCGACAAGGGCGATCCGGATTATGCCGACCTGGACCAGATCAGCCAGAACGCCAACCGCGCGGCGGCGCTGGTCGGACAGCTGCTGGCGTTCTCGCGCAAGCAGACGCTGCGGCTGGAGACGCTGGACTTGCGAGACACGCTGGCCGACCTGACCCACCTGCTGAACCGGCTGGTGGGGGAACGGGTGGGCCTGACCATTACCTACGATCCGGCGCTGCGCGCCATCCGCGCCGACAAGCGGCAACTGGAGCAGGTCATCATGAACCCTTGTCGTCAACGCCCGCGATGCCATGCCGCAAGGCGGCGACATCACCGTGCGCACCGAAAACCTTCACCTGTCCGAGGCGATGACCCGCGACCAGGTCACGCTGCCCAAGGGGCGACTATGTCCGCATCATCGTGGCGCGACCACGGCTGCGGCATCGCGCCGGATCATCTTGGCAAGATATTCGAGCCGTTCTTCACCACCAAGCGCACGGGCGAGGGACGGGACTGGGCCTGTCGACGGCCTATGGCATCGTCAAGCAGACCGGCGGCTTCATCTTCTGTGACAGCGTGCTGAGCGAAGGGACGACCTTCTCGCTCTATTTCCCGGCCCATGCCCGCGCCCAGATCGCGGCGGTTCCCGCCGCGCGTCCGGCGCCCCGGCCCACCCCGCAGCTGCAGACCGGCCCCAAGGCGACCGTGCTGCTGGTCGAGGACGAGGCGCCGGTCCGCGCGTTTGCCGCGCGTGCCCTGAAGCTGAAGGGGTATGACGTCCTTGAGGGCCGGATCGGGAGAGGCCGCGCTGAGCCTTCTGGAAGGGCGCGACGGTCCGGTCGATATCTTCGTCACCGATGTCGTGATGCCCGGCATGGACGGCCCCACCTGGTCCGCGAGGGGCGGCGGATGCTGCCTTCCGCCAAGGTCATCTTCATGTCCGGAATATACCGAAGACATTTTCGTGGACGGACAGGTGCCCATTGCAGACGCTTCGTTCCTGGCCAAGCCGTTCACGCTGACCGAGCTGACGCAGATGTCGAGATGCAGCTGAACGCGCCCCTCGGGCAGCGACCGGCTGCACTGACGCGCGGATCAGCTGCGGCTGTGCAAGGACGCGTAGACGTCCAGGTCGCGGGCCATGGCGTTTTCGCCAGCTGCGCCTCGGCCGGTTCCGGCAGATGGACGTCGACACTGGGCGGCACGTTGATGCGCGCAGCTCGATCGCGCAATCAAGTCGCGTCTCCAGGAAATCCACGAAGCTGGCGATGTCCTCGTAGCGGAAAGATGCAGTCGACGCGATGATCGCCGTCCGTCAGGAAGGCACTCTGGCTGCCGAATTTCGGGGTGCTGGCCTGCGGCGTAACGCGCCGCGAAATCGGAAAAGCTGATGCCGTCCATGGCATGGCGCGGATCGTCGTGATCGTCGCGCAGCTTGAAGCGGTACCAGCTGCGCAGCCAGTCCACCGGCTCTCGCATCAGGGCGACCGTGGTGAAATCCGCATCGGTCTGCGCGGAAAGCCAGGGGCCGACGAAACGGCGATAGGTGGCGATATCGGTGTGCTTGAGCGCGTCCGGTCGCAGCAGCGACGCCGAGGCCAGCGACTCGAGCGCAACCTCGATCGCCGTCGAGCCGGCCTTGGGAGTAGCAAGGAACACCAGCCTCTGGTCCCAGAATATCAGCATGCCTGTCGTCCGATCATGGTGTGCAGATGCACGGAGGCGTTGAATAGCGGGCCCGCCAAAGGCTGTAAACGCTTTGTTAACCCTGTCTGCGCGATGCTGGCGCAGACGAATCGACAATCGTCCACAACATCCTTGAAAACCGGTTTAAGGATGACGCATCTAGTGGTGAACAAGACAAGAACATCCGGTCGGTCGAATTGATTGCCCCGCCCGGAGGGCTGTGAAATAACGTGGGGATCACATGGCACAGGCGAGCATCTTCGACATGACGGACAAACGCGCGGCGGACAAGCAGAAGGCGCTGGACAGCGCCCTGGCCCAGATCGAACGGCAGTTCGGCAAGGGCTCGATCATGAAGCTGGGCAAGGACAGTCCGGTGGCCGAGATCGAGGCGACCTCGACCGGGTCGCTGGGTCTGGACATCGCGCTTGGCATCGGCGGCCTGCCCAAGGGCCGGATCATCGAGATATTCGGGCCGGAAAGCTCGGGCAAGACGACGCTGACGCTGCATGTCGTGGCCGAGGAGCAGAAGAAGGGCGGCGTCTGCGCCTTCGTCGACGCGGAACACGCGCTGGACCCGCAATACGCCAAGAAGCTGGGCGTGAATCTGGACGAGCTGCTGATTAGCCAGCCCGACACGGGCGAGCAGGCGCTGGAGATCGTGGACACGCTGGTGCGGTCGGGCGCGGTCAGCCTGGTCGTGGTCGACTCGGTCGCGGCGCTGACGCCCAAGTCCGAGATCGAGGGCGACATGGGCGACATGCAGATGGGCAGCCAGGCCCGCCTGATGAGCCAGGCCATGCGCAAGCTGACCGCCAGCATCGGGCGTTCGAACTGCATGGTGATCTTCATCAACCAGATCCGCATGAAGATCGGCGTCATGTTCGGCAACCCCGAGACCACAACCGGCGGCAACGCACTGAAGTTCTATGCCTCGGTTCGCTTGGACATCCGCCGCACCGGCGCGGTCAAGGACGCGCGACGAGGTCGTGGGCAACGCCACCCGCGTCAAGGTGGTCAAGAACAAGGTCGCGCCCCCCTTCCGGCAGGTCGAGTTCGACATCATGTACGGAGAGGGCATCAGCAAGGTCGGCGAACTGATCGACCTTGGCGTCAAGGCCGGCCGTGGTCGAGAAGTCGGGCGCCTGGTATTCTTATGGTGACGAGCGCATCGGCCAGGGCCGTGAGAACGCCAAGCAGTTCCTGCGCGACCGCCCCGAGGTGGCCTTTGCCATCGAGGACAAGATCCGCGCCAGCCATGGCCTGGAATTTGGCGTCGGCGAAGGGTCGGACAGCGGCGACGACGACTCGCTGACCGAATAAGGTCGCTGTCATTACGACGCACGGGCGCGGGGGAGACCCTGCGCCTTTTCGCATGCCGGTTGCTGGACAGGGCAGCGGCCGAGCGATAGACCATCGGCAGCCCGGCTTGGCCGGAGACACTTTTGCGATGAAGGCCCGCCATGCCCAGTCTGAATGACATCCGCTCGACTTTCCTTGGCTATTTCGAAAGGAACGGCCACCGGGTCGTGGACAGCAGCCCGCTGGTCCCCGCGCAACGACCCCACGCTGATGTTCGCCAATTCCGGCATGGTGCAGTTCAAGAACCTGTTCACCGGGGTCGAGACGCGCGACTACAACCGCGCCACCAGCGCGCAGAAATGCGTTCGCGCGGGGGGCAAGCACAACGACCTGGACAATGTTGGCTATACGGCGCGGCACCACACGTTCTTCGAGATGCTGGGCAATTTCAGCTTTGGCGACTATTTCAAGGACCAGGCGATCGCGCATGCCTGGGAGTTGCTGACCCGCGATTTCGCGATCCCCAAGGACCGCCTGCTGGTCACGGTCTATCACACCGACGATGAGGCCGTGCAGATCTGGAAGAAGGTCGCGGGCCTGTCCGACGACCGCATCATCCGCATCCCGACGTCGGACAATTTCTGGCAGATGGGCCCGACCGGTCCCTGCGGCCCCTGCACCGAGATCTTCTTTGACCATGGCGACAAGATCCCCGGCGGCCCTCCGGGCAGCCCGGACGAGGATGGCGACCGCTTCATCGAGATCTGGAACCTGGTCTTCATGCAGAACGAGCAGTTCGAGGACGGCTCGATGCGCGCGCTGGACATGCAGTCCATCGACACCGGCATGGGGCTGGAGCGGATCGGCGCGCTGCTGCAGGGAAAGCACGACAACTATGACACCGACCTGATGCGGTCGCTGATCGAGGCCTCGGCCCATGCGACCAGCGCGGATCCCGACGGGCCGGGCAAGGTGCATCACCGGGTGATCGCGGATCACCTGCGGTCGACCAGCTTCCTGATCGCGGACGGGGTGATGCCGTCGAACGAGGGCCGCGGTTACGTGCTGCGCCGGATCATGCGCCGCGCGATGCGCCATGCGCACATGCTGGGCGCGCAGGACCCGGTCATGCACAAGCTGGTGCCCGCATTGGTGCGCCAGATGGGTGCGGCCTATCCGGAGCTGACACGCGCGCAGGCGATGATCGAGGAGACCCTGCGGTCCGAGGAGACGCGGTTCCGCCAGACGCTGGACCGGGGTCTGCGCCTGCTGGACGACGAACTGGCGCGCCTTCCCGAAGGGGCCGACCTGCCAGGCGAGGCCGCGTTCAAGCTGTACGACACGTTCGGATTTCCGTTGGACCTGACACAGGACGCGCTGCGCGAAAAGGGCCGCGCGGTGCAGACCGAAGGGTTCGACGCGGCGATGGCCGAGCAGAAGCGCATGGCCCGAGCCGCATGGTCGGGTTCCGGAGAGGCCGCGGATGCGACCATCTGGTTCGAGCTGGCCGAAAAGCACGGCGTCACCGAGTTCCTGGGCTATGACACCGAGGAGGCCGAGGGCCAGATCACCGCGCTGGTGATCGACGGCGCCGATGCGGCCGAGGCGGGCGAGGGGGCCAAGGTCGCCATCGTGGTGAACCAGTCGCCCTTCTATGCCGAAAGCGGCGGGCAGGTCGGCGATCACGGCCTGATCCGCACCGAAACGGGGGCGGCGCGCGTCACCGACACCAAGAAGGTTGCCGGCGTCTTTATCCATCAGGCCGAGGTCACGATGGGCACGATCAGCCGTGGCCAGGGGGCGCAGCTGTCGGTCGATCACGACCGCCGGTCGGCGATCCGCGCGAACCACTCGGCAACGCACCTGCTGCACGAGGCGCTGCGCGGGGCCCTTGGCGATCACGTCGCGCAGCGGGGCAGCCTGAACGCGCCGGACCGGCTGCGGTTCGACTTCAGTCACAATCATGCGGTCACGGCCGAGCAGCTTGCGGCGATCGAGGCCGAGGTGAACGGCTATGTGCGCCAGAACAGCCCGGTCGAGACCCGGATCATGACGCCTGATGATGCACGCGCCTTGGGGGCGCAGGCCCTGTTCGGCGAGAAGTACGGCGACGAGGTTCGCGTCGTGTCGATGGGCGCGCAGCCCGGCAGCGGCAAGGGCGCCGACGGGGCGACCTATTCGCTGGAGCTGTGCGGCGGCACGCATGTCGCGCGGACCGGCGATATAGGGGCGTTCGTGCTGTTGGGCGACGCGGCCTCCAGCGCGGGTGTCCGGCGGATCGAGGCGCTGACCGGACAGGCGGCGCTGGCGCATCTGCGCGATGCGGACAGCCGCCTGGCCGAGATCGCGGGCATCCTCAAGGCGCAGTCCGCCGAGGTGGTGACCCGCGTCCGCGCGCTGGCCGACGAACGCAAGGCGCTGGCCAACGAGGTCGCGCAGCTGAAGCGCCAGCTGGCGATGGGCGGCGGAGACGAGGCCGAGGAGATCGCGGGCATCAAGTTCATCGCCCGCAAGGTCGAGGGCGTGGGCGGCAAGGAGCTGGGTGCGCTGGTCGACGAGATGAAGGCATCCCTGGGCAGCGGCGCAGTTCTGGTGCTGGCCGAGGATGGCGGCAAGGCCACCGTGGCCGCGGGCGTCACGCCCGATCTGACCGGTCGCATCAGCGCCGTGGCGCTGGTGCAGGCTGCGACCGCCGCACTGGGCGGCAAGGGCGGTGGCGGCCGCCCCGACCGGGCACAGGGTGGCGCGCCCTCTCTGGCGGCCGCGGAAACGGCGTTCCAGGACGCCCGCAAGATCATCGAGGACAGCAAATGACAGCGCTTTGGATTGCCCATGTGACCGTGACGCACCCGGACGCCTATGGCCTTTACGCCAAGGCGGCGGGCCCTGCGATCGCCGCCCATGGCGGTGTGTTCCTGGCCCGCGCCGGCCGCTATCACGTGCTGGAGGGGGCGGACCGCGCCCGCCACGTGGTCGCGCGGTTCCCGTCACTTGATGCGGCCGTTGCCTGTTATCACAGCACCGAGTACCAGGCGGCGCTTGCGCATGCCAAAGGGGCCAGCGAACGCGATCTTGTCATCGTGGAAGAGGCTGCACCCCCCACGGAATAGGTGAAACCTTCAGACTTTCGTGCTAGTCCTGTCACAAAAGAGACGTGAAGGGGCAGGGCATGTGTCGTTGGGCCGCCTATCTGGGCGCACCGATCTTTCTGGAGGATATCGTCAGCCGGCCGGCGCATTCGCTGATCCGGCAGAGCCAGGGCGCGATGCGATGTCATACGCCGGTGAATGCCGACGGCTTCGGCATCGCGTGGTACGGCGAACGTCCCGAACCGGGGCTGTACCGCGATGTCATGCCGGCCTGGTCCGACCCGAACCTGCGCAGCCTTGTGGCGCAGGTGCGGTCCGGCCTGTTCATGGCGCATGTGCGCGCGTCGACGGGAACGGCGACCAGCCGCAACAACTGTCACCCCTTTGCCGTCGGTCGATGGAGCTTCATGCATAATGGCCAGTTCGGCGGCTATGACGCCTTCCGGCGCCATGCCGACGTGCTGATCCCGGACGAATACTATCCCCATCGCAAGGGCGCGACCGACAGCGAGGCGCTGTTCCTGGTCGCCCTGGGATGCGGGCTGGACCAGAACCCCAAGGTTGCGATGGAACGGGCGCTTGGGCTGTTGGGCACATTGGCGCGTCAGCGCGGATGCGCACCCCATGTCCGCGCCGCCTGCGCCCTGTCGGACGGAGAGCGGCTGTACGCGCTGCGCTACAGCAGCGACGATCAGGCGCCGTCGCTGTATCATCGATGGTCGGAGAGCCGTCAGGGCTGGGCCGTCGTGTCCGAACCGCTGGAGAGTGACGAGGCGGACTGGACCGAGGTTCCCCCGGCAGTTTCTGCACGTTCGAGCGTGGCCGGGTCGAGGTCGTGCCGTTCTGCCCCGAACCGCTCAGCGCGGCCGCCTGACCCTTACGGGCGGTCGGTCATCGCATCGGGGGCCGCGGGCGCGGCCTCGGGCTGGGGCAGGCGGCGCAGTTCGGGATCGACGCTGTGCGGGCGGCGGAACACCAGCACATTGTGATAGACCGTGGTGCGCCCGGTCAGGCCGCTGCGCTCCTCGCTTGGCAGGACATCGGCGCGCACGTATTCCCAGCCCTCGGCCGACATGCGGTTCAGCTCTGCCGTCAGCGACAGGGCATACCGGTCGGTCGGCGTCTTTGCCTCGCGGGCCTTCTCCGTCTTGGTCGGCGCGGGGATGACGGAATATTCAAAGCGCATGTCGGCGTCCTGTCGCGAGGGGGTAAGGGTCACAGAGCCAGTTTCCGGGCGACCATGTCGTTGACGGCGGCGGGGTTCGCCTTGCCGCCGGTGGCCTTCAGCACCTGGCCCACGAACCAGCCCGCCAGCTTGGGGTTGGCGCGTGCCTTTTCGACCTGGGCGGGGTTGTCGGCAATGATCTGATCGACCGCGGCCTCGATCGCGCCCAAGTCGGTGACCTGCTTCATGCCGCGATCCTCGACGATCCGGGCGGGGTCGCCGCCTTCGGTCCACAGGATCTCGAACAGGTCCTTGGCGATCTTGCCGGAAATCGCGTCCGATGCGATCAGGTCGATCACGCCGCCCAACTGCGCGGCGGACACCGGAGAGGTCGCGATGGTCAGACCTTCCTTGTTCAAGCGGCCGAACAGTTCGTTGATGACCCAGTTCGCGGCCATCTTGCCGTCGCGGCCCGATGCCACGGCCTCGAAGTAATCGGCGTTCTCGACTTCTGCGGTCAGTACGCCCGCATCGTATTCCGACAGGCCCATGCCCTGCACGAAGCGGGCCTTCTTCTCATCGGGCAGTTCGGGCATGGATGCCGCGATGTCGTCCACCCAGGCCTGCTCGATCTCCAGCGGCAGCAGGTCGGGGTCGGGGAAGTAGCGATAATCATGCGCCTCCTCCTTCGACCGCATCGACCGCGTCTCTCCCTTGTCGGGATCATAAAGGCGCGTCTCCTGGACGATCTTTCCGCCATCCTCCAGGATCGCGATCTGGCGCCGGGCCTCATAGTCGATGGCCGCCTGGATGAAGCGCATCGAGTTCATGTTCTTGATCTCGCAGCGCGTGCCCAGATGGCCGAAATCACCGGTCTCCTGGAACCGTTCGTAATCGCCGGGCTTGCAGACGCTGACATTGACGTCGGCGCGCAGGTTGCCGTTCTGCATGTTGCCGTCGCAGGTGCCCAGATAGCGCAGGATCTGGCGCAGCTTGACGACATAGGCGGCGGCCTCCTCGGGGCCGCGGATGTCGGGGCGGCTGACGATCTCCATCAGGGCGACGCCGGTGCGGTTCAAATCGACAAAGGACATGGTCGGGTCCATGTCGTGGATCGACTTGCCCGCGTCCTGTTCCAGGTGGATGCGCTCGACGCGGACGCGACGGGCGACGCCGGGGGCCATGTCGACGATGATCTCTCCCTCGCCCACGATGGGGTGGTACAGCTGGCTGATCTGATAGCCCTGCGGCAGGTCGGGATAGAAATAATTCTTGCGGTCGAACGCGCTGCGCAGGTTGATCTGGGCCTTCAGGCCCAGGCCGGTGCGGACCGCCTGCGCCACGCAGAATTCGTTGATGACCGGTAGCATGCCCGGCATGGCCGCATCGACGAAGGCCACGTTGCTGTTGGGCTCGGACCCGAACCGGGTCGAGGCGCCGGAAAACAGCTTGGCGTTCGATGCGACCTGGGCGTGAACCTCCAGCCCGATCACCAGTTCCCAATCGCCTTGCGCGCCTTGGATCACTTTCGGCTGCGGGGCGGTGAAGGTCAGGTCAAGCATGGCGGGCCTCTTTGGCGGCAAACGGTCTGGCGGCGGTTTTAGGGCAAGGCCGTGGCATTGTCACGGCCCCGCCCGCCACTGCCGCGCGAATCATCACTGGCGCCCTGCAATGCGTAAAATTCGAATGAACGGCGGTGTTCGGTCAAGGCCGTCGGCGGATTTCCGACCATGTGCCTTTCGTGTCGCGGCAGGTTCCCGCCGAGGCAAATCCTTCTTCTTGCAGGATATTCGACACACGCTATGGCAGAGGACGACGAAACCACCCTTTGAGGTAACCATGCGCGCCGCGCTTTCCCTTGCCGCCCTAGCCCTGGTGGCCGCCTGTTCCACGACCCCGTCGGGTCCGACCGACGCCCAGGTCGAGGCACAGGAGATGGCCCTGGCCCAGGTGCCCCCGATGCGGTGGGGAGAGCGCAACGGCTCTGACGAATGGACCCGCGCCACGATGGAGGCGCTTGACCGCGAAGGCGTGACGATGCTGTCCAGCGTCCCCTCATGACATCGCGGAATTCTGCCCCAACTATCGCCAGCTTGCCCCCACCGGCCGCAAGGCGTTCTGGGCGGGGCTGCTGTCGGCCGTCGCGCGGCATGAAAGCACCTTCAATCCGCAGGCCGCCGGTGGCGGTGGCAAATGGATCGGCCTGATGCAGATCGCGCCCGCGACCTGGCGCAACTATGATTGCACCGGCAACATCCGCAACGGCGCCGACAACATGGCCTGCGCGGTCAAGATCGCTGCGCAGCAGGTGGGACGCGACAACGCCGTCGCCCGTGACGACAACGGCTGGCGCGGCGTTGCGCGGGACTGGGCGCCGATGCGCAGCAGCAAGAAGCGCGCGGACATCGCCGCCTGGACCTCCAGCCAAAGCTATTGCAGCGCGCAAGGCTGAGACCGGATCAAGTTCGAAAAAAGGGGGCCGGATCGGCCCCCTTTTTTCATGTCAGCGCAGGGCCGACAGAATGCGCGCCCAGGAGCGCGCGCCCTTGGCAAAGCTTTCCACGTCATACTTCTCGTTCGGTGAATGGATGCGGTCGTCGTCGCGGGCAAATCCCACCAGCATCGAATCCATGCCCAACAGCTCCTTGAAATCGCCCGCGATGGGGATCGACCCGCCGCCGCCGATATAGGCGGCCTCCTGGCCCCATTCCTGCGTCAGCGCATCTTTGGCCTGGCCGAATGCCGGGTCGCTGATGTCCATGACGCTGGCGGGCCCGGCGCCGTGGTCGTGGAACTCCACCCGGCAATCGGCAGGAACGAAGCGGCGGACATGATCCTGGAACGCCTGGCGCACCGCCTGCGGGTCCTGGGTGCCCGTCAGGCGGAAGCTGACCTTGGCGCGTGCCGTCGCCGGCAGAACGGTCTTGAACCCTGCCCCGGCATAGCCGCCGGCGATGCCGTTGATCTCGGCCGTCGGCTGGTTCCAGACCATCTCCAATGCGGTGCGGCCCCGTTCGCCGATGGGTTGGGACAGTCCCACGCGCGACAGATAGTCGGTGGCGTCGAAATTCAGCGCCTGCCAGTCGCGCGCCAGCTCCGGCGACAGATCCGCCACGCCGTCATAGAAGCCGGGCAGGGTGACGCGACCCGTGTCGTCCTTCAGCGCCGCCAGCGCCTGCGCCATGATCATGATCGGGTTCGCCGCCAGCCCACCGAAGCTGCCGGAATGCAGGTCGCGATCGGCGGCGTGGATCACGACCTCCTGTCCCACCAGCCCGCGCAGCTGGGTGGTGATAGCGGGCCGCCCGTCGGCATAGCGCGCCGTGTCGCAGATCATCGCCAGATCGGCGCGCAGGCTGTCGGCATGTTCGATCAGGAACGGTCGCAACGACGGAGAGCCGGACTCCTCCTCGCCCTCGAACAGCAGGATCAGGTCGGTGGGCAGGGCGCCATGCACGGCCTTCCAGGCCCGGAACGCCTCGACGAAGGTCATCAGCTGGCCCTTGTCGTCGGACGCGCCGCGGGCGCGGATCACCCGTCCCTGGGGCGTATCCTCGATCGCCGGTTCGAAGGGCGGGCGGTCCCACAGGGACAGCGGATCCACCGGCTGCACGTCGTAATGACCATAGAACAGCAGCGGGCGCGCATCGCCACGCGGGCTGCGGGCGGTGATCATCGGATGGCCGGGCGTGTCGTGGACCTGGGTATCGAAGCCAAGGTCGCGCAGTTCCTGTGCCAGCCATTCGGCGGCGGTCCGCACATCGCCCGCATGCGCCGGATCGGTCGAGATGGACGGGATCTCCAGAAAACGCATCAGCCGTGCCAGCGCATCCTCCAACCCCTGGTCCAGATGCGTCAGGATGTCCTGCAGCCTTGCGTGTTCGCCCATGATTCCTACCTCTTGCGGTGTCGATTTCAGGTTTCTGCCTGCGCCTTTCGTCGAATTGCGACGTTTTCGGCCTGTTTTTTTCGCGCCTTGACCTCTATCAAGGCAGAAAGCGCGCGGTCGGAGAATGATCGCACCCAGCCAGCTATGCAAGGGATCGCCCGCCATGAAATATGATGTCGCCTTGGACAAGGCCCTTGCACGTCTGCACGAAGAAGGGCGCTATCGCACCTTCATCGACATCGAACGTGCGCAGGGCCGGTTCCCGCAGGCGGTCTGGAATCGCCCCGACGGCGAACGCCAGGAAATCACCGTGTGGTGCGGAAACGACTATCTGGGCATGGGTCAGCACCCGACCGTCCTGGCCGCGATGCACGAGGCGCTGGACGCCACCGGCGCGGGGTCCGGCGGCACGCGCAACATCAGCGGCACCACGGTCTATCACAAGCGTCTGGAATCCGAACTGGCGGACCTGCACGACAAGCAGGCGGCCCTGGTCTTCTCCAGCGCCTACATCGCGAATGACGCGACGCTGTCCACGCTGCCCAAGCTGTTTCCCGGCCTGATCATCTATTCGGACGAGCTGAACCACGCGTCCATGATCGAGGGGATCAAGCGCAATGGCGGCGCCAAGCGCATCTTCCGGCACAACGATCTGGCGCATCTGCGCGAGCTGCTGGCCGCGGACGACCCGGACGCGCCCAAGCTGATCGCCTTCGAATCCATCTATTCGATGGACGGCGATTTCGGCCCGATCGAGGGGTTCTGCGATCTGGCCGACGAGTTCGGCGCGCTGACCTATCTGGACGAGGTTCATGCCGTCGGCATGTACGGCAAGCGGGGCGGCGGCGTCGCGGAACGCGACGGGCTGTCGGATCGCATCGACATCATCAACGGCACTCTGGGCAAGGCGTTCGGCGTGTTCGGCGGCTATATCGCGGCCAGCGACAAGATGTGCGACGCGATACGGTCCTATGCGCCAGGGTTCATCTTCACCACGTCTCTGCCACCGGCGGTTGCAGCGGGGGCCGCGGCGTCCATCGCGCTGCTGAAGACGGCCGAGGGGCAGAAGCTGCGCGATGCGCAGCAGCTGCATGCCCGCATCCTGAAGATGCGCCTGAAATCGCTCGGTATGCCGATCATCGACCACGGCAGCCATATCGTGCCTGTCCATGTCGGTCATCCCGTGCACTGCAAGGCGCTGTCCGACATGCTGCTGCGCGATTACGGCATCTACGTCCAGCCGATCAACTTCCCCACGGTCCCGCGCGGGACCGAACGGCTGCGCTTTACCCCGTCGCCGGTGCACGATCCGAAGCAGATCGATCACCTGGTCCGGGCGATGGATGCACTGTGGTCGCACTGTGCCCTGAATCGCGCGGAATTGAGCGCGTAATGCAATCCACGGGTGAACTGCTCTCGCCTGCGTGATAACCTTTGGCTAAAGAAGCTTTGGTAGCCTTCGATTCGGAGGCAGCCTATAACAAGCGGATGAGGCATAGGCAATGAGCAGGCTGCGGGCACCTGACCCGGCAGAAGATTTCGTGCAAGTCGGGGATACGGCAGTGTTCCTGGACGATGACACGCGGTTGGGCGATCTGATGCGCGGAGAGCGGGCGACGTTGGGCAAGTCCCTTCTGGACGTCCAGCGCGAATTGCGCATCCGTGCCTCCTATGTCGCCGCGATCGAGAACTGCGACGTCTCGGCCTTTGACGCGCCCAGCTTTATCTCGGGCTATGTGCGCTCTTATGCGCGTTATCTGGGCATGGACCCCGACTGGGTCTTCCGGCGGTTCTGTCAGGAATCTGGCTTTCAGCCGACGCATGGCATGGCTCCTGCCGCTGCCGGGCCCAAGCCGGGCCGCCGTCCGTCCGACCCTGCCGAAGCGCTGGCCAATCCTCGCGCCTTGTTCATCCCTCAGGAACGCGGATTCTTGTCCGAGGTCGAGCCTCGGGCCGTCGGCGCGATCTTCGTGCTGATGGCGCTAATCGGCGGGCTGGGCTATGGCGGATGGGCCGTCCTGCAGGAGGTCCAACGCGTCACGCTGACCCCGGGCGATGATCTGCCCACGGTGGTCGCCGAACTGGACCCGACGCAGGGCGCGGGGCTGTCGGACCCTGCCATCGATGGCGGACAGGGCAGCGACATCGCGCTGAGCCTGCCCCAGCCCGAGGCGCTGGATCGTCTGTACCGTCCGCAGATCCTCGAGGCACCGGTCCTGACCGCGCGCGACGGGCCCATCGCGGCGATCGATCCCGGTCTGCTGGACAGCTCTGCCACGGTCGAGGATGTGATCGCCTCGGCGGGACAGGTCGCGCAGGTGCCGCTTCCCCAGAACGCGCTGGCCCAGCAGGCGGGCGTGGCGCAGGTGCCGACCGGAACGCCTGGCGCCATCGGCGCCTTGCAGACCGCTCAGCCCGCCGCCGTGGAAAGCGTCGTGCGCACGCTGGCCCCGGATGCACCCCCGTTGGAGCTGATGGCGGCACGTCCGGCCTGGGTGCGCGTGACATCGGCGGACGGCACGGTGCTGCTGGAAAAGATCATGGATGCGGGCGAACGCTTTGCGCTGCCGCCGCTGGAACAGCCGCCCGTGCTGCGGACAGGCAATTCGGGCGCGGTCTATTTCGCGGTCAGCGGCCAGACCTATGGGCCGGCGGCGCCCGGCGCGCAGGTCATCAGCGGGGTGGAACTGTCCCCCGCCAGCCTGACCGAGCGTTACGCGTTGGCCGATCCCGCGGCCGACCCCGAACTGGCGCAGATGATCGCGGTGGCGCAGGTCGCAACGCCCGGCCAGACCGAAACCGAGTGAGACACGCAGGGCCGGAACCCCGGCCCGCCTAGCGCCAGGTGCGTTCCAGCAGGCCGATCCAGTTGTCGCAGGCGATCTTGCGGATCAGGTCGGGGCCGTAACCGGCATCGTCCATCGCCTTGATCAGCACAGGCAGCGCCGATGCGTCGGGCAGATCACGCGGCATCAGCGCGCCGTCGAAATCGGACCCCAAGGCTACGCCATCTTCCCCCAGGATCTCCAGCAGGTGATCCAGATGCCGGATCATCATGCCCAGATCCTCCAATGGCTGGCGCCGCCCGTCAGGCCGCAGGAAGCTGGAGGCGAAGTTCAGTCCGACCAAGCCCTTGCTGTCCGCGATCTGGCGCAGCTGCCGGTCGGTCAGGTTGCGGCTGCTTTCGCTGAAGGCATGCACGGCGCTGTGGCTGGCGACGAGGGGCGCGTCCGACAGCCGGGCCACGTCGTCGAAACCGGCCTGGTTCAGGTGCGACAGGTCCAGCATGATGCCAAGCGCGTTGCAATCCGCGACCAGGGCATGACCTTCGGGGGTCAGCGGGCCACCCATGTCGGGGCTGGCGGGAAAGGCGAAGGGCACGCCCTCGCCGAACTGGGTGGGCCGCGACCAGACAGGCCCAAGCGAGCGCAGCCCCGCCGCGTGCCACAAATGCAACGCGTCGCGGTCGCGGATCGCCTCGGCCCCCTCCATGTGCATGATCGCGGCGATCCGCCCGGCCGCGATGGTTGCGCGCAACCCTGCGGCGTCGCGCACGATGTCCAGGGTGCCGGTCCGCTCCAGCGCCAGCAATGCCGCCGCCTGTGCGAAAGCCTGGGGCAGGGCCACGTCGGACGCGATCTGGGCGGGCAGGGGCAGCTCGAAGGGCGGGTTCTCCATCGCGTCCATCGCATGGTCGTCGCCCAGCCCTGCCGGTGTCGGTATCCAGATCGCGAAGAAACCGCCGACCATGCCGCCGGCCTGCATCCGGGGCAGGTCCAGATGGCCGGTGCCGTCGCCATGCAGCCAAAGCTGGTCGGCATCCGCGCCCGCCGCCACGACGCGCTGCAGGAAATCGTTGTGGCCGTCGAATACCGGGGTCATGGCGTGTCCTTGCTGTTTCGTCCCGGCAGGATGCACATCGTGCAGCGCCCTGCAATGGCACTTTGCGCCAAGGGGCTTGGGGGTTACGCTGATGGCAGGACCATGCCCATGAAAGGCCAGCCCATGCCCCGCATCACGCCCGATTTCGACGGCCAGACCGTCATCACCACCTTCGAGGTGACCCCCGGTACCGCGCATGACGTGCTGGACCTGCTGACCGAGGCTTGGGCGCAGGTCATCAGCAGACAGGCCGGCTGCCTGGGCGGGGCGATCCATCTGAACGACGCGCAGACCCGCATCGCCACCTATTCGCAGTGGCGCGACCGCCGCGATTACCAAGCGATGCTGCGCGACCCCGAGATGCGTCGCCGGAACCGGGAAATCCACGGAATGTGCAAGTCGTTCGAGCCCGTGATGTACGAGGTTCAGTCCGTGCATCCCTGATGCTGCACATGCAGAAACTTGGTGCAATCGGCCGCGTTGGACCCTAGGCTGGGCCAAACGCGGGGGATTGTCGCAATGTCAGGTCGGATCATCACGGTGGCTCAGCAAAAGGGCGGATCGGGCAAAACGACGCTGGCCGTCAATCTGGCGGTCAGCCTGCATGCGCGGGGTCACTCCGTCGCCCTGGTCGACACCGATCCGCAGGGCAGCCTGGGCCGCTGGTTCATGGAACGCATGTCCGCGGTAGGAGAGGACGAGGCGATGGATTTCTCGACCTCGTCGGCCTGGGGGGCCAGCTACGAATCGGAGAAGCTGAAGCGTCGGTTCGATTACGTCATCATCGACACGCCGCCCAAGATCGACAGCGACCTGCGCCCGGCGCTGCGTGTGGCGGATCTGGTGGTGGTGCCGGTGGCCACCAGCCATGTCGACCTGTGGGCGACCGAGGGGGTCCTGGATCTGGCGCGGCGCGACAAGGCGGATGTGCTGGTGGTCCTGAACCGCACCCGCCCCAACACGCGCCTGTCGGTCGAAGTGGCGCAGAAGGCGGCCGAGCTGGGCGCGCAGGTGGCCGACACGCAGGTCGCAAACCGCGTCGTCTATGCCGAGACCCTGGGACTGGGTCTGGGGGCGATCGAACGCCCCAAAGGTCCCGCAACGGCCGAGATGGCCGCGCTGACGGATGAGATCTTGGCCCGCATCGGCTGACCCAAGCGGGCCAGCCTGTTAGTTCAGATCAGCGGCACAGCCGTTCGGATTGCGCCGCGAAATTGCGGTAGCGGGCCCAGAAGGCGTTGTCCGCGTCACGCTTTGACGTGCGGACCTCTTGGGCGCGATGCGGCTCGCGGAAGAACTGCGCCGCCTGGCGCTGGTCCGACCGGGACAGGGTCTGGTTCGCGACCTGCTGGATGCAGCCGCACAGCGGTGCGTTGCCGCGCGCGCGGTCCGACCGGACGCAGGCGCTGTCGATGGGTCCGGCCATGGCCAGGGGGGTCGTCATGACGATCGCGGCGGCCGCGATCACGAAACGGTTCAGCATGGGACTGTCTCCTCGAAATGCCTCGGACGGCCGCGCGCCGGTTGGTCCGGTTCTTGCCCGCATAGGCCGATCGGTCGATCCTAGCATCAAGCGGCCCGCCGCTCAATCGCGGCGAACTTGGTGATCGGGGTCATGTGGCAGGCAGCGGGTGGGGGGTGAAGCCCGCGGCGGTCAGGGCGGATTGCGCGGTGGCGGGATCCAGCCCCTCGACGGTGACACGCTTTTCGGGCAGATCGACGGTTGCGCGGCCGCCAGCCCCGGCGACGGCGGCCTCGATCGCGGCCTTGCAGTGGTCGCAGCTCATGTCGGGGACGGAATAGATCATCGGGCGCTCCTGTGCTGGGTCGTTCGATCCTGAAACAGCGCGGCGCCGCCCGCAAGAGGACGACATGACCCTGTTTGACGCCATTGGGCTGGATGCCGACGACACGCTGTGGGAGAACGAGACGTTCTTTCGCGTCACCGAGGCCGAGTTCTGCGCGCTGCTGTCGGACCACGGCGACGCCGAGACCATCGCGGCGCGGCTGTACGACACGGAAAGCGTGAACCTTGCGCGCTACGGTTACGGCATCAAGGGCTTCATGCTGTCGATGGTCCAGACCGCGATCGAGTTGACCGACGGACGCATCGAGGGCCGCCAGATCGCCCGCATCCTGGACCTGGGCGCCGAGATGCTGGCCCATCCCGTGACCCTACTGCCGGGCGTGGAACAAGCCTTGGACGCGCTGGAGGGGCGGCGGCTGATCCTGATCACCAAGGGCGACCTGATGGATCAGGAGCGCAAGTTCGCAGCCTCTGGCCTGGCCGAGCGATTCGCGGCGGTGCATATCCTGGCCGACAAGACGCCCGAGGCCTATGCCCGGGTCCTGATGGGGCAGGGGGTGCAGCCGTCGCGGTTCCTGATGGCGGGCAATTCGATGCGCAGCGACGTGATCCCGGTGCTGGATCTGGGCGGGACGGGGGTCTTCATCCCGCATGACCTGACCTGGAGCCATGAACATGCCGAGGCGCCTGATCATCCGCGCCTGCATCAGCTGTCCGACATGGGCGGACTGCCCGCGCTGATCGCCGACCTGGAAGGTGCGGCGTGACCGACAACGGGCGTGCCGCGCTGTTCATGTCGGCATCAATGGCGATGTTCGCGGTCGAGGATGCGTTTCTCAAGGTGCTGACCCGGACGATGCCGGTATGGCAATTGCTGGCGATGGTGGGGGTGGTCGCGGGTGCGATATTCTGGACGCGTCTGGCGCGGCGGGGAGGGCGTCTTTGGACAGGTGACCTGATCCATCCCATGGCGCTGTTGCGCAATGCCGGAGAGATCGTGGGGGCCGTCTGCCTGGTGACGGCGCTGGCGGTGGGTGATCTGGCGGTGACTTCGGCGATCCTGCAGGTGCTGCCGCTGACGCTAGTGCTGGGCGCTGCGCTGTTTCTGGGCGAAAAGGTCGGGTGGCGCCGCTGGCTGTCGGTGGCGGTCGGGTTCGCGGGGGTGCTGCTGATCCTGCGGCCCGGGACGGCGGCGTTCCAGCCTGCGATGCTGTGGGCGGTGGCGGGCGTCGCGGGGCTGACGCTGCGCGATCTGGCCACGCGGCGCATTCCGCCGGGGGTGGCGTCGGATCAACTGTCGGCCTCGGCCTATGGCGCGATGATTCCGGCGGGGGTGGTGCTGGGCTTGCTGGCCGGGCCCGCGCCGGTGATGCCTGGCCCGATCGAGGTCGTCTTGCTGGCGGGGACGGTGGTGTTCGGCGTCGTGGGCTATGCGACGCTGGTGGCGGCCTCGCGTCTGGGCGAGGCGTCGGTCGTCGCGCCGTTCCGATACACGCGGCTGGCCTTTGCGCTGGTCGTGGCGGCGGTGATCTTTGGCGAGCGGCCCGATGCGGCCACCTTGGCAGGGGCGGCGTTGATCGCGCTGGCGGGGGGCTATGCGATGTGGCGCGAGGCGGGGCTGCGGCGCAGGCGCCCCGTCGACAGCCTGGTGCGACCCGGTCCCGGCTGAGATCCTGCCCGCGCGTGGCTTGGGCGGACGAGGCCGCCTGCGGCCCCATCGAGGGGCCTTGGCGGCCGCGCGACCCAGATGGTCGCACCGGTGCGACATCGCGACCGGGAACCCAGACGCGTCGGAGAACATTGACGTGCCGAACGCCATGGCGCCATCCCGGCATCGTGGTGATTTTTGCATCCCTCAAGGAGGTTTACCATGCCCAAGGCCCTGTTCATCCTGACCTCGCACGACACGCTTGGCGATACCGGCAAACCGACGGGTTTCTATTGGGAGGAGCTGGCCGCCCCCTATTGGATCCTGTCGGACGCGGGCTGGCAGATCGAGCTGGCCAGCATCAAGGGCGGCAAGCCCCCGGCGGACCCCTCCTCGGCCGAGGGCGACGCGATGACCGACGAGGTCCGCCGCCTGCTGGCCGACGAGGCGGTCATGAACAAGCTGGAGAACACCACCAAGGTCGAGGACGTCGAGGTGTCCGGTTGCGACATCGTGTTCCTTCCGGGCGGTCACGGCACGATGTGGGACCTGCCCAATTCGAAGGCCCTGGGCGATCTGCTGGGCCGGGCGTTCGACAAGGGTGCGGTCGTCGGCGCGGTCTGCCACGGGCCGGCCGGCCTGCTGTCGGCGCGTCTCGCCTCGGGTGATCCGCTGGTCCACGGCCGTCGCGTGGCGGGGTTCACCAACAGCGAGGAGGACGCGGTCGGCCTGTCCGATGTCGTCCCGTTCATGCTGGAGGACCAGTTGAAGGCCCAGGGCGGCCATCATCAGAAGGGCCCGGACTGGCAGCCCTTTGCCGTCGCCGATGGCAACCTGGTCACCGGCCAGAACCCGGCCTCGTCGGCCGAGGTCGCGCGCCTGATGCTGAAGGCCGCGGACCTTCCGACCGCGCCCTGACACCAAATAACGCAGGGCCGCGAAACCCTCTTTTCGCGGCCTTTGCGGGGCTGTATAGCCCGCCCATGACCGACCTTGACCTCATCCGCAATTTTTCGATCGTGGCGCATATCGACCACGGGAAATCCACCTTGGCCGACCGGCTGATCCAGTCCACGGGCACTGTCGCGGATCGCGACATGAAGGCCCAGATGCTGGACAGCATGGATATCGAGCGCGAGCGCGGGATCACCATCAAGGCCAACACGGTGCGGATCAGCTATCCGGCCAAGGACGGCCGGACCTATGTCCTGAACCTGATCGACACGCCGGGCCACGTGGACTTTGCCTATGAGGTCAGCCGGTCGATGCGCGCGGTCGAGGGGTCGCTGCTGGTCGTCGACGCCAGCCAGGGCGTCGAGGCGCAGACGCTGGCCAACGTCTATCAGGCGATCGACGCAGGCCACGAGATCGTGCCGGTCCTGAACAAGATCGACCTGCCCGCGGCCGAGCCCGACCGCGTCAAGGAGAACATCGAGGAAGTCATCGGCATCGACGCGCAGGACGCGATCCCGATCAGCGCCAAGACCGGTCTGGGCATCCCGGACGTCCTGGAGGCCATCGTCACGCGCCTGCCCGCGCCCAAGGGCGACCGCGACGCGCCGCTGAAGGCGATGCTGGTGGACAGCTGGTACGACGCCTATCTGGGCGTTGTCGTGATGATCCGCGTCATGGATGGGGTGATCCGCAAGGGCGACCAGATCAAGATGATGCAGACAGGCGCCAGCCACCGCATCGACAAGCTGGCCGTCCTGACGCCGCAGATGGTCGACATCGCCGAACTGGGCCCGGGTGAAATCGGTGTCTTCACCGGCTCGATCAAGCAGGTCCGCGACACGCGCGTGGGCGACACGATCACCCAGGAACGCAAGCCCTGTGCCACGGCGTTGCCGGGCTTCAAGCCGGCGCAGCCGGTGGTGTTCTGCGGTCTGTTCCCGGTGGACGCCAACGATTTCGAACCCCTGCGCGACGCCATCGAGAAGCTGGCCCTGAACGATGCCAGCTTCAGCTATGAGATGGAGACGTCGGCGGCCCTGGGGTTCGGCTTCCGCTGCGGGTTTCTTGGGCTTCTGCACCTTGAGGTCATCCGTGACCGGCTTGAGCGCGAATACGACCTGGACCTGATCACCACGGCGCCGTCGGTGGTCTTCAAGCTCCACATGCGCGACGGCGAGGTGCGCGACCTGCACAACCCCGCCGACATGCCGGACCTGACCCATGTCGACCATATCGAGGAGCCGCGCATCAAGGCCACGATCATGGTGCCGGATGAATATCTGGGCGACGTGCTGAAACTGTGCCAGGACCGTCGCGGCATCCAGCTGGACCTGACCTATGCCGGCGCGCGGGCGATGGTGGTCTATGACCTGCCGTTGGCCGAGGTCGTGTTCGACTTCTATGACCGGCTGAAGTCGGTGACCAAGGGCTATGCCAGCTTTGACTATCAGATTAGCGAGTACCGCGAGGATTTCCTGGTCAAGATGTCGATCCTGGTGAACGACGAACCGGTGGACGCGCTGTCGATCATGGTTCATCGCGACCGTGCCGAAAGCCGTGGCCGCGCGATGGTCGAAAAGCTCAAGGACCTGATCCCGCGGCACATGTTCAAGATCCCGATCCAGGCCGCCATCGGCGCCCGCGTGATCGCACGCGAGACGCTGTCAGCCATGCGCAAGGACGTGACCGCCAAGTGCTATGGCGGCGACGCCACGAGGAAAAAGAAGCTGCTGGAGAAGCAGAAGGCCGGCAAGAAGAAGATGCGTCAGTTCGGCAAGGTCGAGATCCCGCAGACGGCCTTCATCCAGGCGCTGAAGATGGACAACTGATCGTCATTCCCGAATGAAGGGAATGATGATGCGGCAATGACTGGCCACGGCCTGACCGACCGACAGTGCGCCATCGCGCGGCCCTGATCCGAACTGGGACAGGCCCGCGCCCTGCGCCTGGCGAGCCGGGTCCAGCGTGAACAGGATGCCCTGACCTGCCTCGCGCGGCTTGGGACTGGCGCGCCAGATGCGCGTCGCGACCGGCTGGTTCATCACCTGATGCGCAAGATCACCGGCGGCGCACCAGTAATCCGTGTCGGTCCGGCCCGCCTCGAACGGGACCGCGATATCGGTCGCATCGACCTGACGGGCCTCCATGCCATTGCGGGCGGTGAAAGCATGGGCGGGCAGGGGCAGCGCCAGCAGCGCCATCAGGATAATCCGCATGATGGCCTCATCGTTTCTTTAAGGGATACGTTCAAACGGACCAGATCGGCATCGGGTTCCGTATCCAATGTCCCATGCGCATGAGAAAGCCCCCGGCAGCAGGCTGCGGGGGGCCGTCATGTCGTGCCGATCGATTAGGATCACATCCCGGCTTGAGCCTCGGCGCTTTCCTGCTGGACGACCGCGCCGGCGGTCGAGATGTCGCGGCCCGCACCCTGCACGGTTTCGCAGGCGGCCAGCGTCATCATGGCCAGAACGGCGGTCAGGCCCAGGATCTTCTTCTGCATCGCTCAGTCTCCTTGTGGATAAGCATCTGGGCTTGCAACGCAATATCGGCGCATCGGTTCCGTCTAAAACGCCACGCCGGCGTAAAGGGCCAGATTGGCATAGGGGGTGCATTCCCCAGTCCGCACGATCGCGCGGGCGTGGCGCGACGCCGCCTTGAAGTCGTCATGCGACAGCATGGTGACCGCTCCGATGTCGCGTCGCGCGAATTCGGCCTGCAGGTCGGGGGCGGTTTCGGTCGCCATCGCCGAACGTTCGACGACCAGTTCGGCCAGCACCGCATCCAGCACGTCGAAGACGCCCGGAATGCCGCGGGTCAGGGCCAGGTCGATGACCCGGACGCCGGCGGGCACGGGCAGCCCGGCATCGCCGATCACCAGCATGTCGCCATGGCCGAAGGCGGCGATCAGCCCGGACAGTTCGGCATGCAGCAAGGTCGTGCGTTTCATCGGTTCCTCTCAGTTCTCGGGCAGGGTTTCGGCCAGATAGGCCATCATGTTGCCCCCCATGACCTTGGCGATCTGCACTTCCGACAGGCCCTGGTCAAGCAGGGCCTGGGTCAGTGCCGAAAGATGGGCGGCGTCGAACGGCGTATCGACCGACCCGTCCCAGTCCGAGCCGAGCGAGACGTGGTCCTCTCCGGCGACCTCGATCGCGGCTGCGATGGCTTGGGCCACGTCGGCGGGCGTCGATCCACAGACCACGTCCGACCAGAACCCGACGCCGATGATCCCGCCCGCCTGCGCGATGTCCGCGATCAGATCGTCGGGCAGGTTGCGGGGGCTGGGACAGTGGCGGGTGATGCCGGTATGGGACAGGACCGGCCGCGCGCCCGGAATGGCCAGCACGTCGCGCACCATCTGCGGGCTGGCATGGGTCACGTCGATGATCATGCCGCGCGCGATCATCGCGTCCGCCACCTGACGCCCGAAATCGGACAGGCCCGCGCCGGTGCCGCCCTCTCCGTGCAGACTGCCGCCCAGTTCGTTGTCGAAGAAATGCGTCAGCCCCATCAACCGGAAGCCCGCGTCATAGAGCACGTCCAGATTGCCCGGATCGCCCTCCAGAGGGTGACCGCCTTCCGATCCCAGCACCGCGCCCAGGACCTGCGCGCCTGCCTGCCGCCGCGCCAGATGGTCGGCCAGATCGGCGCGGCTGCGGATCACCCGCAGCCGGTCAGGTGCGCGATCCGCGGCGTCCTGCAACGCCTGCGCCTGCACCAGCGCCCGTTCACGCAGGGAGAACCAGCTGCGCGGCGGGCGCAGCTGTCCGATGAACAGGGGCGTGATGTTGTCGCCGGTATCGGTGGCGTTGTGGTCATAGTTCTGGCCGCGGGGGCTTTTCGTGACGGTGGTGAAGACCTGCACCGCCATGTTCCCGTCCAGCAGGCGCGGAACGTCGGTATGCCCCCGATCCGCACGGTCCAGCAGGTCGCGGTCCCACAACAACGCATCGGAATGCCAGTCGCCGATCACCAGCCGGTCATGCAGGGCCTGCGCCTCTGCCGTGACCGGCCAGCCTTCTGCCGGCATGGTGACGGGGTTCATCCCGCGTTCGACATAGGCCGGGGCGAAGGTCAGAAACCCCGCCACGCCCATCGCCAGGACCGCGCCCGTCCCCAGCAGCACCCGTTTCCACATGACTCCTCCGATCCGTCGCGCACAGTCTAGCGCGACGGACCGGGGACGCCAGACGGGATCACGCCTCCAGCGCCTCCAGCTGGTCGATCAGGCTCTCGATCATGGACAGGCCCTTGTCCCAGAAGGCCGGGTCGGACGCATCCAGGCCGAACGGTGCTAGCAGTTCGCGGTGATGCTTGGAGCCGCCGGCCTTCAGCAGGTCGAAATACTTGTCCTGAAAGTTCGGCAGGCCGTCCTCGTAGGCGGCATAGAGCGCATTCACCAGCCCGTCGCCGAAGGCATAGGCATAGACGTAGAAGGGCGAATGCACGAAATGCGGGACATAGGTCCAGAACGTCTCGTATCCCGGCATGTATTCGAAGACCGGGCCCAGGCTTTCATGCTGGACGGCCATCCAAAGCGCGTTGATGTCGTCGGGGGTCAGTTCTCCCTCGGCGCGGGCGGCGTGCAGGCGGCATTCGAAATCATAGAACGCGATCTGACGGACGACCGTGTTGATCATGTCCTCTACCTTGCCCGCCAGCAGGGCCTTCTTCTGCGCGGGGTCCGTGGTCTTGGCCAGCAGCGCGCGGAAGGTCAGCATCTCACCGAAGACGGACGCGGTTTCCGCCAGGGTCAGCGGCGTCGAGGACAGCAGCTCTCCCTGACGGGCGGCCAGACGCTGATGAACGCCGTGGCCCAGTTCGTGCGCCAAGGTCATCACGTCGCGCGGTTTGCCCAGATAGTTCAGCAGGATATAGGGATGCGCGGTCGAGACGGTCGGGTGCGCGAACGCGCCCGGCGCCTTGCCCGGCTTGACGCCCGCGTCGATCCAGCCCCTGTCGAAGAACGGTTCGGCCAGTTCGGCCAGTTCCGGCGAGAAGCCGGCATAGGCGTCCAGGACCGTCGACCGCGCCTCGGGCCAGTCGATCACGCGGGGCGCGTCGGTCGGCAGCGGCGCGTTCCGGTCCCAGACCTGCAGCTTGTCCAGCCCCAGCCATTTCGCCTTCAGCGCGTAATAGCGGTGCGACAGGCGGGGATAGGCGGCGGTGACGGCATTGCGCAGCGCCTCGACCACCTCGGGTTCGACATGGTTCGACAGGTGACGGCCGTATTGCGGCGTGGGCATCTTGCGCCACTTGTCCTCGATCGCCATTTCCTTGGCCAGCGTGTTGTGGATGCGCGTGAACAGCCCAACATTCGCGGTGAAGACCTTGGCCAGCGCATGGGCGGCGGCCTCGCGTCGTGCCCGGTCGTGGTCGGTCAGCAGGTTCAGCGTGGCCTCCAAGCCCAAGGTCTCTCCGTCGACGTCAAAGGTCAGGGCGGCGGTTGTTTCGTCGAACAGGCGGTTCCATGCGGCGGCGCCGACGACCGAAGTGTCGTGCAGGAACTGCTCCAGCTCGTCCGACAGTTGGTGGGGCCGCATCGCGCGCATCCGGTCGAAGACTGGCTTGTAGCGGGCAGGGCCGTCCGCGGCGGTGAACATGGATTCGTAGGTCGCATCGGGGATGCGGTTGAACTCCAGCGAGAAGAAGATGATCGGCGTCGTCAGATCGGTGATGCGCGCCTGCAGGTCGCCCATCTGCTTGGCACGGACCGGGTCGGTGGTGTTCTGGTAATAGCGCAGCCCGATATAGGACATGACGCGCCCGGCCAGGATATTGATTTGCTCGAACGCCTCGACCGCCTCCAGCATCTGCGCGGGCGTCAGGTCGGCCAGCTTGCCCTGATATTTGGCGGCAAAGGCCTGCGCCTGCGTCTCGATGCGCGCGATGTCCGCGGTCAGTTCGGGGCTGTCGGGGGAGGTATAGAGGTCGCTGAGATCCCATTCGGGCAGGGTGCCGAAATCGCCCTTGGCGCGCGCCGGATCGGTTGCATCGAAGACGGTGTTGCCTGCCATGGTGGGTCCTTTCAAAATGCTTCGGCGTCAGATGTGGACCCTGCCGGGCAGCGCCGCAAGGGGCGCGCCGTCACAGGGCCGTAAAGGCCCCGGCATGGGTCACGGCGCTGCCCCGGGGCAGACTGCCGTGGATCTGCAGGCCAGGCCCCGCATAGGGGGATGCCAGATCCGCGGGGACGAAACCCGATCCGGCATAGACCGTGGGATCGCCCAGGACCACGACCGGCCCCGTCGCGGCGCGCAGTGCGGCATCGATCAGCGCCCGACCGATGCCGCGCCGCTGCATGGCCGGATGGACAGCCAGCGGCGCCAAGGCGAATGCGGGTTCCGCCGCCTGCAGGGGTGACAGGGCGACAAGGCCGACCGGCACCCCTTCGACATGGGCCACCAGCGCCTGGGACAGATCGCCATCAGCCCGCAGCGCGCGCAGCAGGCGGGCCTCGGCCGGGCCATCGAATGCGCGTACCAGAAGGGTGTCCAGGGCTGCGTGATCCGACGGGACCTCGGGCCGGATCATGACCTGAGCGGCGTGGCGATGGAAATCGCGGCCCATGTCGCGGCTGCGCAGGCCCCAGGGGCTGGATGCCGTGCGGGCCTGATGCGCCGCGAACGCGTCCTCATCGGCAAAGACCTCGGACAGGGACCAGACCATCGGGTCGTCGGATTGCGCGATGTCAAAGCGCAGGCATCCCGGCTCGGCGCGGCTGGCATCGGCATGATCCTGCAGCAGGTCCAGCGCGGTCAGCATCTGCGCCGTGTCGTGACAGATCAGGCGTCCGTGCAGGGCGACGGGGGCAGGCGACAGGGGCACCGGCGTGCCTGAAGGGTCCAGGGCGGGGGTATGGGCATGGCCGCAGGCGCAATCCATCGGCAGGTCCTTTCGCTGATCGGCGGGCAGCGTGGCGGCACGGCAGCTCCGCGTCAAGCGGCTCAGACCGGATCGCCCGCATCCAGGCGGTCCAGGAACGCTGCCGCGTCGCTGCGGATCTGGCGGCGCTTGTCGGCGTCCATCCGGTCCCAGGTCGCATAAGCGCGCCCGATGCGGGGGTTCGACTGGAACCTGTCGCGATGACGCACCATGAAATCCCAATAGAGCACGTTGAACGGGCAGGCGCCGGGCCCGGTCTTCTGCGTCACCTTGTAGGCGCACCCGCTGCAATAATCCGACATCTTGGCGATGTAGTTGCCAGAACTGACATAGGGCTTGGACCCGACCACGCCGCCATCCGCGAACTGGCTCATCCCGATGACGTTGGGCGCCTCGACCCATTCATAGGCATCGACATAGACGGCCAGATACCATTCATGGACCTGCGCCGGATCGATCCCCGCCAGCAGGGCGAAGTTGCCCGTCACCATCAGCCGCTGGATATGATGCGCATAGGCGTGATCGCGGGTCTGTCCCACCGCCTGCGCCATGCAGTTCATCCGCGTGGGCGCACCCCAATAGACCGGCGGCAGGACGCGGTCATGCCCCAGCACGTTGCGCGCGGTGTAGTCAGGGCCTTCCAGGAAATAGATGCCGCGCATGTATTCGCGCCAGCCGATGATCTGGCGGATGAATCCTTCGGCCGAATTCAGGCGGACCTTTCCCGCGGCATGGGCGTCGGCGGCGGCTTGGCACACCTCCATCGGGGATAGCAGGCCCGCGTTGATATAGGGCGACAGGATCGAATGATGCAGGAACGGATCGTCCTGCAGCATCGCGTCCTGATAGGGGCCGAATTCGTCCAGCGAATGGTCGATGAAATGCGCCAGGACCTGCAGCGCGCCGGCCCGGTCGGTGGCATAGCCAAAGGGCCGCAGACGGCCGAAATTGTCGGGAAAACCGTGCCTCGACCAGGTCCAGAACCTGGGCGGTCACCGCGTCCGGTTCGAACCGGGGCGGGGGGATGCGCAGCAGGTCGGCCTGGGCGGGCTTGCGGTTGTCGTGGTCGAAGTTCCACTTGCCGCCCATCGGCTGGTCGCCCTCCATCAGCAGCCCGGTCTTGCGGCGCATCTCGCGATAGAACCACTCCATCCGCAATTCCTTGCGGCCCTCGGCCCAGCCCTCGAATTCGGGCTGGCTGCAGACGAAGCGGTCATCGGGCAGCTGGGTGACGGGCACGGGCAGGTCGTCCAGCGCGGCGATCAGGCGCCATTCCCCGGACCTCGTGGCGATCACGCGGTCGGCGCCATGCGCCGCGGCATGGCGCAGCAGCTCTCCGGGAATGGACTGTGTGTTGTCCGGATCGTCCAGCGTCGCATAGGCGACGCGGTGGCCGGCCTCGCGCAGACGGTCCGCGAACTTGCGCATCGCGGCGAACAGGAAGGCAATCTTCTGCGGGTGGTGGGGGACATAGCTGGCCTCGGACATCACCTCGGCCATGACGATCAGATCGTCGGGGCGCGCCTCGCGCAGCGCTGACAGGTCAGGCGACAGCTGGTCGCCCAGCACCAGGATCAGACGCATTTCACACCCCCAGAATGACAAGGACGCGCAGGTTGCCCTGCGCGTTCCCGACATGTCATGCGACGCGGTGCCGCGTCATTCCCATTCGATCGTACCCGGCGGCTTGGACGTGATGTCATAGGTGCAACGGTTGATGCCCTTGACCTCGTTGATGATCCGCGTCGCGGTCTCGCCCAGGAAGTCGTGGGTGAAGGGATAATAGTCCGCCGTCATCCCGTCGACCGAGGTCACGGCCCGCAGCGCGCAGGCGAAATCATAGGTCCGGCCGTCGCCCATGACGCCCACCGTGCGCACCGGCAGGATCGCCACGAAGGCCTGCCAGATCTTGTCGTACAGACCGTGCTTGCGGATCTGGTCGATGAAGACCGCGTCGGCCTTGCGTAGGATCTCCAGCTTTTCGCGGGTGATCTCTCCGGGGCAGCGGATGGCCAGACCAGGCCCGGGGAAGGGGTGGCGGCCGATGAAGCTCTCGGGCAGGCCCAGTTCACGGCCCAGTTCGCGGACTTCGTCCTTGAACAGTTCGCGCAGGGGTTCCACCAGCTTCAGGCCCATCTTCTCCGGCAGGCCGCCGACGTTGTGGTGCGACTTGATCGTGACCGACGGGCCGCCGCTGAAGCTGACGCTTTCGATCACATCCGGGTACAGCGTCCCCTGCGCCAGGAAATCGGCGCCCTCGATCTGGCTGGCGTATTTCTGGAACACGTCGATGAACAGCCGGCCGATGGTCTTGCGCTTGACCTCTGGGTCGCTGACGCCCTCCAGCGATCCCAGGAACAGGTCGGCCTCGTTCGCATGGATCAGCGGAATATTGTAGTTGTCGCGGAACATCTTGACGACGTCCTCGCCCTCGTTCAGCCGCAGCAACCCGTGATCGACGAAGACGCAGGTCAGCTGATCGCCGATCGCCTCGTGGATCAGCACCGCCGCCACGGACGAATCCACGCCGCCCGACAGGCCGCAGATGACCTTGCGGTCGCCCACGGTCTCGCGGATCTTGCGGATCGCCTCGTCCTTGTAGCTGGCCATGGTCCAGTCGCCGGTAAAGCCCGCCAGCCGGACGAAGTTCTCCAGCATGGTGCGGCCGTTCGGCGTGTGATGCACCTCGGGGTGGAACTGGACGGCATAGAAATGGCGCGCCTCGTCCGCGATCATCGCCATGGGTGCGTTGGGCGAGGTGCCGATGACCTCGAAGCCCGGCGCAAGGCTGGTGACGCGGTCGCCATGGCTCATCCAGACCTCTTCGCGGCCCGTGTCGAACAGGCCGGCAAAGATGCCGTCGGACTTGTGGCCCGGCGCGGGCGCGATGAAGGCGCGGCCGTATTCGGCGTGATGCCCGGCCTCGACCCGGCCGCCCAGCTGCTCCATCATGACCTGCTGGCCATAGCAGATGCCAAAGACGGGCACGCCCATGTCGAACACGGCCTGGGGCGCGCGCGGGCTGCCGTCGGTCGTGACGCTGGCGGGGCCGCCCGACAGGATGATCGCCTGCGGCGCCATCTGGCGCAGCGTGTCGTCGGTCACCGTGTTGAACGGGTGGATTTCGCAATAGACGTTCAGTTCACGCAGGCGACGCGCGATCAGCTGCGTCACCTGCTGCCGAAGTCGATGATCAGAAGGCGCTGGTGCTGGGTCATGGGTGCGCTTTAAGCGCGGTTTCAGCACCTTGCAAGCATTTCGGCGCCGGGGCGGGCGGGAACCGACGAAACCCGCGCGCGTTCGGGGTCAATCACCCCGATCCGTGCAAAAGGTATGTCCCGATGAAGCGCTTGTCCCTTGCCGCCACCTGCGTTCTGGCCCTGTCTGCCTGCCAGATGCCGATTCCCGGCCTGACGGCCCCGCAGGCCCCCGCCGATCAGGCGCTGGCCACAGAATGCCGCGGAGAGGTCGACGCGGGGCTGCGCCTGTCCGCCGCCGTCAACGCCGCCCGCGCGGCCGAGGGCAAGAACGCACTGGCCAGCAGTGCGGAACTGGACCGCATCGCGCTGGCCCATGCCTGCGACATGGCGCGGATGGGCCGCGCGGACGTGGCCGGGTCGAACGGGTCGAACGTCGTCGACCGCGCGCGGTCCGTGGGCTATCCGACCTGCGGCGTGGTCCAGCTGGTCGGCGCCGGCGGCACGCCCGAAGGAACGGTCAACGCGTGGCTTGTCCCCGGCCCGCAGCGGGAACAGGTCCTGGGACAGCTCAGCTATCAGATCGGCAGCGGGGGTCGCGCGCGGCGCGGGACGGGCGGCTGTGGCACAGCACGGTCCTAGGCAACAACTGCCGCTGAACGGACAAGGGGCGCGGTGTGATCCGCGCCCCTTTCCCATGTCGCCCTATTTCTCGGGCAGCAGGCCCCGTGGCGCAAAACGCAGCACCAGCAGCAGCACCGCCCCCATCGCGATGAAGCGCATGTGCGGCGCGCTGTCCAGCAGGTGCGCCTTGACCGGCCCGTCGGCCATCGGCCCGGTCAGCATCGAGATCAGGGCAGGGCCCCAGACCTCCGCCTTGATCCACAGGAACCAGATGGTGACGGCCCCCAGCACCGCACCCCAGTTGTTGCCGGACCCGCCGACGATCACCATCACCCAGATCAGGAAGGTATAGCGCAGCGGGTTGTAGCTTGTCGGCGCCAAGAGCCCGTCCAGCGTCACCATCATCGCCCCCGCGACCCCGATCACCGCCGACCCCAGGATGAACACCTGCAGGTGGCGGCGGGTCACGTCCTTGCCCATCGCCTCGGCCGCGGTCTCGTTGTCGCGGATGGCGCGCATCATGCGGCCCCAGGGCGATTTGAGCGCCAGTTCGGCCAGCAGGATGATGACCAGCAGCACGACCAGGAACAGCGACATGTAGGACAGCTTGACCCAGATGCCCGACGCCTCGGCCGCGGGGAAGCCCCAGCTGGCGGCAAAGTCGACGAAATCCGGGTTGCGCTGCAAGGCCACCTCCTGCGCGACGGGGCGCGGGATCGAGGTGATGTTCTTGACCCCGCGGGCCAGCCAGTCCTCGTTCTTCATCACGGCCACGATGATCTCGCCGATGCCAAGCGTGGCGATGGCCAGGTAATCGGACCGCAGGCCCAGGGCGACCTTGCCGATGGCCCAGGCCGCGGCGGCCGCGAACAGGCCGCCCACCACCCAGGACAGCAGCACCGGCAGGCCGAGGCCGCCGATATTGCCGTTGCGGGCCGGGTTGTTCGCCTCGATCGCGATGACAGCGGGATCGAACAGCCAGCGATAGGCGACAAAGCCGCCGATCAGCACGACCGCGGTCAGGATGCCGCTGCGGGTGCGCGTCCAGGCCAGCTTGGCCATGGCCAGCGTCCCCACGCCCACGGCCAGCGCCAGCATCAGCCGCGTGCCACCCGCGGCCCATGCTCCTTCGACCGGAGGCAGCGACACCAGGACGGGGGCCAGCGCGCCCATCGCCAGAAAGCCCACCACGCCCACGTTGAAGAGGCCCGCATAGCCCCATTGCATGTTGACGCCCAGGGCGGTGATCGCGGACAGCAGCCCCATGTTCAAGATCGCCAGCGACGTGTTCCAGCTGCCCGAGAACATGCTGTTCCGGACCGTGCCCTCCAGCACGAACAGGATGGCCAGCACCCCGAACAGGACCGGCGCGCGCCAGGGGCTGGCGGATGTCGCGGCTTGACGGTTGGTTGCCATGATCTCTCCCCCTCAGACCGATTTGCCGCGGAACAGGCCGGTGGGCCTGAACAGCAGGACGACGATCAGGATCACGAAGCTGACCGCGAATTTGTATTCCGTGCCCAGAAGCTGCATCAGCCCGCCGGGTTCGTACCAAGGCGCCAGATAGCCCACGACCTTGACCCACGGATAGGTCACCGCGACCTCGGAGAACGCGACCAGGAACCCGCCCGCAATGGCGCCAAGCGGATTGCCCAGGCCCCCGACGATCGCCGCGGCAAAGATCGGCAGCAGGATCTGGAAATAGTTGAAGGCCTTGAACGACTTGTCCAACCCGTAAAGCGTGCCCGCGATGGTGGCCAGCGCGGCCGCGATGATCCAGGTCAGGCGCACGACGCGTTCCGGGTCGATGCCCGACAGCAGGGCCAGATCCTCGTTGTCGGAATAGGCGCGCATGGCCTTGCCCGACTTCGTGCGGTTCAGGAACCAGAACAGCGCGATCATCACGATCAGCGCCACCCCCACGGTCAGCGCCTGGGTCGAGCGCAGCGCCAGGCCTTCCTCCAGCCCGGTCATTTCGCGGAAGTCGCGGACCGCGATCAGGAAGCGCGCGCCGTCGTCAAAGCGGATCTCGTCCACGCCGATCAGGATGCGGGTCAGGCCGTTCATCACGAACATCACGCCGACCGATGCCATCACCAGGATGATCGGCGCGGCCTTCTGCCGGCGATAGAATTTATAGACGGCGCGGTCGGTGCCCAGCACCAGCAGCGCCGTCAGCGCGATGCCAAGGGGTAGGGCGATCAGCGCCGTGGGCAGCGGGCCCGCGCTGACGCCCAGGGATTGCAGCCCCCAGGTCAGCAGGATCACGATGCCCGTGCCGAAGGCCATGGTGTCGCCATGCGCGAAGTTCGAGAAGCGCAGGATGCCATAGATCAGCGTGACGCCCAGGGCGCCAAGCGCCAGCTGCGCGCCATAGGCGGCGGCCGGGATGAAGACGAAGTTCAGAAAGACCACGAGGGCGTTCAGGATATCCACGGCTCAGCCCCCCAGGAAGGTGCGACGCACCTCGTCGTTCTGCATCAGGTCGGCCCCGGTGCCGGTATGGGCGTTCGCGCCCTGCACCAGCACATAGGCCTTGTCGGCGATCATCATCGCCTGGCGTGCGTTCTGTTCGACCATCAGGACAGGCAGACCGCCCCGCGCGATGGCGATGATGCGGTCGAACAGCTCGTCCATGACGATGGGGCTGACGCCCGCGGTGGGTTCGTCCAGCATCAGCACCTTGGGTCGGGTCATCAGCGCGCGACCGACGGCGACCTGCTGGCGTTGCCCGCCCGACAGCTCTCCCGCGGCCTGGCGGCGCTTGGCGGCGACGGCGGGGAACAGGTCATAGACCTGCTCCATCGTCGCGCGGATATCGTCGCGGCGGATATAGGCGCCCATCTCCAGGTTTTCCTCGACCGTCATGGACGGGAAGATGTTATTGACCTGCGGGACGAACCCCATGCCCGCCTTGACCCGGTCCTGGGGGTTCAGCGCGGTGATGTCCTGGCCGTTCAACCGCACCGATCCCTGGCGCAGGTTCAACATGCCGAATATGGCCTTCATGGCCGTGGATTTGCCCGCGCCGTTGGGGCCGACGATCACCGCGATCTGGCCCTGTTCGACCGCGATGGTGCAGTCGTGCAGGATGTCGGCGCCCTTGCCGTACCCGCCGGTCATCGCCTCGCCGATCAGGAAGGGATCGCCCGCGCGACCGGCGCCCACCGGTCCGGACCGCCGTGTGCCGTCAATCTGGCCCATGCCCTTGATGTTCACCACCGAGGCGTCGCGGTTGCCGCGATTGCCAAAGCCTGCGTCGCTCATGCGCCCACCATGTCCTTGTTCTTCAGGCCGGTGCCCAGATAGGCCTCGATCACCGCCTCGTTCTTCATGATGTCCTGGGCGCTGCCCTTGGCCAGAACCTTGCCCTCGGCCATCACGATCACCGGGTCGCACAGCTTGCCGATGAAATCCATGTCATGCTCGATCACGCAGAAGGTATAGCCGCGTTCCTTGTTCAGACGGATGATTGCGTCGGCGATGGTCATCAGCAGGGTGCGGTTCACGCCCGCGCCGACCTCGTCCAGGAAGACGATCTTGGCGTCGACCATCATCGTGCGGCCCAGCTCCAGCAGCTTCTTCTGGCCTCCGGACAGGTTGCCGGCCTTCTTATGGGTCAGATGGCGGATGGTCAGGAAGTCCAGGACCTCATCCGCCTTGCGCTTCAGTTCGGCCTCCTCGCGCTCGATCCGGCCGCGCTGGAACCAGGTCTTCCAGATCGTCTCTCCGGATTGCGCGCCGGGGACCATCATCAGGTTCTCGCGCACGGTCATCGAGCTGAACTCATGCGCCAGCTGGAAGGTGCGCAGCAGGCCCTTGTGAAACAGCTCGTGCGGCGGCAGGCCGCTGATGTCCTCGCCGTCCATGAAGACGCGGCCCGAGGTCGGGGGCAGCACGCCCGCGATCACGTTGAACAGCGTCGACTTGCCCGCGCCGTTCGGCCCGATCAGCCCGGTGATCGATCCGGTCTCGATCGTCAGGCTGGCGCCGTCCACGGCGCGAAAGCCGCCGAAATGTCTGTGAAGATCCTCGACACGGATCATGCGTCACCTTCCCTGTCTTCACATTCTTGGTGAAGATGTGCCGTCAAGCGGCTGTTATCTTTGCAAAACGGCCCGGCACCAAGATGGTGCCGGGCCGCCTGTTCAGGTCTGCGATCAGCGATAGCCGACCACTTCCAGCTTGCCGTCGGTGAACTGGATCTCGCGGAAGGTGCCCGCGGATTCACCCGGACCCACCAACTCGACCGAGGTGCCGCCGACATAATCGACGTCGCCGCCGCCGTTGATGATCTCCAGCGCCTTGGCCAATTCGCCCGGCAGGATCTCTTCGCCGGGGCCGTTGGCCACGTCCATGATGTGCTCCTTGTAGACCGCCGGGTCCGACGACTTGGACTTGGCCATCGCCAGCAGCATCAGCGCCGCCGCGTCATAGGCCTCGGCCGAAAAGGCGCCCGAGCCGTCAAAGCCCGCGGTCTCGGCCATCGCCAGATAGGCCTCGCGGCCTTCGCCTTCGGCTGCGGGGTTCTGACCGAAGCTGCCCTCGATCTCCGATCCGAAGTTGTCCTCCAGCGCCTGGCCGACCATGCCGTCCGGGAACACGAAGGTCTCGAAGGCGCCGCTGTCCAGCGCGCCGCGCACGATGCCCGAGCCGCCCTGGTCGACATAGCCCACCACGACCAGCGCATCGCCGCCCGCGGCCGACAGGGCCGCGATCTCGGCCGAGTAGTCGGCCTTGCCGTCGTCATGCGCGCTGTTGACGGTCACGGTGCCGCCATTGGCGGTGAAGGCCGCGGCAAAGCTGTCCGCCAGGCCCTTGCCATAGTCGTTGTTCGTGTAGGTCACGGCGACGGTTTCGATGCCGCGGTCGGCGATGATCTGGGCCATCACCTCGCCTTGGCGGGCATCCGACGGGGCGGTGCGGAAGAACAGTCCGTCATCCTCGATGTCGGTCAGCGCGGGCGAGGTGGCCGACGGAGAGATCATCACGATGCCGTTCGCCTTGGCGACGTTTTCCAGCGAGGCGATGGTCTCGCCCGAGCACATGCCGCCGATCAGGCCCTTGATGCCTTCGGATGCGATCAGACGCTCGACGGTCGCGGTCGCCGCGGCGGCGTCGATGCAGGTGCTGTCGCCCGTGACCGCCACAACGGTCGACCCGTCCAGCAGAAGGCCGGAATCGCTGACCTCCTTCATGGCCATCTCGGCGCCCTGCTGCATTGCGGGGGCCATCGATTCCAGCGGACCGGTGAAGCCGAGCGAGATGCCCAGCTTGATTTCTTCGGCGCCCGCGGCACCGGCCATCAGCGCCCCGGCGGCGGTCGCGAGAAGAAGCTTTTTCATGTGGAAGTCTCCCAGTTGGAACATTGTCCTGCGCGTCAGGTTAGAAGCGCAACATTCAAAAAGAAAGTGCGTTGTCGCGCGTATTTGCATGGTTTTTGGACAGGTTGACGTGTGACGCAGGGGCAACTTTGGACCGCATGATCGCCCCTCGCTTCAAGCCGGCTTTGGGACGGTCGGCCGTCGCCGTGGTCATCCCGTTCCGAATGGTATTGCCGGCGTTTCACGGGGTTCAGGGACGTCGGACGTCATCGCCGATGTCGAATAGCATCCGCCTAACTTGTGCAGCGGTTGCGTCTTTGAAAATGCCATGTTCGAACCTGACATCCGCACTGGTCATCCTGTCAACCATGCCCCCGATGGCGGACCAACACAGAGGGGCAATGCGCGGGTGGTCGGTCGCCACGACGCTTGCGATGAAGCGCGGCGGCGACCGTCCGTCGCGGCCTACTTGTCCGCGACCGTCACGCCCAACACGGGCTGATAGATCTGCGCGATCCGGGCGATGGCCTCCTGGGGAGAGACCTCCTCGGTCTGGCCGGTGCGGCGGCTGGTCAGCTCGACCTTGTTGCTGGTCAGGCCGCGCGGACCGACCGTGATGCGCCAGGGCAGTCCGATCAGGTCCATCGAGGCGAACTTTGCCCCGGCGCGTTCGTCCCGGTCGTCGTACAGTGGGTCCAGGCCGCGGGCCTGCAGTTCGGCATAGATCGCGTCGCAGGCGGCGTCGGTGGAATTGTCGCCCTGCTTGAGGTTGACGATGCCGACGTGGAAGGGGGTCACGCCCTCGGGCCAGATGATGCCCTTGTCGTCGTGGTTCGCCTCGATGATCGCGCCCAGCAGGCGCGACACGCCGATGCCGTGGCTGCCCATGTGCACGGGAACCTGCGCACCGTCCGAGTTGCGGACCATCGCGCCCATCGGTTCGGAATACTTGGTCCCGAAATAGAAGATCTGCCCGACCTCGATGCCGCGCGCGGTGCGGCGGCGTTCCTCGGGGACCTGGGCATAGACGGCCTCGTCATGCGTCTCGTCGGTGCGGGCATAGCGGCTGGTGAACTCCTCCAGCACGGCCTGGCATTCCTCGACGCTGTCATAATCGATGTCCCGGTCGCCAAAGGTCAGGTCGGTGATCTGGCTGTCATAGAACACCTCGGATTCCCCGGTCTCGGCCAGGACCAGGAATTCGTGGGTGTAATCGCCGCCGATCGGGCCGCCATCGGCGCGCATCGGGATCGCCTGCAGGCCCATCCGCTCATAGCTGCGCAGATAGCTGACCAGGTGGCGGTTGTAGGCGTGCAGCGCGTCTTCCTTGGTCAGGTCGAAATTGTAGCCGTCCTTCATCAGGAACTCGCGGCCACGCATCACGCCGAAGCGTGGACGGATCTCGTCGCGGAACTTCCACTGGATGTGGTACAGCGTCAGCGGCAGATCCTTGTAGCTGCCGACATGGCTGCGGAAGATGTCGGTGATCATCTCCTCGTTCGTGGGGCCGTACAGCAGGTCGCGCTTGTTGCGGTCCTTGATGCGCAGCATCTCCTCGCCATAGTCGTCATAGCGGCCGCTTTCGCGCCACAGGTCGGCGGGCTGCAACGTGGGCATCAGCATCGGGATGTGACCGGCGCGGGCCTGCTCCTCGTGCACGATCTGCTCGATGCGCCGCAGCACCTTGAAGCCCAACGGCAGCCAGGAATAGATGCCCGCCGTCTGCTGCTTGATCATGCCCGCGCGCAGCATCAGCCGGTGGCTGACGATCTGCGCCTCTTTGGGGTCTTCCTTCAGCACGGGCAGGAAATAGCGCGACAGACGCATGGCACGGGTCCTTCAAAGCGGTTCGGTCCGCAGCGTTACCGGATCGGTCCGGCCTTGCCAAGCATCGCGCTTGCAACCAGACGCACGGGGCGGCACATTCGCCGCAGGTTTCTGGACAAGGGTCGAACCATGCGCATCCCCGTACGCAAGCAGGTCATGTGGTGGGGCATCGCGGCGCTGACGTTGCTGGTGACGCTGTGGCTGCTGGGGCAGGCAGTCCTGCCGTTCATCCTGGGGGCGGGCATCGCCTATCTGCTGGACCCGCTTGCCGACCGTCTGGAGCGCGCGGGCCTGTCGCGCACCATGTCCGTGGTGGTGATCACCTTTGCGGTCGTGCTGGCCTTCGTCGCCATCGTTCTGCTGGTCATGCCGATCCTGGTGCGCCAGGCCACCGCCCTGATCGAGACCGCGCCGGAAATGATCAGCCAGGCGCGGGGTTTCCTGGACACGCGCTTTCCCAACCTGATCCCGCAGGGCGACGGGCTGCAGCAGACGCTGACCGACCTGCAGGCGACGATGGGCGATCAGGCCGCACGCCTGGCATCGACCGTCCTGGGATCGGTCACCGGCGTGCTGGGGACCGTGGCGCTGCTGGTCATCGTGCCGGTGGTCGCCTTCTATCTGCTGCTGGACTGGGATCACCTGGTCGCGGCCATCGACGACCTGCTGCCGCGCGAACATGCGGCGACCATCCGCCAGCTTGCCGCCGAGATCGACGACGCGCTGTCCGGGTTCCTGCGCGGACAGGGGGTCGTGATCGCCATCCTGGGGACGTGGTACGCGCTGGCGCTGATGCTGGTGGGCCTTCCCTTCGGCTTCTTCATCGGGATCATGGCGGCGGTCCTGTCCTTCATCCCGTATGTCGGGGTGCTGATCGGGGGCGCGACGGCCATCGGCGTGGCGTTGTTCAGCTTCTGGGGCGATCCGCTGTGGATCGGCGCGGTCGTCGCGATCTTTGCCCTGGGCCAGATCGTCGAAGGCAACTATCTGCAACCCAAGATCGTCGGCGGCCATGTCGGCCTGCACCCGGTCTGGCTGCTTCTGGCGCTGTCGGTCTTCGGCGCGCTGTTCGGCTTTGTCGGTCTGGTCATGGCAGTGCCGATGGCGGCGGCGCTGGGGGTGCTGGCGCGGTTCCTGATCGCACGCTATCGCGAAAGCTCGCTGTTCACCGGGCAGGCATTGCCGGCGGAACCGTCGCAGCCGATCCTGGTCGAGATGGTGCCCGCGGGCACCGTGGCCGCACGGATGCGCACCGCGCGGATGGATGCCGACCGCGCCCGCAGCCAGCAGCAGATCGAGGCCATGCAGGAAAACCTGGCGCGCCGCGACCTGCAAGGCTGACGGGTTGAGCCTGTTTCCGCCCTCGCGCCAGCTGACGCTGGACCTGACCACGCCGCCCGCCCATGCGCGGGCGGATTTCCTGCCCGCGCCTGCCAACCATGCCGCGCTCAAGGCGCTGGACCGCCCCCAGGACTGGCCGGCGGGGCGGATGCTGCTGATCGGGCCCGAAGGGTCGGGCAAGACCCATCTGGCGGCCTTCTGGGCGGCCGAGAACGGCGCGCGCCGCATCAGCGCCTCGGCCCTGCGCCCCGATGCCGCCGATCTGCTGGCCGCCGACGGCGGCGCCGTGGTGGTCGAGGATGCCGACCACGCGGGCTTTGCCGCGGGGGCCGAACAGGCGCTGTTCCATCTGTGGAACCTGTGCGGACCCCGCGACTGCCTGCTGCTGCTGACCGCACGGACGCCGCCGCGGGACTGGGGACTGGTGCTGCCCGATCTGCGGTCGCGCATGGACGCCATGCCGCAGGTGCGGCTTGGGTCGCCGGACGAGGCCCTGATGGCCGCGGTACTGGTCAAGCTGTTCGCGGATCGCCAGCTGGCCGTGCCTGCGGGGCTGATCGACTGGCTGGTGCTGCACATGGATCGCGACCTGGGCCTGGCGCGTCGGCTGGTCGCAGCGATGGATCATGCGGCCATGGCGCAGAAGGGCCCCGTGACCCGCCGGATCGCGGCCGACCTGCTGGACAAGCTGTCCGAGGGTGACGCATGATCGCGTCCACGCCAGCCGCCGGACGATCATGACCCAAGCCGATTTTCTTCGCACGCCGTTTCCCGAACCCAAGACCCTGCCCGAGGGCGTTCCCGAAGGCGCCGCACGGTTTTTCAACCGCGAGCTGTCCTGGCTGTCGTTCAACTGGCGCGTCCTGGACGAGGCGCGCAATCCGCGCGTGCCGCTGCTGGAGCGCCTGCGCTTCGTGTCGATCAGCGCCACGAACCTGGACGAGTTCTACACCGTCCGCGTGGCCGGCCTGCGCGAACTGGTGCGCGAGGGCAGCACCACGCCTTCGGATGACGGCCTGACACCGGCGGAACAGCTGGCCCTGATCAACGCCGACGCGCGCCGCCTGATGGGCGCGCAGCAGGGCGTCTGGAACACGCTGCGCAAGGAGATGGAGCAGGCGGGCATCGTCATCCTGTCCCGCCAGCGCCTGACCCGCGCCGAGGAGGAGTTCCTGAACGGCCATTTCCAGAACCTGGTCTTTCCGGTCCTGTCGCCCTTGGCCATCGACCCCGCCCACCCGTTCCCGTTCATCCCGAACGCGGGCTTTTCGCTGGCGCTGGAGCTGGCGCGAGAGACCGATGGTCGCAAGATGCAGGCCCTGCTACCGATCCCCGCGCAGCTGCCGCGGTTCGTGCCCCTGCCGGGCGGGCAGCGGTTCCTGCGGCTGGAGGATCTGCTGCTGATGCATCTGTCCAGCCTGTTTCCCGGCTATCGCGATACGGGCCATTGCAGCTTTCGCGTGCTGCGCGACAGCGATCTGGAGGTCGAGGAGGAGGCCGAGGATCTGGTCCGCGAGTTCGAGACCGCGCTGAAGCGGCGCCGCCGCGGCAGCGTCATCCGGCTGAAGATCACCGCCGGCGCCCCCGACCGCCTGCGCCGCCTGATCATGGAGGAGCTGGAGGTCAGCCCCGACGAGGTGATCGAGGTCGAGGGCCTGCTGGGCATGGCCGATCTGCGCGAGTTGGTGCTGGACAGCCGCCGCGACCTGATGTGGCCCGCCTTCACCCCCCGTGTCCCCGAGCGGATCCAGGACCATGACGGCGACATGTTCGCGGCGATCCGCCAGAAGGACATGCTGCTGCATCACCCCTACGAGACCTTCGACATGGTCGTGCGCTATCTGGCACAGGCGGCGCGCGACCCGGACGTGCTGGCGATCAAGCAGACGCTGTATCGCACCAGCCGCGACAGCCCCATCGTCGATGCGCTGTGCGAGGCGGCCGAGGCCGGCAAGTCTGTGACCGCACTGGTCGAACTCAAGGCCCGCTTCGACGAGGCCGCCAACATCCGCCAGTCGCGCCGGCTGGAACGGTCGGGCGCGCATGTCGTCTATGGCTTCGTGAACTACAAGACCCACGCCAAGATCAGCACCATCGTACGACGCGAGGGCGAGGGCCTGGTGACCTATACCCACTACGGGACCGGCAACTATCACCCGATCACGGCGCGCATCTATACCGACCTGTCGCTGTTCACCTGCAACCCGGCGCTTGGCCGGGATGCGACAAAGGTCTTCAACTATCTGTCCGGCTATGTGCAGCCCGCAGGGCTGGAGAACCTGTCGATCTCTCCGATCGACCTGAAATCGCGGCTGATCGACCTGATCGGCCGCGAGGCCGAGTATGCACGCCAAGGCCGCCCCGGCGCGATCTGGGCCAAGATGAACTCGCTGATCGAGAAGGACGTGATCGAGGCGCTCTATGCCGCCAGCGCCGCAGGTGTCCGCATCAGCCTGATCGTTCGCGGCATCTGCGGAATAAGACCCGGTATCAAGGGGTTGTCTGAGAATATTCGCGTGAAGTCGATCGTCGGGCGCTATCTGGAACACAGCCGGATCGTGTGTTTCGGGTCCGGCCATGGCATGCCGTCGCCCAAGGCGCGGGTCTTCATCAGTTCGGCCGACTGGATGGACCGCAACCTGAACCGCCGGGTCGAGACTCTGGTCGAATGCGTCAACGACACGGTCAAGGCGCAGATCGTCAACCAGGTCATGGCCGCCAACATGGCCGACGAGGCGCAAAGCTGGTTGTTGCAGCCGGATGGCCGTTTCCTGCGTTACCTGCCCGAGGGGCGTGACGATCTGTTCAACTGTCATCGCTTCTTCATGGAAAACCCGTCCTTGTCGGGACGGGGAACGGCGGGCGCGCGTGACGTGCCGGCCCTGACCCATTCGGCGGATTGACGGTTTGGCCCCGCCGGGCCACTTAACGGGCGACCAAGGACAAGGGGCTGCAAGATGAACGGCGTACGCACGACAAGCGGCCAGACGATCGAGCCATTCGGCGGCAAGTTCCGCAAGCTGCCCAAGCGGGCCCTCAAGCGGATCGGCGTGGTGGATGTCGGGTCGAACTCGATCCGGCTGGTGGTGTTCGACGGGGCGGCTCGTTCGCCCGCCTATTTCTACAACGAAAAGGTCATGGCGGGTCTGGGCCAGGACATGGCCCGCACCGGCCGACTGAACCCCGAGGGGATCAAGCGCGGCTTTTCCGCGCTGGCCCGCTTTGCCGCGCTGGCCCGCAGCATGGACATCGCACCGCTGACCTGCGTCGCGACCGCCGCCGTGCGCGAGGCCGAGGACGGCCCCGCCTTCCAGCGCCGCGTCGAGAAGGAGACCGGCCTGAAGCTGCACGTGATCGACGGAGAGGAGGAGGCCCGGCTGTCCGCGCAGGGCGTCCTGCTGGGCTGGCCCGACGCCAAGGGGCTGGTCTGCGACATCGGCGGCAACTCCATGGAGCTGGCGGAGGTCGCGGACGGCAAGGTCGGGCGGCGCGTGACGTCGCAGCTGGGTCCGTTCCGCCTGCAGCAGGTCGCCCCCGATCAGCTGCGCGCGCATATCACCACGATCCTGCAGGGGCTGGCCGAGAAGCTGGGCACCGATCACGACCGGATCTATCTGGTCGGCGGGTCGTGGCGCGCCATCGCGCGGCTGGACATGGAGCGCGTGGGCTATCCCATGACCGTCCTGCACGAATACCGCATGACCCCCGGCGCGGTCGCCGACACCGTCGCCTGGATCGGCAAGCACGACCTGGGCACGTTGCGCGCCAAGGTCGGCATCTCCGCCTCGCGGATCGAACTGGTGCCGCTGGCCTCGCAGGTCCTGTCGCAGATGATCGAGGTGTTCGGTCCCAAGGAGCTGGCGGTGTCCAGCTATGGCATCCGCGAAGGGCTGCTCTATGAGCACATGTCGACGACGCTGCGAAAGCGCGACCCCCTGATCGAGGCGGCGCGCTTCACCGAAAAGCAGATGGCCCGCCTGCCGGGTTTCGGCAAGAAGCTGTACCAGTTCCTGCTGCCGCTGTTCCCGAACCTGACGCCCGAACGCGACCGCCTGATGCGGGCGGCCTGCCTGCTGCACGACACCGCATGGCGCGCCCACCCCGATTACCGGGCCGAGGCCTGCTTCGACAACGTCACGCGCGCGAACATGGCGGCGCTGAGCCACCCCGAGCGGATCTTCCTGGGGCTGGCCCTGCTGCACCGCTACAAGAACAACCGTGCGGAATCGCAGATGGCACCGCTGTTCGCGCTGCTGGATGACGACGAGATCCGCGCGGCCGAGATCCTAGGCAAGGCGATGCGCTTTGGCGCGATGTTCGCGATCGACGATCCGTCCGATGCGGCCAGCCTGCGCCTGACCCCGGCCGGCACGCTGGAGCTGCGCCTGACATCCACCGGCCGTCACCTGATGGGCGAGGTTGCGCAGTCGCGCTTTCTGTCGCTGTGCAAGTCGATCGGCGTCGTCGGCATCGTCAAGTAGACGGGCCATCGACACTGTCGGATGCGAAAAGGGCGCCCCGCGGGGCGCCCTTTCCTGTTCTGCCAAGGGGCAGGGGGATGATTACATCATCCCGCCCATGCCGCCCATGTCGGGCATGCCGCCGCCGGCACCGCCCTGGCCCTTGGGCTCGGGCTTTTCGGCGATCATGGCTTCGGTCGTGATCAGCAGGCCGGCCACCGACGAGGCGTCTTCCAGCGCGGTGCGGACGACCTTTGCGGGGTCGATCACGCCGAACTTGAACATGTCGCCATATTCCTCGGTCTGGGCGTTGAAGCCGAACGACTTGTCGGTCGACTCGCGGACCTTGCCAGCCACGACGGCGCCGTCGACGCCTGCGTTTTCGGCGATCTGGCGCATCGGGGCCTCCAGCGCGCGGCGGACGATGGCGATGCCTGCGTCCTGGTCGCTGTTTGCGCCGGTCAGGCCTTCCAGAACCTTGCCGCCCTGCACCAGAGCCACGCCGCCGCCGACGACAACGCCTTCCTGGACAGCTGCACGGGTCGCGTTCAGCGCGTCATCGACGCGGTCCTTGCGCTCTTTGACCTCGATTTCGGACATGCCGCCGACGCGGATCACGGCAACACCGCCGGCCAGCTTGGCCACGCGCTCCTGCAGCTTCTCCTTGTCGTAGTCCGAGGTGGTTTCCTCGATCTGCTGACGGATCTGGCTGACGCGTGCCTCGATCTCGGCCTTGTCACCGGCGCCATCGACGATGGTGGTGGTGTCCTTGTTGATCGTGATCTTCTTGGCGCGGCCCAGCATGTCGATGCCGACATTCTCCAGCTTCATGCCCAGGTCTTCGCTGATGACCTGACCGCCGGTCAGGATCGCCAGATCCTGCAGCATCGCCTTGCGACGATCACCAAAGCCCGGTGCCTTGACGGCAGCGATCTTCAGGCCGCCGCGCAGCTTGTTGACGACCAGCGTGGCCAGAGCCTCGCCCTCGACGTCTTCCGAGATGATGACCAGCGGCTTGCCCGACTGGATGACGGCTTCCAGCAGCGGAACCATCGGCTGCAGCGACGACAGCTTCTTCTCGTGCAGCAGGATGTAGGCGTCTTCCAGATCGGCGACCATCTTGTCGGGGTTGGTCACGAAGTAGGGCGACAGGTAGCCGCGGTCGAACTGCATGCCTTCGACGACTTCGACCTCGGTCTCCATCCCCTTGTTCTCTTCGACGGTGATGACACCCTCGTTGCCGACCTTCTGCATCGCGTCGGCGATCTGACGACCGATCGAGGCTTCGCCGTTGGCCGAGATGGTGCCGACCTGCGCGACTTCGTCGCTGTCGTTCACCGGGCGCGAGGCGGCCTTGATGGCCTCGACGACCTTCGAGGTGGCCAGGTCGATGCCGCGCTTCAGGTCCATCGGGTTCATGCCGGCGGCGACCGCCTTCATGCCTTCCTTGACGATGGCCTGAGCCAGGACCGTCGCGGTGGTGGTGCCGTCACCGGCCTCGTCGTTGGTGCGCGAAGCGACTTCGCGGACCATCTGGGCGCCCATGTTCTCGAACTTGTCTGACAGTTCGATCTCCTTGGCGACCGACACGCCGTCCTTGGTGATGCGGGGCGCGCCGAAGGACTTGTCGATGACCACGTTGCGGCCCTTGGGACCAAGCGTGACCTTGACGGCATCGGCCAGGATGTTGACGCCGCGCAGCATGCGGTCGCGCGAGTCGGTGCCGAACTTGACTTCTTTAGCAGCCATGGAAAATCTCCTGAATGTTGGGGGAAGGAAGCGTCTTGGGGCCGATCAGCTCAGCACGCCCAGGATGTCGCTTTCCTTCATGATCAGCAGCTCTTCGCCGTCGACCGTGACTTCGGTGCCCGACCATTTGCCGAACAGGACGCGGTCGCCAGCCGAAACCGACGGTGCGATCAGTTCGCCCGAATCCTTGCGCGCGCCTTCGCCCACGGAAATGATCTCGCCCTCGGCGGGCTTTTCCTTGGCGTTGTCGGGGATGATCAGGCCGCCCTTGGTCTTCTCTTCCGATTGGACGCGACGGACCAGCACGCGGTCATGCAGCGGTTTGAATGCCATTGTCGAACACTCCTTGATTCAGGTTGCAGTGTTGCTTTGTTGGCACTCACCGGGTGCGAGTGCCAATGACGGCTAGATAGGCAAATCGCCCAAGCCTGTCAACGGGTCATCGCGGTCTGGTGTCTGGCGGCAGGGGGGCAAACATGACAGTCTGGCGGCCATTGACGGACCAGCAAGGATACCCATGCGACTGACGATTGCCGCCGCCCTGTTCGCCCTGTGGGGACATGGCGCGATGGCCGCCTGCACCGGCCAGAACCTGTTCGACACCATGCCCGCCGAACGCGCTGCGGCGATCGAGGCCGCCAGCCGTGACGTCCCCTTTCGCCAGGGCCTGCTGTACCAGGCCGTGCGCGACGATCAGCGCATCACGCTGGTGGGCACCTATCATTTCGGCGATGCGCGCCATCAGCCGATGATCGAGCGTGTCCGCCCGCTGATAGATCAGGCCCATGCCCTGTATGTCGAGGCCGCCCCCGCCGAGGAGGCCCGCCTGACCAAGGCGCTGACCGAGGATCCGACTCTGATGGTCGATCCCGACGGGCCCACCCTGCCGGAACGCCTGTCGCCCGACGAATGGGATGCGCTGTCGCAGGCCATGTCGGATCGCGGCACGCCGGGTGTCATCACCGCCCGGATGCGGCCCTGGTATGTCGCGCTGATGCTGGGCGTCTCTCCCTGCATGGTCCGAACCATGGCCGAACAAGGAGGAGAGTCCGGCGGCCTGGACCACCTGCTGGTGGCCGAGGCGCAGGACGCGGGCACGCCCGTCCGTTCGCTGGAGCCGTGGGACACCATCTTCGGCCTGTTCGAGGGCCTGACGCCCGAACAGGAGCTGGACATGATCCGTGCAAGCCTGCCGGCGGCCAGCTATGCCGACGATTACGCGGTGACGCTGACGGATGCCTATTTCGACGGGGATGTCTGGAAGATCTGGGAATTCGGGCGTTTCGACGCCTATGCCAATTCCGGATTGTCCAGGAAAGAGGTCGATCGCCAGATGGACCTGGCCCAGACCCGGCTGATGGACGATCGCAACCGCGCGTGGATCGCACCGCTGCTGGAGGGTGCCGCCGAGGCCGGGGATGAGGGAATCGTCGCAGCCTTCGGTGCACTGCACCTGCCCGGAGAGGCGGGGGTCCTGTCGCTGCTGCGGGACGAGGGCTTCACGATCACCCGTCTGGACGGGTGACCGGATCTATTGGCCGTTCAGGACGCCAAGCGCGTGGGCACGGCCTTGTTTCTGATAGGTGATGCGGCTGTCGCCGATCTCGCTGATGGTGCCGCCGTTGATGCGGTCGCCGATGCGCAGCGTCAGCACGCGACCGTTGGACAGGCGGACCAATGCCCGGCTTGCCCGGCCCGCGCCGATCGTGCCGATGATCTGGGTGCTGCTCAGCTGGATGCCGTCCTTGACCGTCGCGCTGGCGGCGGCATTGCCGATGGCGTTCTGCGGGACGGCGGCCATGACCTCGGGCTCGCTGTCGACCTCGGGCGGGCGGTACTGCTGGTTGCGCGATGCGGCGGCCTGCGCCTCGGCCTGGGCCTGGGCACGGGCGCGGGCTTCGGCCTGGGCGCGGGCCTGAGCCTCGGCCCGGGCGTCGGCTGCGGCTTGTGACCGGGCGCGCGCCTCGGCCTGGGCCTGCAATTCGGCATCCTGCCGGCGCTGTTCCGCGATCGCGGCCTCGGCCGATTGCGCCTCGGCTGCGGCGCGCAGGTCGGGCGACGACGGCGACAGGGCCGCGGCGACCGGGGCGGCCGTGGCCACCATCGCGTTGACGGCGGCGCCACCGGCACGGCGCGGCGGAATGGCCGACGATGTCAGCGCGGTCAGCGCCACCGCGCCGGGCGCGGCAGGGCTGTTGCCGATGGCCGATGCGATGGCATCCTCCACGGCCTGCTCCGACACCGCGGGGCTGGCCACGGTGCGCGTGCCGGGCCGGCTGTTCGGGCGGGCCGACCGCAGGATGGCGCCCGACGGTGCGGCGGTCGGGCCGGGATCGATGGCTGCGGGACGGGGAGCGGCAAGACTGGCCGCCGCACTGGCCCGCGGGGCGGGGCGGGCGGCATCGACGGCCTGTGCCACGGCGTCCTGCACCGCCTGCTGCGACGGTGCGCGCACAGAGACCGGCCGGCGCGTGGGCCGGGCGTCTGCCAGTTGGAACACCAAGCCGCGCTCGGCCTGGCTCAGCGGCGCGTTGCCTGCCTGCGCGGTCCGCAGATCGCGCAGCTGAGCGATGATCAGGTCGCGTTCCGCCTGCGTCAGCGCCGCAGTTTGATCGGGCGCGCTGCCTTCGTCCAGCAGGGACAGCCGGTCGGGGCGCGAGGGCGGGCGGGCTGACGGTTGTGCCGGGGCAGCCGCAGCCTCGGCCGCGGGCCGGGCCGGGGCGGGACGCGCTTGGGCCGGGCTGGGCGGACGTGCCGCCGGGGTGGCGGTGGTCTGCGCCGGGGCGGCCTGCGCGGAGGCGGCCGCTGCTGCGGGGCGATTGGCCGGCGCCGAAGCCGGAGCGGGCTGCGCGACGGGTGCCGCGGCGGGGCGCGACGGCGGCCGCGCGGCCGCTACCGGTGCCGCCGGCTGGTTCTGCACGCCATACGGCAGCGGATTGGCCGGAACCGTCGGCTGGCGGTCGGGCGTGGCAGGCACGGAGGCCGCAGCCGGGGTCGCCCGGGGCGGACGGGCCGACCGCGCCAACTGTTCGGCCTGCGCGGCGGCGGTTTGCGCGGCGGACGGGGTCGGTGCGGTTGCAGCGGGTGCCGGCGTCGCGGGTGCCGCGGCGGTCGCTGCGGGTGCGGGTTCGGCGGGCGTCGGCTCCGCGGCGGGCGCAACGTCGGCGGTCGTGGTGGCAGCCGGGGCGGCCGTCAGATCGGCGATCATCGATGCTGCGGGCGGCACGGCGACCGGTGTGGATGCAGGGGCAGGCGCACGGGCCTGTGCCAGCGCCTCGGCCAAGGCCTGATCCAGGGCGTCGGGCTGTTCGGGCGTCGTCTGCGCGGTCAGCGGTTCCTGTGCCACAGGGGCGGGGTCGACCGGCGTCGTGGTCGTAGGTGCAACCGGGATGGCTGCTTGCGGGGCGGGTGCCGTCTGCTGCGGCTCTGCCGCGACGGGGGCCTGCTGAATAGGTGCCTGCTGAATGGGGGCTTGCGGAACGGGGGCTTGGGCCAGCTCCTCCTGCGGCGCGGGGCGGCCAAGGAACAGCAGCGCCACGACCAGCAACAGCGCCAGCCCGCCCACCAGGACGGGCAGACGCGCCGGGTCCAGGGCGCGCAGGCGGTCGGACAGCGTCGGTGCGACGTCCTCGGCGGGTGCGGCCGCATCGCGTTCCGCCCGTGCGGCGGCGGCGCGGCTGTGCACGGCCTCGGCGCGAGGCGACAGGCGCTTTGCGGTCAGCGGCCCGCTGCCGTGGCGGATCACCGCGGCAGGCGTCTCACCCGTCGGGGGCGCGACGGTGTCGGTGGCGGGCTGGACCGAGACCGCTGCCGGGACCGCGACCACATGCGGGATGATGCGCGAGACGACCGGCACCGCCGCGACGACCGGCTGTTCGATCTCGATCTGCGGAGCGGTCACGCGCGCCTGGCTGAGGACCGGCTCGCTGAAGGGCCGGCGGTTGTACTGTTCCTGCACCAGCCGCGAGGGGCCGAAATCGGGATTGCCCTGGAACCGGTCGTCGCCCGGCCGCGCCTGAAATCCGGATGGGCGAAAGCCCTGGGCGCGGGCGAAATCCTCGGCCTCGTGCAGGGTGCGGCGGGCGACGGCGGCCACGCGCAACGTCTCGATGTCGCCGTTCGTGGCGGGGCACCAGTCGAAAGCCAGATCCTCGGCGCGATAGGGGGTCGACGCCTCCAGCGCGCGCGCAATGGTTGCAGCGGTGTCCGAGCCGAAGGGGACCGTCAGCACCGTGTACAGGATCTGATCGTCGGGGATCACCAGGACCGTGTCCAGTTCCCCGGCCTGGCCGCCCGCCTGCTCGCGCAGCCCGTTCAGCACGGCGGCCATGTCGCCGCCGGCGAAGCGGGCATGGCCCAGGGGCCGCCAATCCGGGCCGTTGCGGCATTCCAGCCGGACCGCCTCCTGGGTAAAGCTCATGGCGAATTCGGGTGGCGCGGCGTGCTGGTTCATGGCTGTCTTCACTGCTCGGGGTGCGTCGCGTGGTCGTGCCCGCGACGTCATTGTTCACCGATCACCACTACCGCAAATTGTGGAACGTTGAAAGAAGAACTGCCATATCTGTGATCGGTTTTGCGCGTGAAAGGGCTAGGAAGCGGGCATCGGTCAGGGCATCAACGCCTGAGCGAACACGCGATCAGAAAGGATCCCCTGATGCGACCGATCTTCCGTGCCCCCCCTGCAAGACGGCTGGCCCTGTCCGTGGCCATGACCGCCCTGATGGCCGCCCCCGCCCTTGCCGCGCCCATGGCCTGCGGTCCGGCCGGTCCGTCGCGCCTGACCGTCACCGGCGAGGGGCAGTCCCGCATCGCCCCCGACATGGCGACCATCCAGCTGGGCGTGACCACGCAGGCCGACAGCGCCGCCGCCGCGATGGAGCAGAACAGCACCCAGCAGAGCGCCGTGATCGAGGCGTTGACCGGTGCCGGGATCGACGAGGCGCAGATCCAGACCTCGGGGCTGAACCTGAACCCGCTGATGCAGTATGGCGAAAACCAGGCCCCGACCGTCACCGGCTATCAGGCGACGAACACCGTTGCGGTGCGCGTGTCCGACCTGGCCCGTCTGGGCGAGGTTCTGGATGCCATCGTCACCGCGGGTGCCAATGAAATCAACGGCATCACCTTTAGCCGCGAGGATGGCGCCGAGGCGCAGGATCAGGCCCGCCGCGATGCCGTGACCGACGCACGCCGCAAGGCCGAGCTGCTGGCAGAGGCCGCGGGCGTCGACCTGGGCCCGGTGCTGACGCTGCGCGACATCCAGACCGGCACGGGCGGACCGCGCCCGATGATGCGCATGGAGGCCGCAATGGCCGATGCGGTGCCCGTCCAGGCCGGAGAGGTCGAGATGGCCGCCCAGGTCGAGATCGAATACGCGCTGGCCGGAGAGGGTGCCTGTGCGCCGATGCCGCCGCACGGTATGGGCATGCATCACGGCGACCGCGGTCATGGCGGCCCCGAGCATGGTGGGCCTGAGCATGGTGGCCCCGAACATGGAGGTCCGGAGCATGGCGGCCTCGCCGGTGGTCCGGCGAGCGGGCATGACGGCAGCCCCGTGCATCCGCCGATGCCCGGCGACGGCGCGCCCGCGCCAGACGAACCGATCGTGCCCGGCATCGTCGAGCCGCTGCCCGAGACCCCGGCGAACTGATCGAATGACATTGCAGAGACGGGCCGGGAGGCGACCCCCGGCCCGTTTCGTCAGGCCGTGGCCTTGGCCAGGGCCTGATCCAGGTCGGCGATCAGATCGTCCGCATCCTCGATGCCCACCGACAGGCGGACGACCTCGGGGGCGGCACCGGCAGCGCGCTGCTGATCCTCGGTCAGCTGGCGGTGGGTGGTGGAGGCCGAATGGATCACCAGCGACCGGGCGTCGCCCAGGTTCGCCACATGGCTGAACAGCGACAGCGCATCGACCAGCTTGACCGCCGCCGCATAGCCGCCCCTGATCGCGAAGGTGAACAGCGCCCCGGCGCCCTTGGGATACAGCCGGCGCGCCGTCGCGTTCCACGGAGAGCTGTCCAGGCCAGCATAGGTCACCCGCTCCACCCGGTCGTCGGCCTCCAGCCACGCCGCAACCTTCTGCGCGTTGGCGACATGGCGTTCCATCCGCAGGCCAAGCGTCTCGATCCCCATCAGCGTGTAATGCGCGCCCTGCGGGTTCATGGTCATGCCCAGATCGCGCAGCCCGATGGCGATGCCGTGGAAGGTGAAGGCCATGTTGCCGAAGGTCTCGTGGAATTTCAGCCCATGATAGGCGGGTTCCGGGGCCGACAGGCTGGGAAACTTGTCGCTGGCGGACCAGTCGAAGGTGCCGCTGTCCACCACCACGCCGCCGGTCACCGTGCCGTTGCCGGTCATGTATTTCGTCAGGCTGTGCACGACCAGCGTTGCGCCCATCTCGATCGGGCGGCACAGATAGGGGGTGGCCAGCGTGTTGTCGACGATCAGCGGGATCCCCGCCGCATCCGCGATGGCCGCGACCGCCGGGATGTCGGTGACCGACCCGCCGGGATTGCTGATCGATTCGCAAAAGACCGCGCGCGTGTCGTCGTCGATCGCCGCGCGCAGCGCCTCGGGGTCGTCGAAGTCGACGAACTTGGCCGACCATCCGAACCGCCGGATCGTGTGGCTGAACTGGGTCACCGTGCCGCCATAGAGCCGGGTCGAGGCCACGATGTTGCGCCCGGGCGCCATCAGCGGAAACAGCGCCATGATCTGCGCCGCATGGCCCGACGAACAGCAGACCGCGCCCGCACCCCCCTCCAGCGCCGCGACGCGCGCTTGCAGAGCCGCGACGGTCGGGTTGGTCAGGCGCGAATAGATATATCCGACCTCCTGCAGGTTGAACAGGCGCGCGGCGTGGTCGGCGTCGCGGAAGGCATAGGCCGTCGTCTGATAGATCGGCACCTGCCGCGCCCCGGTCGCCGGGTCGGCGGCCGCCCCCGCATGGATCGCCCGCGTGTCGAAACCCTGTTGATCGCTCATGGTGTCCTCCCTCCGATGTGGCGCAAGCCTAGTCGCCGGGCCGGGCGGGCGGCAATCGGGAAAAGGCTTCCCCGGCGGGGGACCGGGGCGGGGGAAATCCTCTCCTCAGCGGCCTTGGCGGCGCGCCATGAAGGCCAGCTTCTCGAACAGGGCCACGTCCTGTTCGTTCTTCAGCAGCGCGCCGTGCAGCTTGGGCAGCATCGTCGCAGGATCGCGGGCCAGATCCTCGGGCGACAGGTCCTCAGCCAGGATCAGCTTCAGCCAGTCCAGGAATTCGCTGGTCGAGGGCTTCTTCTTCAGCCCCGGCACGTCGCGCAGCTCCATGAATTGGGACAGCGCGCTGTCCAGCAGGCGCGGTTTCAGCCCCGGGTGATGCACCTCGACGATGGCGCGCAGGGTCGCGGCATCGGGAAAGCGGATGTAATGGAAGAAGCACCGCCGCAGGAACGCGTCCGGCAGCTCCTTTTCGTTGTTCGAGGTGATGATGACCACGGGCCGGTGCGCGGCGCGCACCGTCTCTCCGGTCTCGTAGACGTGGAACTCCATCCGGTCCAGTTCCTGCAGCAGGTCGTTCGGAAACTCGATATCGGCCTTGTCGACCTCGTCGATCAGCAGCACGACCCGCGCGGGGGCGGCAAAGGCCTGCCACAGCTTGCCCCGCCGGATATAGTTCGACACGTCGTTCACCCGCGCGTCGCCCAGCTGGCTGTCGCGCAGCCGACTGACCGCATCGTATTCGTACAGCCCCTGCTGCGCCTTGGTCGTGGACTTCACGTGCCATTCGATGATGGGCATGCCCAGGCTGGCGGCGACCTGCCGGGCCAGCTCCGTCTTGCCGGTTCCGGGCTCTCCCTTGACCAGCAGCGGGCGTTCCAGCGTGACGGCGGCGTTCACCGCCAAGGCCAGATCGGGCGGGGCCACATAGCGGTCGGTTCCCGTGAACTGCATGAAAACTCTCCTTTAGCGCAAGGTGCTTGGCCGCAACTGCCCGCAAAGTTGCGGCGAATTGCACGCCGCGCATCATTAGCGCCCTGAACCCTAGTGACAAGCAGCACGTCATACTTTAAGGGACCGCGCAAGGTGCCGGTAATTTTGCTCCGCCCGGCGCCGCCGGAGGACGTAATGAAAGCCCAGACCTTCCTTCCCCAGGATTATCGTCCCGCCGAGGACGAACCCTTCATGAACGAGCGTCAGCTCGAATATTTCCGGCGGAAGCTCGAGGCCTGGAAGCAGGAACTGCTCAGCCAGTCGGCCGAGACCCTGGAAGGACTGCAGGACAGCGCCCGCAGCGTGCCCGACCTGGCAGACCGCGCCAGCGAGGAGACCGATCGCGCGCTGGAACTGCGTACCCGCGACCGTCAGCGCAAGCTGGTCAGCAAGATCGACGCCGCGCTGCGCCGCATCGAGACCGGCGATTTCGGCTATTGCGAGATGACCGGCGAGCCGATCAGCCTGCGTCGCCTGGACGCCCGTCCCATCGCAACCATGACGCTGGAGGCGCAGGAGCGTCACGAGCGCAAGGAACGCGTTCACCGCGACGACTGATCCATCCGTCGGCGCCGCGCCAGGCCCCGCCCGGTGCGGGGCCTTGTCATATCCGGAGGTCCGATCCATGTCCGCGCTTGAGAACCGCCCCGTGACCGTCATCGGCGCCGGAATCGGCGGCCTGACGGCGGCGCTGGCCCTGGCGCGACGCGGGGCGCAGGTCACGGTCCTGGAACGCGCGCCCGAACTGGGCGAAGTCGGCGCGGGGATCCAGATCTCGGCCAATGCGGTGCGGGTGCTGGATGCGCTTGGCCTGGGAACCGCGCTGGATGGCGCCGCGCTGCGCACGGACGCGGTACAGCTGAACGACGAACGCGGGCGGCGCGTGCTGCGCATGGACCTTCGGGCGCACCGCCCGGAGGCGCGCTTTCTGCTGATCCACCGCGCCCGGCTGATCGGTCTGTTGGCCGATGTGGCACGGCAGGCGGGCGTGGCGATCCAGCTTGGCGTGACGGCGTCTGATGCCGACGGCCTGACCATCGCCGCCGACGGGCTGCGCAGCACGCATCGGGCAGCACTGAACGGCCAGCAGGTGCCATTCTTCACCGGCCAGACCGCATGGCGCGCCCTGATCCCCGATGCCGGAGGCGCGCCCGTCGCGCAGGTCTTCATGGCCGCGCGCAGGCATCTGGTCAGCTATCCGCTGCCCGGCGGCCTGCGCAACATCGTGGCCGTCGAGGAACGCCCGGACTGGCAGGACGAGGGCTGGTCCCATCCCGGCGACCCCGACCGCCTGCGCGCGGCCTTTGCGGGCATGGGCGGGCCGGTGCCGGGCTGGCTGGCCCAGGTGGACCATACGCATTTGTGGGGTCTCTTCCGCCATCCGGTCGCGGCGCGCTGGCATGACGACCGGCTTGCCCTGCTGGGCGATGCGGCCCACCCGACGCTGCCCTTTCTGGCCCAGGGCGCGGGCATGGCCATCGAGGATGCCTGGACGCTGGCCGCCTGCCTGCACACGATCCCGGATCAGCCACAGGCCCTGGCCCGCTATCAGGCGCTGCGCCAGCCGCGCGTGACCCGGATCGTCGATGCGGCGAACGCCAATGCCCGCAACTATCATTTCGGGGGTGTCATGCGGATCGGCGCGCATTCAGTGCTGCGCGTGGCGGACCGCCTGGCGCCGTCGCTGATGCCCGGCCGTTTCGACTGGCTCTATGACTTCGATCCGGCGGAACAGATACCCTGACCTACCATCGGCACCCCTCCGCGACTGGGGGTCCGGGGGGCGCATAGCCCCCCGGCCGCCGCGGGACGCAAATCAGGCCGCGCGTTCGACCGCCGCGACGATGCCGTCGACGACCTCGCGCAGGACGGCCTCGTCGTCCGCCTCGGCCATCACCCGGATCAGCGGCTCGGTCCCCGATTTCCGGATCAGCACCCGGCCAGACCCGGCCAGCCGCGCCTCGGCATCTGCGATCATGCGCTTGACCGGCTCGGCCGCCAGCGGATCGGCACCCGCGGCATAGCGGACGTTCTTTAGCATCTGCGGCACGGGTTCGAACTGCGCGACCAGTTCGCTTGCCGCCCGACCCGTCTCGGCCATCGCGCCCAGCACCTGCATCGCGGCCACCAGCCCGTCGCCGGTGGTGGCATAGTCGGTCATCACGATATGACCCGACTGTTCGCCGCCCAGGTTGAAACCGCCCTCGCGCATGCGCTCGACCACATAGCGGTCACCGACCTGCGTCCGCTCCAGCCGCAGGCCGCGCGCGGTCAGGTAATGCTCCAACCCCAGGTTCGACATGACCGTGGCGACCAGCGCGCCGCCTGCAAGCCGGCCGTGTTCGGCCCACCGCCCGGCCAACAGCGCCATGATCTGGTCACCATCCGCCACGCGGCCCGTCTGGTCCACGATCACCACCCTGTCGGCATCGCCGTCCAGGCTGATTCCCAGATGCGCGCCATGGGCACGGACCGCATCGGCGCAGGCCTGGGGATGCGTGCTTCCGACGCCGTCATTGATGTTGAATCCGTCCGGCTCGACGCCCAGGGGGATCACATCCGCGCCCAGTTCCCATAGGACGTCGGGTGCGGCGCGATAGGCGGCACCGTTCGCGCAATCCAAGACCACCTTCAGCCCGTCCAGCCGCAGCTTGGCCGGGAAGGTCGTCTTGGCATATTCCATGTAGCGGCCCCGACCGTCGTCGATCCGCTTCGCCCGGCCGATGCTGGCCGGGGCGACCGGTTCCATCGCGCCCGCGACCAGCGCCTCGATCTCGGCCTCGGCCTCGTCGGACAGCTTGAAGCCGTCGGGACCGAAGAACTTGATGCCGTTGTCCTCGGCCGGGTTGTGGCTGGCCGAGATCATGATCCCCAGATCGGCCCGCATCGACCGCGTCAGGAACCCTACCGCCGGCGTCGGCACCGGGCCCAGCAGCAGGACGTTCATGCCCGTGCTGGTCAACCCCGCCGTCAGCGCGTTTTCCAGCATGTAGCCCGACAGGCGCGTGTCCTTGCCGATCACCACGCGGTGCCGGTTGCGCCCGTCGCGGCGGAAATATCGGCCGGCGGCGGCACCAAGGCGCAGCGCCATCTCGGCGGTCATCGGATAGGTGTTGGCGCGCCCGCGGACCCCGTCGGTGCCGAAAAGCTTTCTGCTCATGTCCCTGCCTTCCCTTTCTTGTTGAGGGCCGCGATCAGGCGCAGCCCCTGTGCGTGTTCCGCGACATCGTGGACGCGGTGGATCTGGACCCCCTGGGCCACGGCCGCGACCGTCAGGGCCAGCGTGCCGGGCATGCGCTCTGCCGCCAGGTCGGCCCCGCCGATCCGGCCGATGAAACGCTTGCGCGACACGCCCAGCAGGATCGGGCACCCCAAGCCATGATACAGCGAAATCCGCCGCAGTATCGCCAGATTATGCGCCTCCGTCTTGCCGAAGCCGATGCCCGGATCGATCACGATGCGATCAGCGGGAACGCCCGCCCGGACCGCCCGGTCGATGCGCGCGGCCAAGGCATCATAGACGTCCAGCAGCACGTCGTCGTAACACGGGTCGTCCTGCATCGTGGCGGGCAGCCCCTGCGCATGCATCAGGCAGACAGGCACCCCGGCACCGGCCACCAGGGGCGCCAGTCCCGCATCGAAATCAAAACCCGACACGTCGTTGACCATACCGGCCCCGGCGGCAAGCGCCGCCTGCGCGACCGCAGCCTTGCGCGTATCGACCGATATCGGCAACAGGCCGCGGGCGGCCCCGATCGCGGGAAGGATGCGGGCGATCTCGTCCGGGACGGCGATCTCCTCGGCTCCGGGACGTGTGGATTCGCCGCCGATGTCCAGCAGGTCCGCCCCATCCGCCGCCAAGGCACGCACGTGGGTTGCAGGATCGTACCGGCCGCCGTCCGAGAAGCTGTCGGGGGTCGCATTGACGATGCCCATCAGCCGCGGCCGGTCCAGCGTCAGGCCCAGAACGGGCGGCCGCGGGGCCGTCAGAGCCGCCATCACGCGATCGGGTGCGCTGTCGACGATGCGCGGCGCCGCGCCGCGCTGCAGGCATTCCAGATGCGTGAACCCCGTCCACCCCCCGGCGAGGGGCCAGCGGCCGCACTGATCCTGCGGTATCGGGCGATAGTAGAGGCCGTCCTGCATCATCGGATGTCAGGCGGTGCGCAGATGCGCGACGCTGACCGCCAGCCCGTCCGGTACAACCGGCAGCGGCCTGTGGGCGGGGCCAGCGAAATCAATGTGATGGGCCCCAAGACGCCCCGCAAGCCACAGCGCAAGGTTGTCGGGACCATCGCCTGCATCCGGGGCATCGGCGGCAAGACGCGTGGGCGCCCAGATCACCGGCTGGCGCAGCTGGATCGCGGCGTCCAGTTCGGTACGGGTCTCTGCCACCTCGATGCCCAGGTCGCCGCCAAGCCGCCATGCGGCCTGATCCAGCGACAACAGCGCCAGGCGGCGGGCATGCGGGCCGTTATCGGTGATGGGCAGGGCGCCCGGAACGATCACGACCGCCCCCGGGGCCAGCGTAGCGCCGGGGGCGTGCACCAGGATCGCCACCTGTGCCGCCACGCCCGTGGCGGGAACGCGGCCCCGATGACGGATGATCGACACGCCAAGGGCGCCCGGACCGCGGTCCAGCTTTTCGACGCTGACGGTGATGCGGGCGGCGCGGGGATGGGCCAGAACCTCGGCGGCGATGCGTTCGGCCAGCGTCTCGACCAGGTTGTAGCGCTGATCGGCCAGCGCCGTATCCACCGCCTGCGTCAGTACGTCATAGGACAGAACGGCGTCGACATGATCGCCGCTGCCTGCAACGGTCTCTCGCAGATCCACGGTCAGGTTGAAGCGCAGGCGCTGATCCAGGCCGCGTTCCGATTGAAAGGCGCCGATCTCGGCCGAAAGGACGTGGTCGCGCAGAAAGATGCGGTCGGGATGTTCCATATCCGCCATTCACAGCAAATCCGCGGCGCGGGCAACCCCCGCCGCAGACCTCAGTTCGAGGCGACGCGCTGATTGGTGCGATAGAAGATGTGGCGGCCGATCTGGACGGTGCGCTGGAAACGGCGCGACCAGGACGGGCTGACCGCTGGAGTGTGGAAATAGGTGGCGCCACCGGTCAGCTGGCGCGGTGCGCCGGCCAGGGCTTCGGCCGCGATGTCCTGGGCGCGAAGATACGCGGCCTTGTTGCGGATCGGCTTGGCGCCGCCGATGGTATAGCTGAACTGGCTGGGCTGGTTGATCACGCCGCAGACGGTGCGGGGAAAGGCGCCGCTGTCGACGCGGTTCAAGATGACCTCGGCCACGGCCATCTGACCCTGGCGGCCCTCGCCGCGGGCCTCGTGGTAAAGGGCCTCTGCCATGCAGTCCAGATCGGCGCGAGAAATCACCTTGCGCGTGTTGGCCAGATGCAGGGTTTCGACGGGCTCATCGGGAGTGATCTCGACCGTGACGGGCATCGCGTCGGTATAAAGCAGCGGCGTGGGCCGCGGCGCGTTCGCGGCAGCTTGCAAAGCGCCGAACATGCCGGTATCGGCGGAAAAAAGCGATCCGTTTCCCCCGGCAAGGGCAGTGGTCGTCAGAAGGGGCATGGCTGTTGCCGCACATAAAAGAGCGTGCGCCAGCCGTTTCGACAGCTTGGGCATGTACAGTCCTATACAAGGTCCCGTGTTGACGGGGCATTAATGCCCGGTCGACAGGGATGGTCTGTCACGCCGGGCGGGCTGACGATGTGATTAGGATTTTCGGCATCAGCTGTGCCATCCCACTTCGGCGTGAGGCCCGGAACCGGCCCGTTCGGGGCAGTTTTGGGCAGCAATCCGCCACGCCGTTGCGCGGAAACCGGCAACTTCCGGCACATGGGTGTAGGGGTCAGATGTTATGTCCAGCCAAATCAGCAACTTGCAGTTGCAGAATCACGATTGGGGCACAGGCGGGCGGTTTCTGATGGCCGATTGCGCCGCCGCAAGCCGCGCGACCGGCACGCGGAAGGGTGAACAGGACACGTAGTCCACGCCCGCCTGATGGCAGAACGCGATGGATTCGGGGTTGCCGCCATGCTCTCCGCAGACGCTCAGGGTAATGCCCGGAGCCTGCGCGCGGGCGCGCTGCACGCCGATCAGCAACAGCTCTCCGACCCCGTCCTGATCCAGGACATGGAAGGGATCCTCGGCATAGACCCCCTGGCCCACATAGGTCCCCATGAAGCGCCCGGCATCGTCGCGCGACAGGCCATAGGTCATCTGCGTCAGATCGTTCGTGCCGAAGGACAGGAAGGCGCTGTGGGCCGCGATGTCGCCGGCACGCAGGGCGGCACGTGGCGTTTCCACCATCACGCCAAGGCGATAGGTGAAATCGGTGCGCATCTCGTTCCTGACGGCGGCCGCAACGGCGTCGATGCGGGTCTTGACCAGCTCGACCTCGCGCATGGCGCTGACCAGCGGGATCATGATCTCGGGGACGACGGGGTCGCCTTTGCGGCTGGCCTGGACGGTCGCCTCGAAGATCGCGCGGGCCTGCATGTCATAGATTTCGGGAACGGTGATCCCAAGACGAACCCCCCGCATGCCCAGCATCGGGTTGAATTCGGTCAGGGCCTCCACGCGCCGGGTCACGTCCGACAGCGGCAGGTCCAGCGATTCGGCCAGCTCGCGCAGCCCCTCGCGGTCATGGGGCAGGAATTCGTGCAGCGGCGGGTCGAACAGCCGGATGGTGACGGGAAGGCCGGCCATGATCTCGAACAGGCTGGCGAAGTCTTGCCGTTGCATGGGCAGGATGCGGTCCAGGGACAGGCGCCGGTCCTCGGGTGTGTCGGCAAAGATCATCTCGCGCATGGCGGGCAGGCGTTCGGCGTCGAAGAACATGTGCTCCGTGCGGCACAGGCCGATGCCCTGGGCCTGGAACCGCCGGGCGGCGCGGGCGTCCTCGGGGGTGTCGGCATTGGCGCGCACGCCCATGCCGCCCGCATCCGCGGCCCAGTCCATCAGCTGTGTGAACGCATCGTCCAGCGCGGGGGGCAGCAGGACGGCCGCGCCTGCCAGAACCTCGCCAGAGCTGCCGTCGATGGTGATCTCGTCGCCCTCGTGCAGGATGCGGGATCCGGCACGCACGGTGCGCGCGCGGGCGTCGATGGTCAGGCCGCTGGCGCCCACGATGCAGGGCAGGCCCAGGCCGCGGGCGATCACCGCCGCATGGCTGGTCGTGCCGCCCCGCTCGGTCAGCACCGCGACCGAGGCGTGCATGCCGCGGATGTCCTCGGGCACGGTTTCGCGCCGCACCAGGATACACGGTTCTCCCCGTGCATGGGCCGATTGCGCGCTGGCGGCGGAAAAGACGATGCGTCCGGTTGCGGCGCCGGGGCTGGCATCGATGCCGCGCGCGATCACGTCGCGGGGCGCGCGTGGGTCGACCTGATGGTGCAGCAGGTCGGCCAGGGCGCGCGGCTCGACGCGCATCAGCGCCTCCTCGGGGGGGATGATCCCGTCGCGCGCCAGGCTGACAGCGATGCGGACGCCGGCGCGGCTGCCGCGGGCCACTCGGGTGGCGTCGATGACGCTGATCCGGCCCTCGGTCACGACGAACTCGATCTGCATCTCCTCGCGCAGGCGCTCGCGGGCGGCAATGCCGAAGCGGACCAGGTCGGCAAAGATCTCGGGCGCGGTGTCCTCCAGCGCGGGGCCGCGGTCGTCGCGGGTCAGGAACAGCGTCTCGGCGCCCGCCCCGACGGTCGCGCCATGGCGCTGGCCGCGAAAGCGTCCGGTGACCCGCGGGGTGCCGGTGACGGGGTCGATGAACTGGATCGTGCCCGATCCGCAGATGCCCGGACCAAGCGCCAGCGCCATTTCCTGCACCACCAGACCCAAGGGCGCATCGGCGGGCGCACCCTTGGCCTGACGCAGCAGGCGGGCGGTCGGCCCGTCCCATGCACGCGCCATGCTGCGCAGCACCTCGGACAGCTGTTCGGTGGGGTCCTGGGGGAAGGGCTGGTCCATCTCGTCCTGGTAATGGCGCAGGCTGGCCGCCAGGGCATCGGGGCCGTCCTGCGTGAACAGGTCCGGGTCCAGCCGCGCGATATGGATTGCATAGCTCTGGACGAAGGACAGATAGACCGTGTCCGCATTGTCGCGCCCGATCACCTCGGCCAGCCGCGCATGCAGCGCATCGTTGATGCCGACGTTCAGGACGGTTCCGGGCCCGCCCCATTCCGGCATCGCGGCCGAGGGGCGCACGCTGACCAAGCCGCTGCCCGCAAAGATGTCCAACAGGGCGTCGGGCTGGATGCGCCGTCCCTGGGCGATCATGCGGACGGTGTCGGCAGGGATCGCAAAGCTGCGCGGGACGGGAAGCTGCATCCGGACCAGCCGCTGCAGGCATTTCGCACGCCACCCATGCAGCTCGCGGCTGATCGGGGCCGAGGGCGTGATCTGCAATGCGGTGGCGGGTGGGGGTGCGCTGGTCATGACCCCGGCATCCTAGGGGCGGCGACCGCAGTCCCGCAAGGCCATTATGCGGCAGTGCAGCAGAGGACCATGCGGCGCGTCCGCGCATGGCGCCGGATCGTCGATGAAAGAAGGGATGTCCCCGCAGGGAGAGGGATCAGGGGACCGTGGCCCCCTGATCGGATCGCATGGGGATCAGCCCTCGGCGTCTTCCGCCGGGGCTTCCTCGGCCGGGGCGTCGGCAGCGGGTGCCTCCTCCTCCGGGGTGGCCGTGTCACCGTCCGCGATGGTCACGGTCATCATGTAGTCGGGCTCGGTCACCGATCCATTGGTGGCGGCGTCGCCCTTCTTGATGGAGTCCAGCACGTCCCAGCCTTCGATCAGTTGACCCACGACGGTGTATTCACCGTCCAGGAACGGCGCCGGGGCCAAGTCGATGAAGAACTGGCTGTTGGCGCTGTTGGGATCCATGGCACGGGCCATGCCAACCGTTCCGCGGTCGAAGGTCTGTTCGGTGAACTCGGCCTCCAGGTCGGGCAGGTCGGAACCGCCCATCCCGGCCATCGCCGTGTCGCCGTCCTGACGGCCGTTCTCGACGTCGCCGGTCTGCGCCATGAAGCCGTCGATGACGCGGTGGAACACCACGCCGTCATAGGCACCCGAATTCGTCAGCTCGACCAGGCGGGCGACGTGGTTGGGCGCCAGATCCTCGCGCAGGTCCAGCACGATCGTGCCCTTGGACGCGCCTTCGGCATCGGCGACCTCGATGACCATGTTCGGGCCGTCGGTATCCTCGACCTGCGGGTTGGTCCCCTGCGCGGTCGCGGCGGTGCCCAGCATCAGCAGAGCCGGGATCAGCGCGGCCTTACGCATCGGCGGCCACCTTGACGCTGATCATGCGGTCCGGGTTCACCGGCGGCTCGCCACGGGCGATCTTGTCGACATGCTCCATCCCCTCGATGACGCGGCCATAGACGGTGTACTGGCCGTTCAGGAAATGGTTGTCCTTGAAGTTGATGAAGAACTGGCTGTTTGCGCTGTTCGGGTTCTGCGACCGCGCGGCGCCGATGGTGCCACGGTCATGGGGCAGCTTGGAGAACTCGGCCGGTAGGTCCGGCTTGTCCGATCCGCCCGTGCCGGCGCGGCCGGGGTTGTAGTCCTTTTCCATGTTCGCATGGGCCACGTCGCCCGTCTGGGCCATGAAGCCCTCGATGACGCGGTGGAAGGCCACGTTGTCATAAGCGCCGGCGCGGGCCAGTTCCTTCATGCGCTCGGCATGCTTGGGGGCCACGTCGGACAGCAGCTCGATGACGACGGGGCCGTCCTTGAGCTGGATGACGATGGTGTTTTCCGGGTCCTTGATCTCGGCCATGAGGCCCTCCTTTGTCAGGTGCGACCCCTGATCTAGGGTCTGTCGCTGCCCTGCGCAACGCGCGAAACCGTTATGGGGTCCGACCGGCAGGGCGGCGCGCATCCACCGGGCGCGGTTGACGCCGCGCCTGCCATGCGGGACAAGTTCGCCAACTCTTGGACCCTGAAGGATGCGACATGGCAAAGTTCAACACCATCGACGACATGGATCTTGACGGAAAGGTCGTGCTGACCCGGGTCGACGTGAACGTCCCCGTCGAGGACGGCCAGGTCACCGACACCACCCGCATCGACAAGATCGTACCGACGGTCAAGGACATCCAGGCCAAGGGAGGCATCCCCGTGCTGCTGGCACATTTCGACCGCCCCAAGGGACAGCGCGTCGAGGGCATGAGCCTGCGCCAGATCGTTCCAGCGCTAGAGGCGGCGCTGGGCCAGCCGGTCGTCTTTGCCGACGACTGCATCGGCGGTCCAGCCAAGCGCGTCGTCGCGGCGCTGCAGCCGGGGCAGGTGGCCCTGATGGAGAACACCCGCTTTCATGCAGGCGAGGAACAGAACGATGGCACGTTCGCCGCATCGCTGGCGGCGCTGGGCGGTGCCTATGTGAACGATGCCTTCTCGGCGGCCCATCGCGCCCATGCCTCGACCGAGGGGCTGGCGCGGCTGATGTATGCAGGTGCGGGTCGCCTGATGGAAGCGGAGCTGAAGGCGCTGGACGCGGCGCTGGGCGATCCGCAACGGCCGGTGATGGCGGTCGTGGGTGGTGCCAAGGTCTCGACCAAGCTGGATCTGCTGACGAACCTGGTCGAGAAGGTCGACCATCTGGTGATCGGCGGGGGAATGGCCAACACCTTCATGGTGGCCAAGGGCGTCGAGGTCGGCAAGTCGCTGGCCGAGCGCGACATGGCCGATACCGCCCGTGCCATTCTGGAAAAGGCCGATGCCACCGGATGCAAGATCCACCTGCCGGTGGACATCGTCGTGGCACGCGAGTTCAAGGCAGGCGCGGCATCCGAGACGCTGCCCGTCGATCAGTGCCCGGCCGATGCGATGATCCTGGATGCCGGCCCCGAGACGGTCGAGGCGTTGCGTCAGGCGATGACCGCCTGCAAGACGCTGATCTGGAACGGCCCGCTGGGGGCCTTCGAGATCGAGCCCTTCGACGCCGCCACCAATGCCGCCGCGCGCGCCGCGGCCGAACTGACCGCGCAGGGACAGCTGGTGTCGGTCGCGGGCGGGGGCGACACCGTCGCGGCGTTGAACAAGGCGGGTGCGGCGGAGGAGTTCACCTTCATCTCGACCGCCGGAGGCGCGTTCCTGGAATGGATGGAGGGCAAGACCCTGCCGGGCGTCGCAGCACTGGAAGCCGCCAAGCGCTGAGCGAATGGCGCGCCGGTGGCGGCGCGCCCTAGCCTCCGGTCTGGGCGGCCTTGGCGCCGTCCTCATAGGCCCAAAGCATCTTGAGCCACTGGGCATAGGCCATCGGCGGGGTGACGCGTTCCGCCGATTGCACCGTGGACGCGGGCAGCAGTTCGGTCTGGCTGGCACCCGCCGTGATGGGGCGCATCCAGACCGTCCGCTGGTCCGCGCCGATGCGGGTTTCCAGCGCGCTGGACCCGATGCCGAAGATCGGCAGCTGATAATGCGCCAGGGTCGTGGTCATGAACATGGCATCCTCCTGTCGGGGTCTGTCCCTGCCATGCAGGATGCGGACAATTCGTCAGAAAATCGATTGATATGTGATTAAGCTTTTAGGGATCGCCCGCGCCGCGACGCGGCGGAAAACCGCATCTGCCTGAATTTGTTAGCGTAACCAGCATTGCCGCGGGTCCGGCGCATGCTATCCAGCAGCCGACAATGATAGGAGAGACCCATGCAGATGACCGACACGGTGCGCCGCATCCTGGCCAATTACGAGGGCGAGACGCCGGGCGTGAAGGCGCAGCTGGCCCGCATGATGATGACCGGAAAGCTGGCCGGCACCGGCAAGATGATCATCCTGCCCGTGGACCAGGGGTTCGAGCATGGTCCCGCACGGTCCTTTGCGCCGAACCCGGCCGGCTATGACCCGCAGTACCATTATCAGCTGGCGATCGATGCGGGGCTGAACGCCTATGCCGCGCCGCTGGGCATGATCGAGGCGGGTGCGGACACCTTTGCAGGCCAGATCCCCACCATTCTGAAGGTGAACAGCGCCAACAGCCTGATGTCGGGCACGGCGGGCAAGAACCAGGCGATCACCGCATCGGTGGATGATGCGCTGCGGCTGGGCTGCGCGGCCATCGGCTTTACGATCTATCCGGGGTCGGACATGGCGCTGGACATGTTCGAGGAGATCGTCGCCATGCGCAAGGAAGCCGCCGCCAAGGGCGTGGCGACCGTGATCTGGTCCTATCCGCGCGGCGAGGCCATCACCAAGGACGGAGAGACCGCGATAGACGTGGCCGCCTATGCCGCCCAGATCGCGGCGCTGATCGGCGCGCATATCATCAAGATCAAGCTGTCGACCGACCACCTGATGCTGCCCGAGGCCAAGAAGGTCTACGAGGAGAAGGCGATCGACGTGTCGAGCCAGGCCAAGCGGGTCGAGCATTGCATGCAGGCCAGCTTTGGCGGACGCCGCATCGTGGTGTTCTCGGGCGGGGCGGCCAAGGGGACCGATGCGGTCTATGACGACGCCCGCGCGATCCGCGACGGCGGCGGCAACGGCTCGATCATAGGGCGCAACAGCTTTCAGCGGTCGCGCGAGGATGCGCTTGCGATGCTGGGCAAGCTGGTCGACATCTATCTGGGGCAAGGACGCCTGACCAAACGGACGCGCCCCCGGAAACGGGGGCGCGACGCGATCAGCGCCTTGCGGCGCGGGACGGGGGCCGGTGGCCCCCTTTTTCACACTTCCTCGATGCGCAGCTCGACCGGGTCGCTGACCAGGACACCGGTGCGGGGCAGGGCTTCGATGGCGTAGTCGATGGCTTCGGGCGTGGTCTTGTGGGTCACGACCAGGACCGGGACGCTGGCTGGGCTGTGCTGGCCGTACTGGCGCATCCGGTCGATCGAGATGCCGGCATCGCCCAGGACCGTCGCGACCTTGGCCAAGGCACCGGGTTTGTCCTGCAGCTCCAGACGGATGTAATAGGCTGCGGGCACGGCCGTGCGGGCGGGCTGGGCCGCGGTCAGCGATCCGGCAGGCTGTCCGAAGACCGGCATGCGGACGCCGCGCGCGATCTCGACGATGTCGGACATGACCGCGCTGGCGGTCGGGCCTTCGCCCGCGCCCGCGCCGCGCAGGACGATCTGGCCCACGCTGTCGCCCTCGATCACGACCATGTTGGTGCCGCCCACCAATTGCCCCAGGGGGCTGTCGGCGGGCACCAAGCAGGGCGACATCCGCTGTTCCAGGCCGCGGGCGGTCATCTGCGCAACGCCCAGCAGCTTGATGCGGTAACCCATGTCGCGGGCGCGGTGGATGTCATCGATGCTGACGCGTTCGATGCCTTCGATCTCGACGGCGTCGAAATTGACCTGCGTGCCGAAGGCGATCGACGACAGGATCGCCAGCTTGTGGCCCGCGTCGATGCCGCCCACGTCCAGCGTCGGGTCGGCCTCCAGATAGCCCAGCTGGCGGGCCTCTTCGAAGACGGCGTCATAGGGCAGGCCTGCGCTCTCCATCCGGGTCAGGATGTAGTTGCAGGTGCCGTTCATCACGCCCATCACGCGGGTGATGCGGTTGCCGGCCATGCTCTCGGTCATCGACTTGATCACCGGGATGCCGCCCGCGACGGCGGCCTCGAACCGGATCACGCGGCCCAGATCCTCGGCCAGCTTGGCCAGGTGCTGACCGTGCATGGCCAGAAGCGCCTTGTTCGCGGTCACGACATCCTTGCCGGACCGCAGTGCAGCCTCGATGCTGTCGCGCGCGACGCCCGCATCCCCGCCGACCAGTTCGATGAAAACATCGACGTCATCGGCCGTGGCGACCGCCATCGGGTCCGCCTCCCACCGATAGGACGACAGGTCCGCGTCGCGGTTCTTCATGCGGTCGCGTGCGCTGACGGCGGTGATCGCCACCGGGCGACCCGACCGCATCGCCAGCAGGTCGGCGTGTTTCTGAACGATCTTGACGACACCGATCCCGACGGTGCCAAGCCCGGCGATGCCGAGGCGGAGGGGGGACGACATGAGTGCCTCTCATCCTTGATTTCGCGGGTGTTAGCGCGCCGGGCCGCGTGTTGCAACGCGCGATGCGGTCGCGGCGCGGTCCTGTGGCATGCGTGCCGACGAACCGATCACGGGTCGGCGCCCGCCCATTCCCCATCGATCCCGGTCCGCCGCATCACCGACACGACCTGGCGTGCCGCCTGCAGGGTCCGGTCGCGGACCTGCAGGACGTCTTCTGCCCCCATGTCATGAGGATGGCGTTCCCCGCGGGTGTTGATGAAGGTCGGGTGCCACATGCCGGGCCGTGCCCCCGGCCGCCAGGACGCATGGCACAGCAGGTTGCGCATCCGCCGCAGGTCGGTCAGCGTCGGTGGCAGCGCGCCCAGCTCGACCCCATCGCTGCGGCGGGCGGCGGCCAGAAAGCTGTCGATCAGCGTGCCCAAGGTGTCGTCGGCGATCTCCTCCATGCGGCGCAGCCAGGCCTCCAGGGCGTGGTCCTGCGCATCCTGGCCCAGACCCTTTCGGGTCAGCGAAAAGATCGCGCGCTTCAGCGCCTCCTCAAGAAAGCCGAAGGCCGCGACGGCATGGCCCAATGCCGCGGCCATCTCATCGGGCAGACGATCGGGCGCGCGGGGCAGGGGCATCATTCACGCCAAAGCTGCGCCACCCACGGGGTCGGCCGGACATAATGGCGCAGATGCTTCAGGAAGCCCTCGCGCCGCTGGCCGGTGAAGGCCGCGCGCAGGTGATCCAGCGGGGCGCGGGGCCTCGTCGGCCTCGTCCCATCGGCCAAGGATCGCGTCGGGCGGGTTCAGGCTGCCGGGGAACATCACGATGCGCGTCCCGCGGGGAATCTTGGGATCGCGCAGATAGTTCAGGGGGAATGTCGGCACGCAGTGAAAGCGGAAATGGGCCAGCCACCCGCGCGGCCAGAACTTGACCCCGCCCGGGGCATTGCGGGTGACAAAGCGCTGTTCGTACTTGTACGTGTCAGCGGCGGCCTGTGGGTCGGCGGCAAAGATCTTCTGCAGCGGGGCCAGGTTGCCGACCCGCATCCGATAGACCGAGGTCTGGCCCATCTTCTCGAACGGCGTGTTGGGGTTTAGGCCCAGGATCGTGTCGTCCGGATCGCCATGTTCGAAGAACGCGTCAAGGCTGCCGGTGACGATCACGTCCAGGTCCAGGAACAGCACCACCCCCGTGACGTCGCCCAGATCCCCCCACAGCCGCGACTTGGGCCACTTGCCGCGGGTGTTGACCGGGGCCTGATAGGCGAAATCGGGCAGCGGGCGCACAGCCACATCCGGATGCAGACCGGTCCCGTCATCGGTGAAACAGAACAGCCGGAAGGGCGGCGTGATGTTGCGGGCGATCATCGCATGCAGGCGGTTGACATATTCGGGACCGAACTTGGCACCCCACTTGATGCAGATGATCTGCTTGACCGATCCGTTGCGCCCGTCGTCCATGTCTCACCCATTCGCTTTGGGTGCAGGGTTTCACAGCCCGCACCGCGAGGCAAGCAGGCCTCACGGTTCCGCGCAGGCCAGGGGGGGTGCGGGGGGCTGGCCCCCCGCCGTCGCGGGACGCAGATCTCAGGGTCGCGTCTCGCGGATCAGCCGCAGGATGTCCGCGGCTGCGGATGGGATGTTCGTGCCGGGGCCGAAGATCGCCTTGACCCCCGCACGGCGCAGGAAGTCGTAATCCTGCTGCGGGATCACGCCGCCGCAGATGACCAGGATATCGCCGGCGCCCGCATCCTTCAGGGCCTGGATCAGCTTGGGTGCCAGCGTCTTGTGGCCGGCGGCCTGGCTGCTGATTCCGATCACGTGGACGTCGTTGTCGATGGCGTCCTGGGCGGCCTCTTCGGGCGTCTGGAACAGCGGTCCCACGTCCACGTCGAAGCCGATATCGGCAAAGGCCGTGGCGATCACCTTGGCGCCTCGGTCATGACCGTCCTGGCCCATCTTGACGACCAGCATGCGCGGGCGGCGGCCTTCCTCCACGGCGAATGTCTCGACGTCGCGCTGGATCTGGGCAAAGCCCTCGTCCCCCTCATAGGCCGCGCCATAGACGCCGGCCAGGGTGCGCACCTCGGCGCGGTGGCGTCCGAATTCGTCTTCCATGGCCATGCTGATCTCTCCGACGGTGGCGCGGGCGCGGGCGGCCTCGACGGCGGCCTCCAGCAGGTTGCCGCCCTCCCGGGCGCGGCGGGTCAGTTCGGCCAGCGTCTCGGTGACGCGGCCCTCGTCCCGCGTGGCGCGGATGCGGGTCAGGCGGGCGATCTGGCTGTCCCTGACGGCGACGTTGTCGATGTCCAGGATGTCGATCGGATCCTCGGCCTCCTTGCGGTACTTGTTGACGCCGACGATCACGTCCTCGCCCCGGTCGATCAGGGCCTGACGCCGGGCCGCGGTCTCCTCGATGCGCAGCTTGGGCATGCCGCTGGCCACGGCCTTGGTCATGCCGCCCATCTCCTCGACCTCCTCGATCAACGCCCAGGCCTTTTCCGCCAGTTCCGCCGTCAGGCTCTCGATGTAATAGCTGCCCGCCAGTGGATCGACGACATGGGTGATGCCCGTCTCCTCCTGCAGGATCAGCTGGGTGTTCCGCGCGATGCGGGCGCTGAAATCCGTAGGCAGGGCGATCGCCTCGTCCAGCGCGTTCGTGTGCAGCGACTGCGTGCCGCCAAGCGCCGCCGACATCGCCTCATAAGCGGTGCGGATGACGTTGTTGTAGGGGTCCTGCTCCTGCAGGGACACGCCGGACGTCTGGCAATGCGTGCGCAGCATCAGGCTGCCCTGTTTCTTGGGCTCAAATTCCGACATGATCCGGTGCCACAGCAGACGCGCGGCGCGCAGCTTGGCGATCTCCATGAAGAAGTTCATGCCGATGGCAAAGAAGAACGACAGCCGCCCCGCGAAGGCATCGACATCCATGCCCGCCGCGATGGCCGCGCGCACATATTCGCGTCCGTCGGCCAGGGTATAGGCCAGCTCCTGGACCAGGTTCGCCCCGGCCTCTTGCATGTGATAGCCCGAGATCGAGATCGAGTTGAACTTGGGCATCTCCGATGAGGTGTACTCGATGATGTCCGCGATGATCCGCATGCTGGGTTCGGGCGGATAGATATAGGTGTTGCGGACCATGAACTCCTTGAGGATGTCGTTCTGGATGGTCCCGGACAGAACGGCACGGGAATGGCCCTGCTCCTCTCCGGTCACGATGAAGTTTGCCAGGATCGGGATGACCGCGCCGTTCATGGTCATCGACACCGAAACGCGGTCCAACGGGATGCCGTCGAACAGGATCTTCATGTCCTCGACCGAATCGATGGCGACGCCGGCCTTGCCCACATCGCCCTCGACCCGCGGATGGTCGCTGTCATAGCCCCGATGCGTGGCCAGGTCGAAGGCCACCGACACGCCCTGCTGCCCCGCGGCCAGCGCACGGCGATAGAAGGCGTTCGATTCCTCGGCCGTGGAAAATCCAGCATATTGCCGGATGGTCCAGGGGCGGCCCGCATACATCGTGGCGCGCGGGCCGCGGGTGAACGGCGCGATGCCGGGTAGGCCGTCCAGGTGGTCCATCCCCTCAAGGTCGTCGCGGGTATAGACCGGCTTGACGGCGATCCCCTCCAGCGTGTCCCAGGTCAGGCTGTCGGGGTCGCGCCCCTTCAGTTCGCCCTGTGCCAGCTTGCGCCAGTCCTCCAGCGTGGGTTTTGTCATGATCCATCCTTTCCTGCCGACGGTCCTGCCCTATATTCAAGACATGACGAGGTGCCGATGAAGTTGAAATTTATGATATTCGTGATGGCGCTTGCGGCGATGGGCCCCGCGCGCGAGGCCCCCCCGCCGGATGGCGCTGCCGTCCGGACACTGGACGGGGCGACGGCCGCGACGCAAGCCGCGCGACACGGTGCCGCAACGCAACCCCGCCCGTCTGCCCCCGGTCGCGCAGCGCGTCGAGCCCGACCCGCTGCCGGACGCGTCCCCCCTGGACGACGGCTCTCCGCAGGTGCTGGACGCCGCCACGGTCGACCCGGACCAGTTCCTATGGACGGCGCGCCCCGTGGTGATCTTTGCCGACACGGCGGACGACCCGGCCTTTGTCGACCAAGTGGCATCGCTGCGCCGTGACGGTCGGGCGCTGGCGTCGCGCGACGTGGTGCTTGTCCTCGACAGCGACCCGTCGGCCAACAGCACGTGGCGACAGCAGCTGCGCCCGCAGGGGTTCTCGCTGGTGCTGATCGACAAGGACGGACAGGTCAAGATCCGCCGCCCCGTCCCATGGGATGCCAGAGAGATCGGCCGCGCCATCGACCGTCTGCCCCTGCGCCGGCAGGAGATCGGGCGCGGCAGCGTGATGCGATAAGGCGCAGGGCCACGAAACTTGTGGATTTGCGGCGCGTTCCTTATATCATGACCAATATCCGGCACGGTTGCCGGATCAGCAGGAGGGTTGATCATGGCCAATTCGCGTTCCGACCGCAGCCTGTCGCAACCGCGCGCGCCCAAGGCGCCCGCCCGACCCGACGCACCCGTGCTGCGCAGCGAAGCCAAGCCGAAACCGACCGCCGTCAGCCGTGCGAACGAAATCGTGCGCGCCATCGGATTGCGTCCCATCACCGGCCTCTCGGGTCCGAAGATCGGCTAACTGACCTCGGTCGCCGACAGACGCTCGCGCATCTGCGCCAGTTCCTGCGGCAGGCGCGCACCGATCTGTGCCGCGGCCTGTGCCTCGTCCTCGTCCAGCATTGCCTCGACCGCTTCGGCGCCGCCGCGCAGGCATTCGGTCAGCACCCGCATCGCCTGCAGGCCGGTATCGCGGGTTTCCTCCATCAGCTCCAGGTAATCGGCCATCATCTGCGCCGCCCGCTTGCCGTCGCTGCGGGCAATCCGGCGCAGGTCGGTGGCCAGCGCGCCCATGATCGACAACAGCCGATAGTACAGCACGATCGGGTCGATGACCGGCGCAGGCAGGATGTGTATGTCGGAAATCACGGCCGCAAAGATGCGGTCGTTGGCCTGCTGCGGCAGGGTCGGCACGAAATCTCCCGACTCGATGCGCGACACCAGCAGGGCCGCGTCCTGCGGCGACGGCACCTGCTGCTCCAGGGCAAAGACATGCGCCCGGATCTCTGCCAGCAGGGCGCGCTGCAGGTCGGTCTCGCGCGCGCGGCGCAGCGTGGCGTCGCGGCGGCGGGTCTGGGACGCGACGACGATCCAACCGATGGCCACGAAAAAGGCCGGTGACGACCGCCTGCTGCAGCTGTGGGCTGAGCCATTGGTCAAGCGGTGCCATGGGAACCCGTCCCGCGACATGCGCGTCCTGTTTCGGAAGGAGCGATCATGCACCGATTCTGCCTGTCTACCGGCTTGGCCCTGTGGCCTGCCATGGCACCCGCCGACACCGCCCGCGGTCCCGCGCCGCTGCAGGCGGACACGCTTGCCGCACTGCGTTGGCAGGCGCGCCCTGTCGTCGTCCTTGGACCCGAGGCGCAGGTCGCACGGCAGATCGCAGACCTGCAGGCACACGCGGAGCAGTTGGCAGAACGCGAGGTGGTCATCCTGACCGACGGACCCGGTGCAGACGCGCTGCGCGACGGGCAGGGGTTCCAGGTTCTGCTGATCGGCAAGGATGGCGGGGTCAAGATGCGGTCGGCCACACCCGTCGCGGCAGAGGACATCCTGTCCCTGATCGACAGCATGCCGATGCGCCAGCAGGAGATGCGATAGCCCCCGCGCCTCATGCCACGCGCCCCCGTGTCAGCGACAGCGCCGCCAGACCTGCGGCGACATGACCGACAGCCGCCACGCCAAGCGCGGCCTGCCACGACGCATGACCGCCCAGCAGCGCCATCAATGCCGCGCCCCAGATAACCGCCGACAGCGGGATGGCCGCCGCCCAGAACCGCCACCCGCGCCAGCGTCCGGTGCATGCCCGAAGACCAGCTGGAACAGCGCCATCCCGACGATCGGCGGCAGCAGATAGGCCAGCGGCACCTGCGTGCCGAGCAGGGGGCACGGTCTGCGCCGCCACCGCCGACAGGATGCCCGCCGCGGCCGCCAGCCCAAGTCCGGCCGACAGCAGATAGGCGGGCAGGGCGGGGATCATTCGAACTCCATGATCACGTCGTCGACCTTCAGGCTTTCGCCCGGCGCGGCATTGACGGATTTCACGATGCCCCGGCGTTCGGCGCGCAGGATGTTCTCCATCTTCATGGCCTCGACCGTGGCCAGCGCCTGACCCTCCTGAACCTCGTCCCCTTGGGCGACATGATCGTCACGATCAGGCCGGGCATCGGGCACAGCAGGAACTTGGACGTGTCGGGCGGCAGCTTTTCGGGCATCAGACGTGCCAGCTCCGCCGCACGGGGCCGACGCACATGCACGCGCAGGTCAGCCCCGCGCGCACGCAGGCGCAGCCCGGCGGCGATCTTGTCCACCTTCAGCACCAAGGGGCGTCCGTCCACCTCCAGCCGCGCCAGCGACTGGCCGGGGCGCCAATCGCCCTCGACCCGGATCGTGCGCCCCGCGATGGCGACATTTGCGCCATGGGCATCGGCGGTGATGCGGACGGGCCAGTCCTGCTTGTCCGCGAACACCACCCAATCGTCGCCCACATGGCGTTCGTGGTTGTTCAGGCGGCCGCTGATACGGGTGCGCCGGATCTCGGCCACGCGGTGCATGGCGGCGGCGGCGGCGGCGATGCGGTGCATCTCGTCCTCGGGCAGGGCCGCGCCGTGGAACCCGTCGGGATATTCCTCGGCGATGAAGGCGGTGGTGATGTCGCCCGCGACGAATTTCGGGTGATCCATCACCGCCGACAGGAAGGGCAGGTTGTGCCCGATCCCCTCGACCTCGAAGGCGTCCAGCGCCGTGCGCATCGCCTCGATCGCCTCGCCGCGGGTCGGTGCCCAGGTGCACAGCTTGGCGATCATCGGGTCATAGAACATGCTGATCTCGCCGCCCTCATAGACGCCGGTGTCGTTCCTGACCGCGGCCGCACCCGTGGGGGCGCCATCGGCCAGCCACTTGCCCCCGGTCAGCATCGGCCCCGCCGCCACCTCGACCGGCGGGCGGTAACGGGTCAGACGTCCGATGGAGGGCAGGAAACCGCGATAGGGGTCCTCGGCGTACAGCCGGCTCTCCATCGCCCACCCGGTGATCGTCAGGTCGGACTGCGCGAAGGGCAGCGGCTCTCCGGCCGCGACGCGGATCATCTGCTCGACCAGGTCGACGCCGGTGATCAGCTCGGTCACCGGGTGTTCCACCTGCAGGCGGGTGTTCATCTCCAGGAAATAGAAGTTGCGGCTTCCGTCCACGATGAACTCGACCGTGCCCGCGCTGGTATAGCCGACGGCCTTGGCCAGGGCCACGGCCTGCTGACCCATGGCGGCGCGGGTGGCCTCGTCCAGGAAGGGCGACGGCGCCTCCTCGATGACTTTCTGGTTGCGGCGCTGGATCGAGCATTCGCGTTCGTGCAGATAGACCGCGCCTCCGTGCTGGTCGGCCAGGACCTGGATCTCGATGTGGCGCGGCTGCGTCACGAATTTCTCGATGAAGATCCGGTCGTCGCCAAAGCTGTTGGCGGCCTCGTTTCTGGAGGACTGGAAACCCTCGCGCGCCTCTTCGTCGGACCAGGCGATGCGCATGCCCTTGCCGCCGCCGCCCGCGCTGGCCTTGATCATCACTGGATAGCCGATCTGGGCACTGATGGCCGCGGCCTCGTCCGCGTCCGCAATCAGGCCCATGTGACCCGGAACCGTACTGACCCCCGCGGCCTGCGCCAGCTTCTTCGAGGTGATCTTGTCGCCCATCTGCTCGATCCGCGCCGGACGGGGGGCCGATGAAGACGACGCCCTCGGCCTCCAGCGCCTCGGCGAACTTCATGTTCTCGGACAAAAAGCCGTATCCGGGATGGACGGCCTCGGCGCCGGTCTGGCGGATCGCGTCCATGATCTTGTCGATCAACGATGTATGACTGGTTGGCGGGGGCCGGTCCGATATGGACGGCCTCGTCCGCCATGCGCACATGCAGCGCGTTACGGTCGGCGTCGGAATAGACGGCGACGGTCGCGATGCCCATCTTGCGGGCGGTCTTGATGACACGGCAGGCGATCTCGCCCCGGTTGGCGATCAGGATCTTCTTGAACATGGGCTCCCCCCCAGGACGGAACATGAAAAAGCCGCCCGAAGCGCGGGGCTTCGGACGGCTTTGCAGACGGTCGGCGCGCCGGGCGCGCCGATCAGCAGGTCACTGGCACAGACGGAAGTCGTTGCACAGCGCGCCAGCCGCGCCGCCGATGGCCGCGCCCTTGACGACGTTGGTGCCGCCGACCGATGCGACGGTCGCGCCGACGCCGGCGCCGATGAGCGCGCGGTCAGTGTCGGTCGGGTTGATGCCTTGGGTGCAGCCGGCGATGGCCGTGGTGCCGACCAAGGGCAGCGATAGCAAGGAATTTGGACATGGTGAAGATCCGTGGGTTGGGCGGCAGCCGCGCCGGGCGCGGGCTGCCGATAGGGTGAGAAGTTGCCGCAGCGATCAGTAGCGACGCTGGCAGACACCGGCGTCGTCGCACAGCGCGCCGCCGACGGCACCGATCGCGGCGCCGGTTGCCAGGTCTTCGTCCAGGGCCTTCGCGATGACGGCACCGGCAACGGCACCGCCTGCGGCGCGCTGCGCGTCGGGCGAGATGCCGCCGCCCTGATAGCCGGGGGCGCAAGCCGAAAGACCGGCGGCAACCAGGGCCAGGCCGGCAACGCGGAAGCGAGAAGAATTTCTGCATGATAAGAAACCTGTCGTAATGGGCCCGTCGGGGGCCGATGGGAGGTGGTAAGGGGTTATCGCCATAGCTGATGCCTGCGTCAAACTGACATGCGTGTGACTTCAAGGGGTTCAGCATCAACCTGCGCATCAGTCGTCGTCGGCCTCGTCGTCGTCCCAGCCGTCCTGGTCATCCCAGTCGAACTCTTGGGGCGCATCCTTGACGAACAGCTCGGGGAAGGCGGCCTCCGCCTCGGCCATGTCGACCTGCAGCAATTGGTCGTAATCGGCAGGGTCGAACTGGCCCACCGGCTTGACCTCGCGGCCGATCAGCCAAGACAGCCGACCGGCATCAAGATTGCCGCGGGGAAAGGGTTCGTCGCCGAAATGCGCGATCAGCGCCGAAAGAAAGCCCGCATCGGCGCGCTTGTCGGCCGGCCTGCGGTCCTTGAACCGTTCGCGGCGCGTGATGGGCGTGGCGCCCTTCTTGCGATTCTCGCGCCGGATGACGAATTGGAAATCAGTGCCGGGCAGACGCCCGGGAAAGCCGCGATGCTTCAGCATGGCAGGGCCCTGTGCTGGGGCGCGCGGGCCGGATCGCTGCGCACGGGCAGGCTGGCCGCCCGCGCGCAATTGTCGGACGTCTCGTCTTAGCCGAATTTGCTGTTGTAGACAGGCTCGGTCGTGACGGGGTTGACCATGGGCGCGGCCGGGGCGGTTGGGACATAGACGTCGGCAGGCTGCTGGCGCTGGCACGCGCGAAGGCGGAAACCAGCACGAGGCCGAGGATGATCTTTTTCGACATGGAAACATGCTCCTGTAGGGCGGGCGGTGTTGCGCCCGGCTGCTCGGGTTGTGGTCGGCTTGTTGATCTGCCGGCCTGCGCGGCATGATAGAGAAGCCCGCCCCGATCAGACAGGGACGCAGGAAGGCGGGCACCAAAGCGCCGCCCCCCTGTGGCCCGGCTGCATCATTCACGACCTTGTGCATCGCGCGCCCGTCCCCGTCCGTCACAGCGGAATGTTGTCGTGCTTTTTCCAAGGGTTCGTCAGTCGCTTGCCGCGCAGGCTGGCAAAGGCGCGGGCCACCCGGCGACGCGTCGACCGGGGCTGGATCACCTCGTCGATGAAGCCCTTCTCGGCGGCCACGAAGGGGTTGGCAAAGCGGTCCTCGTAATCCTTGGTGCGGGCGGGCGATCTTTTCGGCATCGCCCAGTTCGCTGCGATACAGGATCTCGACCGCGCCCTTGGCGCCCATCACCGCGATCTCGGCGGTGGGCCAGGCATAGTTGAAATCGCCGCGCAGATGCTTCGACGCCATCACGTCATAGGCGCCGCCATAGGCCTTGCGGGTGATGACCGTGACCTTGGGCACCGTCGCCTCGCCATAGGCGAACAGCAGCTTTGCCCCATGCTTGATGACGCCGCCATATTCCTGACCGGTCCCGGGCAGAAAGCCCGGAACGTCGACCAGCGTCAGGATCGGGATCTCGAACGCGTCGCAGAACCGAACGAAGCGCGCGGCCTTGCGCGAGCTGTCGATGTCCAGGCAACCGGCCAGCACCATCGGCTGGTTGGCGACGACCCCCCACCGTTTGTCCCTCGATGCGGATGAAGCCGATGATGATGTTGCCCGCGAAATCCTTCTGGATCTCGTAGAAGTCGCCCCTCGTCCGCAACCTTGGCGATCAGCTCCTTCATGTCATAGGGCTGGTTCGGGTTGTCGGGGATCAGCGTGTCCAGGCTGGGCTCGATCCGCGCCGGGTCGTCGAAGAAGGGCCGGGTCGGGGCCTTTTCGCGGTTGTTCAGCGGCAGGAAGTCGAACAGCCGGCGGATCTCCGACAGCGCCTCGACGTCGTCCTGGAACGCCCCGTCCGCGACAGAGGATTTCCGTGTATGCGTGGACGCACCGCCCAGCTGTTCGGCGGTCACGACCTCGTTCGTGACCGTCTTGACCACATCGGGCCCGGTCACGAACATGTAGGACGTGTCGCGCACCATGAAGATGAAGTCGGTCATCGCGGGCGAATAGACCGCGCCACCCGCACAGGGGCCCATGATCACGCTGATCTGCGGCACGACGCCCGATGCCAGCACGTTGCGCTGGAACACGTCGGCATAACCCGCAAGGCTGGCCACGCCCTCTTGGATGCGCGCGCCCCCCGAATCGTTCAGCCCGATCACCGGCGCGCCGTTCTGCATCGCCATGTCCATGATCTTGCAGATCTTCTGGGCATGGGTTTCCGACAGCGATCCGCCGAAGACGGTGAAGTCCTGAGAGAAGACATAGACCATGCGGCCGTTGATGGTGCCCCATCCGGTCACAACCCCGTCGCCTGCCGGGCGGTCGTCCTGCAATGCCGAAATCGGTGCTGCGATGGGCGACGAACATGTCGAACTCCTCGAAGCTGTCCTCGTCCAGCAGCAGGTCGATGCGTTCGCGGGCCGTCAGCTTGCCGCGGGCGTGCTGGGCGTCGATGCGCCGCTGGCCGCCGCCAAGCCGGGCCTGCTGTCGGCGTTCTTCCAGCTGCTGCAGAATGTCCTTCATCGCGCCCTCCTGATCCGGTGTCCCAGGCTAGACTGCGATGCAGGTGCAGCAAAGACAATTCGGGGGAATTTGCAAAATACAGAAGCGGCTGTTCATGCTAAGTGCATATGTGCAAACACATGCTGCGGCAGCCTCTTGACGCGGGCCGGGCAGGGGGGCAAGCCACAGCATATGGGATTGCAGATCGACATCGCGGCCATCGTGGCCAATCACGCGGCGCTGGCCGCACTGGCGCCCGGCGCGCGTGCCGCTGCCGTGGTCAAGGCCGATGCCTATGGCCTGGGCGCCGACCGCGTCGCCCCGGCCCTCTATGCCGGCCGGCGTGCGCGATTTCTTCGTGGCCTGGCGCATGAGGGACGGGCGATCCGGCCGCTGCTGCCGCAGGACGCGCGCATCAACGTGCTGTCGGGGCACATGGAGGGCGCGGACCTGACCGGGCTGACCCCGGTCCTGAACAGTCCCTGCGCAGTTCTTTCGTGATCGCGCCATGCGCCCCGGCCAACCCTTCGCCATCCAGCTGGACACCGGGATGAACCGCCTTGGCATGGAGGCCGCCGAATGGGGCGCCATCCGGGACGAGGCGCTGGCCGCCGGACCGGCCTTCATCATGTCGCACCTGGCCTGCGCGGACGAGCCCGACCACCCGCCAATGCGGCGCAGCTGTCCGCGTTCCGCGCAATGACCGATGGCTGTGACATGCTGCGGTCGCTGGCCGCGACCGGGGGTATCCTGCTGGGACCGGACTATCACTTCGACATGGTTCGCCCCGGCGTGGGCCTGTATGGAGGGCTGCCCTTCACGCAGGCCCGCGGCGTCGTCACGCTGTCGCTGCGCGTGATCCAGACCCGTCACGTGCGGAGGGGAGAGATGGTCGGTTATGGCGCCAGTTGGCACGCGCCGCGCGACTGTCGCATCGCCACCGTCGATGCCGGCTATGCCGACGGCATCCTGCGTTCGCTGTCGGGCAAGGGCGCGCAGCTGTTCGCCGGCGATGCGGCCTGTCCGGTCGTCGGGCGCGTGTCGATGGACCTGATCACGGTGGACGTCACCGATCTGGATGCGGTGCCAGACCGGCTTGACCTGATCTGCGCGCGTCAACCCATCGACCGTCTGGCCGACATCGCCGGCACCATCGGATACGAGGTGCTGACCTCGCTTGGGCTGCGCTACCAGCGGACCTATCTGTGACGCCCATCCGGGCGATCGGACGACCCGCCCTGCGCGCCACTCGGACCATCGGGGCGGTGGCGCTGTTCGCGATGCGGGGGCTGTCGGGGTTCGGGACACCCCGTATGATCCTGCGCCAGGTGATGCAGATCGGCTGGTTGTCGCTGCCGGTCGTAGGGCTGACGGCGTTGTTCACCGGGGCGGCGCTTGCCCTGCAGATCCATTCGGGCGGAGAGCGGTTTCAGGCCGGTGACGTCGTCCCGGCCATCGTGGCCATCGGCATGGTTCGCGAACTGGGGCCCGTCCTGGGGGGCCTGATGGTCGCCGCCCGCGTCGCCAGCAGCATCGCCGCCGAAATCGGGACCATGCGCGTCACCGAACAGATCGACGCGTTGGTGACACTGTCGACCGACCCGGTCCGCTGGCTGGTCACGCCCCGGCTGTGGGCGGCGATCCTGTGCATGCCGGTGCTGGTGGCCACGGGCGACATCATCGGCATCATGGGCGGCTGGCTGGTGGGCACGACGTCGCTTGGATTCAATTCGGCCAGCTACATCGCGAACAGCTGGGCATATCTGGAGCCGTGGGACGTTACCTCTGGCCTGATCAAGGGGGCGGTCTTCGGGCTGGTCGTCGCGTTGTCGGGATGCTGGTTCGGCATGCGGTCGGGGCGCGGGGCGGCAGGCGTCGGACGGGCCACGACCAATGCGGTCGTCGCGGCCGCCGTCGGCATTCTGGCTGCGAACTTTGCGCTGACCGGGCTGTTCTTCGAATGATCCGGACCTGCGGCCTCAGCAAATCCTTTGGCCCCAAGCGGGTCCTCGACAGCGTCGATCTGACCGTCGCCACGGGCGAGAGCCTGTGCGTGATCGGCCAGTCCGGCACCGGCAAGTCGGTCCTGCTGAAATGCATCCTGGGGCTGGAGCGCCCCGATGCGGGACAGGTGCTGTGGAACGGCCAGCCGCTGGACCGGGCACGCTTCATGGCGCGGTTCGGGATGCTGTTCCAAGGGGCGGCCCTGTTCGACAGCCTGTCGGTCTGGCAGAACGTCGCCTTCCGCCTGCGCCAGCGGATGGACGACCGCCGCGCCCGTGCCATCGCGCTGGACAAGCTGGCGCGCGTGGGGCTGGCTTCGGACATCGCCGACCTGATGCCCGCGCAGCTGTCGGGCGGCATGGCCAAGCGCGTCGGCCTGGCCCGCGCCATCGCCGACGACCCGGCGGTGATCTTCTTCGACGAACCGACCACCGGGTTGGACCCGATCCGCGCGCGGGCCATCGATGCGCTGATCCGCGACATCGTGACCGAAACAGGGGCCACCGCGATCACCATAACCCATGACATGGCCAGCTGCCGGATCATCGGCGACCGCGTCGCGCTGTTGGCGGATGGTCGCATCGCGCATGACGGCCCCGTGGCGGACATGGATCGCGCGCCCGCCTTGGCCGGTTTTTCTGGGCATCCCGTCCGCCGGGGCCGGTGATCATGCGCGATAAGGATGCAACTTTTGCACAGGCTTGGCCGTTCTGCACAAACGGGGGCAGTTGCGCCCCATTTACCACGAACATGAACTTGTGCGAATCCGACCGGCTTGCCACCATGGACCGACCAGATTGACCAGGAGAGACATTTGGGCCTGACCCCGACGCCACCCGTCACCGCGGCTTCTGCCGAAACCCTTCTTGAGTTCCCCGACAACCGGCTGTTGATCGACCTGTGCGGTCCCAACGACCGCCATCTGGCCCGGATCGAGGAGGCACTTGGCGTCCATATCCTGCGTCGCGGCAACCAGATTGCCGTGGTCGGCGGCCCCGAGGCCCAGTCCGAGGCCGCGAACCTGCTTCGTGGCCTTTACGCGCGGCTGGAACAGCACCGTCCCGTCGGCCCTGACGAGGTCGAGGCCGCGTTGCGCATGGGGGTCGAACCTGCCGCCGACGTGACCCCGGCTGAACAGCTGGAGATGTTCGCTCAGGGCAATTACGAACTGCGAACCCGCAAGAAATCGGTCGAGCCGCGTACGGATGCGCAGAAGGCCTATGTCCGGTCACTGTTCCAGAACGAGCTGGCTTTTGGCATCGGGCCTGCGGGCACGGGCAAGACCTATCTGGCGGTGGCCGTGGGTGTGACGATGCTGATCGGCGGCCATGTCGACAAGATCATCCTGTCGCGCCCCGCCGTCGAGGCTGGGGAACGGTTGGGTTTCCTTCCGGGCGACATGAAGGAGAAGGTCGATCCATACATGCAGCCGCTCTACGACGCGCTGAACGACTTTCTTCCCGGAAAGCAGATGCAGAAGCTGATGGAGGAGAAGCGCATCGAGATCGCGCCCCTGGCCTTCATGCGCGGGCGCACCCTGTCGCGCGCCTTCGTCGTGCTGGACGAGGCGCAGAACGCCAGCAGCATGCAGATGAAGATGTTCCTGACCCGTCTTGGCGAAGGCTCGCGGATGGTCATCACCGGCGACCGCACCCAGATCGACCTGCCGCGCGGCATGATGTCGGGCCTTATGGACGCCGAGCGCATCCTGAAGGACGTCAAGGGCATCAGCTTCAGCTATTTCACCGCCGATGACGTCGTGCGCCACCCGCTTGTCGCGCGCATCATCAAGGCGTATGAGGTCGAGGACAACGCCGCCCTTGCCCGCGGTGAAACAGAGGAGCCGCGCGGCCAGTACGTTCCCCGCCGCGCATTCAGAAACGATGCCTGACGAGATTTCCGTCGACTGCGTCATCGAGGATGACCGATGGCAGGCCGCCGGTCTTGAGGACCTGGCGGCCCTTGCCGTCACTGCCGCGCTGGACCACCACCGCTTAGGCGGGGAGGTGGTCGTCATGGGCTGCGACGACGCCCGCATCGCCGCGCTGAACGCCGACTTCCGCGGCAAGCCCCGGGCCACGAACGTGCTGTCATGGCCGTCGGTCGAGCATCTGCCGCATGATCCCGGTCAGGCGCCCGAGATGCCGGACGAGGAGGAACTGGGCGACATCGCGATCGCCTATGATACCTGCGCGGCCGAGGCCGAGGATCAGGGCAAGCCCTTCGACCATCACGTCCAGCACCTGCTGGTCCATGCGACCCTGCATCTGCTGGGTTACGACCATCTGAACGATCCCGATGCCGAACTGATGGAGGCGACCGAGCGCGCCATCCTGTCCCGGCTTGGCATTCCAGACCCTTACCAGGAGAAAGACCGATGAATTCCGAAAGCCGATTATCCGAGCCCGCTCCTCAGCCGGCCATCGAGGAAGTCACGGCGATCGCCGTCGACGGTGGCGCCACCGAGGAGAAGGAGGCCGGTAATGGCAAAGGATTTTTTGGCCGCGTGCTCTCGGCCCTGACAGGGTCCGAAAGCGGCGCGGACGACGATCATCAGGACCGCCATGTCGTCGGCACCCCCGGCCTGGTCAATCTGCGCCGCATGCGGGTCGATGACGTCGCCATCCCCAAGGTCGAGATCGTGGCCGCCCCCGCGAACCTGTCGTTGGAGGATCTGGTCGAGATGTTCCGTGAGCACGGGTTTTCACGGATGCCGGTCTTTCGCGGCACGCTGGACAGTCCGCTTGGCCTGATCCATCTCAAGGACCTGGCGCTAAAGCACGGGTTCGGTGCGGGGGGCAAGTTTACCATGCGCCCGATGCTGCGGCCGTTGCTGTACGTTCCGCCCTCGATGCCCATCGGGGTGCTGCTGCAGCAGATGCAGACCAAGCGCATCCACATGGCGCTGGTCATCGACGAATACGGGGGCGTCGACGGGTTGGTCACCATCGAAGACCTGATCGAACAGGTGATCGGCGAGATCGAGGATGAGCATGACGAGGTCGAGGGCGGCCTGTGGGTGCATGAGAAGACCGGCCAGTGGCTGATCCAGGCCCGCGCCGCGCTGGACGATGTCGAGGCAGAAACCGGCTTGCGCCTGATCGGCGACGAGGACGAGGATATCGACACGCTTGGCGGTCTGATCTTCATGCTGGCGGGTCGCGTGCCGCTGCGCGGAGAGGTGATCGCCCATCCCTCGGGCGCCGAGTTCGAGGTCGTGGATGCCGATCCGCGTCGCCTGAAGCGGATCCGCCTGCGCATGCCCAGCATCAGCACGCCGTCCGATCGGAAAAACGCCCAATCCTGATGGGTCGGGGGGCGTACGGCCCCCGGTCAGTGTCGCGTCAGCTGGCCTCGAACCGGGCCAGCATCGCCTCATAGAACAAATCGCGCAGCGGATCCGTCTCCATCAGGATTTCGTGCTTGGCCCCCGGAATGGTCAGCATTTCCGATTGCGGCCAGCGTGCGGCACGGTCCCGGATGGCCTGCGGCGACACGACCTTCTCGTCGCTGCCGACAGACACCAGCATCGGCATGTCGGGCGATGGAATGCGCGACAGGCGAGCGCATTCGTTCAGTGCCCTGCCAACCCAATCGAAGGTGGCACCGCCGATGGTCAGGTCGGGCCAGGCCACGGCCTCGCGCACCAGCCGCGCCCATTCGTCACCGTTGCCGGTCAGCAGGTTGGCGTTGAAGCTTTCGTCCAAGGGATAGGTCGTCGCCGCCCCGCCGCTGCCCGGTGCCGTCAGGCCGCCACGCCCCACGCGTCCAGCCAGATAGGCGATGCCCAGGGCCACGCCCTGCTGCATTCGGCGAAGATTGATGCCCCACATGGGCGCAGAGAAAACCGCGCTTTGCACGGCCATGCCGCCCTCCAGCGCGGCCAACCCGATGCAGCCGCCCATCGAATGCGCCAGCAGATGCCACGGACGGGGCAGGTCAAGCTGTTCCGCCGCCACGATCATCTCGACCACGTCGTGCTGGTAATCCGCGAAATCGCGGATATGGCCGGGGCGGGGATTGGGCTGCAGGCGGTCCGACATGCCCTGACCGCGCCAGTCGATCGAGAGGACGTCGTAACCCTCGGCCATCAGACGATGGGCGACGGGGGCGTATTTCTCGATGTATTCGGTCCGCCCGGGGAACAGCAACACGCTGCCGCGCGCCGCATCCGAGGGCCAATGCGCCATGCGCAGGCGGACCCCATCGCCGGCCTGCGCCCAGAAGGCGCGGGCCGGCTGCGACCGGTCGTCCGGAAGCTGATGGAAGGGTGCTTGCTGCACGCGGGCGCTTAGGACAGCTTCTGGCCCAGCTGCATCGCGACGCCCATCGAGCCATCGATCTTCAGCTTGCCCATCATGAAGGCGGTGGCAGGGTTCACGTCGCCGTTCAGGATGCCCTCGAACGTCTCGCGGCTGGCAGTCAGGGTCACCTCGGCATCCTCGTCGCCGGCGCGCACGCCGTCTTCGTCGATCATGATCGCGCCTTCGCCGGTGATGACGAACTTTGCGACAGAATCGAAGCTGTCGATCTTTTCGCCCAGCTTCTGGACGGCCTTGGTCACGACTTCGCTCATTTCACGTCTCCTGGTGCGCTTTGTCTGGCGCCCGACCTGCGGCCTGGGCTACACCAGACATATGAACGCGGTCCGCCTGAATTTCCACTCTGCCGTCACGGCATTGCGTCACAAAGTTCTGACGATTTTCGTGGTTATTGCAAGCGTGGTACCGATCGCGGCCGCGGGCCAGGGGCTGGACGACGCCTTCGCGCGCCTGGCCCAGCCCGAGGGCGAGGGCTGGCGCATCGCGGAAAGCGACATCCTGCGCGAATGGTCGCGGTCCGGATCGCCGGCGATGGACCTGCTGCTGCAGCGGGGAGAGGCGGCGCTGGACATGGGGGACATTCCCTCGGCCATCGGTCATCTGACCGCGTTGACCGACCATGCCCCCGACTTTGCGGCAGGCTTCCAGACGCGGGCCGCGGCCTATGCGACGGCGGGCCAGTTCGGGCCCGCGCTGGCCGACCTGCGCCGCACGCTGGAGCTGGAGCCGCGCCACTTTGCGGCGCTGACCCAGCTGGGCGCCATGCTGGAGGAGATGGGCGACGACGCCCGCGCCCTGGCGGCCCTATCGCGCCAGCCTGGCGATCCATCCCCACCAGCAGGAAGCTATCGATGGCCAGGCACGTCTGGAACACAAGCGCATCGGCACCGATATCTAAGGCATGAACATGACGACGCGCGGGCGGATCACCGCCATCCTGGGCCCAACCAATACGGGCAAGACCCACTACGCCATCCAGCGGATGCTGAACCACCGGTCGGGGGTGATCGGCCTGCCGCTGCGCCTGTTGGCGCGCGAGGTCTATGACCGGATCGTGGCCGCGCGCGGACCCTCGGTCGTGGCCCTGGTCACCGGAGAGGAGCGGATCGTTCCCGACCGCGTCCAGTACTGGGTCGCCACCACCGAGGCGATGCCCGACATCGCCACCGATTTCGTGGCCATCGACGAGATCCAGCTGTGCGCCGATCCCGGACGCGGGCACGTGTTCACCGACCGACTGCTGCACATGCGCGGCACCGTCGAGACTCTGTTCCTGGGCAGCAGCACTATGCGCCCGACCATCGCGGCCCTGGTTCCCGAAACCCAGTTCGAGCGCAAGGAGCGGTTCTCGACCCTGTCATGGGCAGGATCGAAGAAGCTGTCCCGGATGCCGCCGCGCAGCGCGATCGTGGGCTTCAGCGTCGACGACGTCTATGCGATGGCCGAGCTGATCCGTCGGCAGAAGGGGGGCTGCGCGGTCGTGATGGGGGCGCTGTCGCCCCGCACGCGCAATGCCCAGGTCGAGATGTACCAGAACGGCGAGGTCGATTACCTGGTGGCCACCGACGCCATCGGCATGGGCCTGAACCTGGACATCAAGCACGTGGCCTTCAGCGCCACGCACAAGTTCGACGGCAAGCGGGTCCGCCCGCTGTTTCCCCACGAGATGGGCCAGATCGCGGGCCGGGCAGGGCGGCATACCGAATCCGGCACCTTTGGCGTCACCGGAGAGGCCGAGCCCCTTGACGAGGGGCTGATCGACGCGCTGGAGAACCATCGGTTCGCCCCCATCAGCCGGCTGGTCTGGCGCAATGGCAAGCTGGATTTCGGCAGCATGGACCGGCTGGTCGAAAGCCTGGAGACCGGCCCCGGCCACGAACTGCTGGCCCGCGGGCGCGAGGCCGACGACGTGGCGACGCTGAAGATCCTGCGCGACTTTCCCGAGATCAAGGACCGCATCCGCGGCGGCAAGGACGTGCGCCTGCTGTGGGACGTGTGCCGGGTGCCCGATTTCCGGGGAATCTCGACCATGGAACATGCGACTTTGCTGGCGCGGATCTTCGGTTTTCCTGCAGGATGGACATATCCCGGCGGATTGGCTTGGCCGGGCCATCGAACGCATCGACCGGACCGCTGGCGACATCGACGCCATTTCGAAGCGGTTGGCATATATCCGCACCTGGACCTATGTCGCGCAAAGAACGGGCTGGGTGGCGGACGAAAAGCATTGGCGCGGGGAAACGCGCGCTGTAGAAGACCGCCTGTCGGACGCGCTCCACGCGGCCCTGACCCAACGATTTGTGGACCGGCGCACATCCGTGCTTCTGCGCCGGCTCAAGCAGAAGGAGAGCCTGGTGGCCGAAGTGAATGACAAGGGCGAAGTGACGGTCGAGGGCGAATTCGCCGGCCGCCTGGAGGGCTTCCGCTTCCGCCCCGACCAGACCGCATCGGCGGACGAGGCCAGAATGCTGAGCCGCGCCAGCTATGACGCGCTCAAGCCCGAGTTCCATCTGCGTGCGGACCGTTTCTACAACGCGCCCGACACCGAGATGGACTATACCGAACAGGGCGGCCTGATGTGGGGCAGCCAGGCGGTCGGCAAGCTGGTCAAGGGCGCCGATCCGCTGCATCCCGGCGTCGAGGTCTTCGTCGACGAGGAGGCCGGTCCCGAGATCGCCGACAAGGTCCGCCGCCGGGCCCAGCATTTCATCGACCGCAAGATCGCTGCGCTGTACGAGCCGCTGCTGACCCTGCAGAAGGACGAGGCGCTGACCGGTCTGGCCCGCGGCTTTGCCTTCCGGCTGGTCGAGGCGCTTGGGATCCTGCCCCGCGACGGCATCGCTGCCGAGGTCAAGGAACTGGACCAGGAATCCCGGGGCATGCTGCGCAAGCATGGCGTCCGCTTTGGCCAGTTCACCATCTTCCTGCCCGCGCTGCTGAAGCCCGCGCCGACGCGCCTGCGTCTGGTCCTGTGGTCGCTGCACGAGGGGCTGTCCGAATTCCCGGAAAGCCCGCCGCCGGGTCTGGTCACCATCCCGCATCTGCCGGTCGTGCCCGATCAGGTCTATGCGCTGTCGGGCTATCGCCCCGCGGGCGACCGGGCGATCCGCATCGACATGCTGGAGCGGCTGGCCGATCTGCTGCGCGCGCAGGACACCCCGCGGCGGGTTCGAGGCCAACCCAGACATGCTGTCGATCACCGGCATGACACTGGAGCAGTTTTCGGGCCTGATGCAGGGCCTGGGCTATTCCGCCGACAAGGGCGAGCGTGCCAAGGTCAAGGCGACCGAGACCCCGGCCGTCGTGTCCCCGGCCGAGGCTGACGGCTCTGACGCGCCGATGACCGAGGAGGAATCGGTCCTGGCCGCCGAGACCCGCGCCAAGTGGGAGGCCGAGCAGGCCGAAAAGCGCAAGGCAGACGCCCCTGAGGCCGATGCCGTCGACGCGGAGCCCGAGACCGCCGCCGAGGTCGCACCCCCGGAGATGGAGGTGTTCTATACCTTCAAATGGGCGCCCAAGCCGCGCGGCAACCGTCGCCCGCAGGGGGACCGCGGCCAGACCGAGCGTCCCCAGGGTGATCGCCCGCAGGGCCAGCGCCGCGGCCCGCGCCGCGATGGCGTCCCGCGCGACGGTCAGTCCAAGGATGCGGCCCCGGCAGGGGATCGCCCGCAGGGCGAACGCCGTGATCGCAACGGCAAGCCCGGCGGCAAGTTCGGTGGCCCCAAGAAGGGCGGCAAGCCGTCGCATCAGGGTCCCCAGACCTTCTCCTCGCGTCCCGAGAAGAAGGCCGATCCGGACAGCCCCTTTGCGATCCTGGCCCAGCTGAAGGACAAGACCTGACTTGACCGAGGCCGCCCGCCGGCCTTCGGCTGGACAAATGGCTGTGCCATGCGCGGATCTTCAAGACGCGCGGCCTGGCCGCCGCCCGCATCGAGGCGGGCGGCATCCGGGTCAACGGCCAGCCCTGCCGCAAGCCGGGGCGCGCCGTGCGGCCCGGCGACGTGCTGACGGTATCCGCCTATCAGCGTGTGCGGGTGTTGACCGTGCTGGGCCTGTCGGACCGGCGCGGCCCGGCCCCCGAGGCGCAGCTGCTGTATCGCGAAGACTTGATTGATCCCCCGGGAATGTCTAGGTGACAGCCCGAACAGACCAGACGAAAGCGCCCCGATGACCTATGTCGTGACTGACAACTGCATCATGTGCAAATACACTGATTGCGTCGAAGTGTGCCCCGTGGACTGCTTCTACGAGGGCGAGAACACGTTGGTCATCCATCCCGACGAATGCATCGACTGTGGCGTCTGCGAACCGGAATGCCCCGCAGACGCGATCCGCCCGGATACCGAGCCGGCGATGGAAAGCTGGGTCGAGTTCAACCGCAAGTATTCCGAGCTGTGGCCGGTGATCACCCGGAAGAAGGATCCCCTGCCGACCGCCGCCGAGATGGACGGTCAGGAAGGCAAGCTGGAAAAGTATTTCTCGGAAACGCCCGGCGAAGGCGATTGATTCGACCGGGCAGGGCCTGCAAGGTCCTGTTCCGCCGCCATTAAAGGCCCAGACAATGCCGATGCGCCGCCCGAAAGGCAGTGCTTTTTTTGGCGTCATTTTTGTGTTATACTCCCTTATGTCGCGCCTTGTGCTGCTGCTTGTCAACAGGACTGTGTCGCATCCCAAACTGCCGGATCCGTGCCGACTGCAGGCAGGGATCGTCAAACATGATCGAAAACGGACCGAGGGTGGCCTTGCCCCCCTGCGGCCCTTTGTGCCCGTCTCGCGGGCGCATGTCAGAGGAAGCCAGATGTCGAAGTCGAAAAAGAACGAATTCCGCCCCGATGACTTTGTTGTCTATCCGGCCCATGGGGTCGGTCGTATCGTCTCGATCGAGGAACAGGAGGTCGCGGGCCTGCGGCTGGAGATGTTCGTGATCTCGTTCGACAAGGACAAGATGACCCTGCGCGTGCCCACCGCCCGCGCCAGCGAGATCGGCATGCGCAGCCTGTCGACCCCCGACCTGATCGACCGCGCGCTGGAGACCCTGAAGGGCAAGGCCCGCGTCAAGCGCGCGATGTGGTCGCGCCGGGCGCAGGAGTATGAGCAGAAGATCCATTCCGGCGACCTGCTGTCCATCGCCGAGGTCGTGCGCGACCTGCACCGCTGCGACGATCAGCGCGAACAGTCCTATTCCGAGCGTCAGCTGTACGAGGCCGCCCTTGACCGCCTGACCCGCGAAGTCGCGGCCGTCGGCGGCCTGGACGAAGGCGGGGCGCAGAAGCGGGTGGGCGAGGTTCTGCTGACCCGCGCCGCCTGAGCGCTGACCACGACGACCCCAAGGGCGCCCCGACCGGGCGCCCTTTCGCTTTGGTGGACCGTTGTGCCGAACGTGGACAACGCTGCCCCGCCTGCCTATAAGGCGGCCATCCATACCCAACACCCTTCGAGGCGCATCATGATCAAGGTCTTCGGCCACACTTCCCCCGACACGGATTCCACCGGCTCGCCCATCATCTGGGCCTGGTATCTGAACGAGTGCCGCAAGACCCCGGCCGAGGCCGTGCTGCAGGGAGAGCCGAACACCGAGGCGTTGTGGATGCTGGACCGCTGGAACCTGTCCAAGCCGCGCATCATCGACGACGTGACCGCCGACGACGTCTGCGTGATCGTTGACACCAACAACCCCGCCGAACTGCCCGCCAACCTGGAGCATGCCGAGGTGATCGAGATCATCGACCACCATCTGCTGGCCGGCGGCATCAAGACCCGTGCGCCGATCAACATCACGATCCGCCCGCTGGCCTGCACCGCGACGATCATGCACGATCTGATCGGCGACGATCTGGCGCAGGCCCCCGAAGGGATCAAGGGCGCAATGCTGACCTGCATCCTGTCGGACACGCTGGAATTCCGGAGCCCGACCACCACCCCGCATGACCGCGCCGTGGCCGAGAAGCTGGCCGCCGACCTGGGCGTCGACATCGCCGAGTTCGCCGCCGAGATGTTTGCCGCGAAATCCGATGTCAGCGCCTTCAGCGAGGCCGCGCTGCTGAAGATGGACAGCAAGGAATACGAGCTGGGCGGCAAGCAACTGCGTATCTCGGTCCTGGAGACGACCGCACCGCAGGTGATCCTGGACCGCAAGGATGCCCTGATCGCCGCCATGCCCGCCGTCGCCGCCGAAGACGGTGCGGACGAGGTCATGCTGTTCGTGGTCGACATCCTGCGCGAACAGGCGACGCTGCTGGTGCCCAACGACTATGTCAAGTTCGTGGCCGAGCGCAGCTTTGGCGTTACTGTCACCGGTGACACCGTTGTTCTGCCCGGCGTCATGAGCCGCAAGAAGCAGATCATCCCGGTTCTGGCTGTCTGATGACCCGCATCATTTCGTCTCTGGCCGAGGTTTCGGCCAGCTATGACGCGCTGTTCTGCGATCTCTGGGGCTGCCTGCACAACGGCAAGCAGCCCTTTCCGGCTGCGGTCGCGGCGCTGCAGGCGTTCCGCGCGCAGGGGGGCCAGGTCTGCCTGATGACCAACGCCCCGCGCCCGAACCAGTACGTGATCGCGCAACTGGATCGCATGGGCGTGCCGCGTGATGCCTGGGATCTGGTCGTCAGTTCCGGCGACGCGGCGCAGGACGCGATGTTCGCGGGCGCCGTCGGGCGGAACGTCTGGCATATCGGGATCGAGAAGGACCACGGGTTCTTTACCGACATTCCTGACGCCCATCGCGATGCGGCCCCCATCCGGCGCGTCCCGCTGGAGGAGGCCGAGGGGATCATCGCCTCGGGGCCGTTCGACGAGCTGAACGAAACGCCCGAGGATTACCGCGACCGTTTCCAGGGGGCAGTCGACCGCGGTCTGCCGATGCTGTGCGCGAACCCCGACATCGTCGTCGACATGGGCGAGACCCGCATCTATTGCGCGGGCGCACTGGCCGATTTCTATCAGTCGCTTGGCGGGACGGCGCTGTATTACGGCAAGCCGCATGCGCCGATCTATGAGCGGGCGCGGTCGCTGATGGGGTTGGCCCCCGACGCACGGTATCTTGCGGTGGGCGACGGCATCGCCACCGACATCGCGGGTGCCGAGGCGCAGGGGATCGATTCGATCTTCGTCACCGGCGGTCTGGCTGCGGATGCCTTCGGTCCGGACGTCGAACAGCCCGATGCCGGGATGCTGCCTGAATGGCTGGGATCGCAGGGACGGGCGCCGACCTTCGCGATCGGGCGGCTGCGCTGAGGCGACGCGATCCGCGATGCGCGGGTCGCGGCGCAACAATGGAACGAAGATCGAAGGCATTCGGAAATATTGTTGCCATCCATGCTTTGTGCTGCTATGCAGCATCAAGCATGGATCATGGCATTCCGGATGAGCAGCAAGATGTTGGACAATCTTCCACGCGGCACCATCGTCATCGAGGATCTGGAGATCGGCATGGTCCGGCACCTGCAAAAGCAGGTGACCGATCGGGACATCGAGCTGTTCGCCGAGGTGTCGACCGACCGGAACCCGGTCCATCTGGACGACGCTTATGCGCAGGATACGATCTTCGAAGGCCGGATCGCCCACGGCATGCTGACCGCGGGGCTGATTTCTGCGGTGATCGGCGAACAGCTGCCCGGTCACGGTACCGTCTATCTGGGCCAGACGCTGAAGTTCATGGCCCCCGTACGCCCCGGCGACATGGTCCGCGCCGAGGTCGAGGTTCAGGCCATCGACCATGCGAAACGGCGGGTCACGCTTGCAACCCGCTGCCTCGTCGGCGATACGGTCGTCTTGAAAGGCGAGGCGGTCGTGCTGGCCCCAAGCCGCAAGTTCGACTGAGGGGTGCGTGGCGCCCTGTTGGGGGCGCATTGCAGATCCATCGCGACTGGACCGGGCTGAAGGCCGAGGCACGCGGCGCATCGGTTGCCATGGGCAATTTCGATGGCGTCCACAAGGGTCACCGCGCGGTCATCGACGCCGCCCGCGCCGCCAGCGACGCGCCCTTGGGCATCCTGACCTTCGAGCCGCATCCGCGCGAGTATTTCGCCCCCGACGCGCCGCCCTTTCGCCTGATGAACTCCGAGGCACGGGCCAACCGCCTGTCCCGCCTTGGTGTTCAGCACCTGTACGAACTGCCCTTTGGCCCGGTGCTGGCGGGCCTGACCCCGCAGGCCTTCGCGCAGGAGGTTCTGGCCGACGGGCTGGGCATCGCGCATGTCACCGTGGGCGCGGATTTCTGTTTCGGCAAGAACCGCGCGGGCACGGCGCAGACGTTGCAGGATCTGGGTCGGACGTACGGCTTCGGCGTGACCATCGTCCCGCTGATCGGCGCGGGAGAGGCCGAATACAGCTCGACCGCGATCCGCACGGCGCTGGCGCAGGGGCTGACCCACGAGGCCGAGCGCATGCTGGGCCATTGGCACCGCATCGAGGGTGAGGTCATCCACGGCGAAAAGCGGGGCCGGGAACTGGGTTGGCCCACCGCGAACCTGGCGATGGACGGGCTGCACCTGCCGCGCCTTGGCGTCTATGCGGTGTTGGTCGACATCCTGACCGGCCCGGACCGCGGCCCGTGTAAGGGCGTGGCCTCGCTTGGGGTGCGGCCGATGTTCGGGGTGAACACCCCGAATCTTGAGGTGAACCTGTTCGATTTTTCGGGCGATTTGTACGGACAGCACCTGTCGGTCGCCCTGGTCGATTTCCTGCGCGACGAGGCCAGGTTCGACAGCCTGCAGGCGCTGATCGACCAGATGGAGCAGGACGGCGCCCAGGCCCGCGCCCTGCTGTCGGGCCGCTGATGCGCGAGCGTTTCTGGGAACTGCCGCTGCCCCGCCTGGCCCCCGACGAATGGGAGGCGCTGTGCGATGGGTGCGGCAAGTGCTGCCTGAACAAGATCGAGTTCGAGGACACGAACGAGCTGGCCTTCACGCGCGTCGCCTGCAAACTGCTGGACGGGGACGCCTGCCGGTGCAGCAGCTATCCGAACCGCCACGACTATGTCCCGGACTGCGTGGTGCTGACCCCCGCCAAGATCAAGGAGGTCGCCTGGTGGCTGCCCGTCACCTGCGCCTATCGCCTGCGCCATGAGGGGCGGCCGCTGTATGACTGGCACCACCTGATCTCGGGCTCGACCGAGACGGTGCACGAAGCAGGCGTCAGCGTCCGCGGCTGGACCGTCAGCGAGCTGTCGGTCACCGAGGACGATTGGGAGGACCACATCATTGAGGATCTGTCATGAATTTCGCCTCGGACAATTCGTATGCTGCGCATCCTGCCGTCCTGACCGCGATGGCCGACGCCAATTCCGGTGCGGTCATGGGCTATGGCGCCGACCCGGTCACCGCGCGGGCCGAGGCCGCGATCCGCGATCTGCTGGAGGCACCCGAGGCTGTCGTCCGCTTTGTCGCCACCGGGACGGCCGCGAATGCGCTGGTCTGTGCGCAGATGTCGCCGTCCTTCGGACGCATCTACTGCCACGACGACGCGCATATCGAGACCAGCGAATGTGCCGCACCCGAATTCTTCTCTCACGGGGCAAAGCTGGTGACCCTGCCGGGCGAGGGCGGTCGGATCGATGCGGCCACCTTGGCGCGGACGCTGCAGGTCGGTGCCGGGGTGGGCCTGAACGGCGGGCGCAGCGCGCTGGTGTCGATCACGAATGCCACCGAATGGGGCACGGTCTATGACCCGGACCAGGTCGCGGCGCTGGCTTCCGTCGCCCATGCGGCGGGATTGCCGCTGCACATGGACGGGGGCGCGGTTCGCAAATGCGGTCGCGACGCTTGACTGTTCGCCTGCCGATCTGACCTGGCGCGCCGGTGTCGACGCGCTGTGCCTGGGCGGCACCAAGAACGGCGCAATGGGGGCCGAGGCGATGGTGTTCTTCGACCCCACCCGTGCCGAGGGATTCGATTACCGTCGCAAGCAGTCCGGCCACGTGATGTCCAAGAATCGCTATTTGGCGGCGCAGATGCTGGCCTTGGCGACCGATGGGTTGTGGCTGGACCTCGCGCATCGCGCAAACACCAAGGCGCAGGTCCTGGGACAGGCGGTCGTCGATGGCGGGGGGCGGCTGTTGCAGCCGGTCCAGTCGAACGGCGTCTTTGCCGCGATCCCGAAGGCGGCCCATGACCGGGCGCAGGCGGCGGGCGTGCTGTATCACCTGTGGCCCGACAAGACGGTGCAGGGGGCCGACCCCGTGCCGCTGCGCCTGGTCACCGCGTGGGATACGCCCGATGCGGACGTCGCGGCGATGGCCGCGATCCTGCGCGGCTAGTTGCGCAGCGCGTCCAGCAACAGTTGCAGCGCGTGTTCGATGGTTGCCGCACGCACGCGGTGACGGCCGATCGCACCGAATTCGACGGTTTGGGTGAAGGTGCCAAAGGGCTGGCTGATGCCAAAGCAGACGCGCCCTTCGGGCTTGTGCTCGGATCCCCCGGGACCCGCGATGCCGGTGACCGAGACGGCGATCCCGGCATCGGACTGGCGCAGCGCGCCCTGGGCCATTTCGGCCGCGACCTGTTCGCTGACCGCGCCATGCGTATCCAGGGTTTCGGCCCGCACGCCCAGCATCTGCATCTTGGCCGCGTTCGAATAGGTGACAAAGCCCCGGTCGAATCCGTCGGACGATCCCGGAACCTCTGTCAGGGCGCCGGCGATCAGGCCGCCGGTGCAGCTTTCGGCCGTCGCGATCATGACGCGCCGAGCGCGGGCGGCGTCAAGGACCTGCGCCGCCTGGCTCACATCAGCACCGTATGGGCAAAGGCCGCGGCGGCCATCGTGGCCAGCGCCGCAAAGATGCCCGCCCACAGATCGTCCAGCATCACGCCGGCACTGTCATGGCGGCGATCGGCGCGGCCGACCAGCCACGGCTTCCAGATGTCGAACAGCCGGAAGAACAGGAAGGCCGCGACCCAGCCCGGATAGGGAAAGCTGTCGGCGGGCAACCCCGCGTGCCAGAACCCGAAGGACGGCGCCATCAGCGCCAGCCACTGGCCCGCGACCTCATCGATGACGATCTCGCTGCGGTCGGGGTCGTCCATACCGACGGTGTAGCGCGGCACCACCCAGAACCCCAGCAGGATCACCAGCCCCGTGGCCAGCGCCAGAAGCGGGAAATGCCCGATGCGGTGCAGGATCAGCCCCATCGCAACGGCGACCGCCGATCCCCAGGTGCCGGGGGCGGGGCGCAGCAGGCCTGCGCCGAACCAGGTGGCCAGCATGCGATCCATGGTCATTCCTTGATCAGGGTGGCGGTCGCGATGGCGGCGATCCCCTCGCGCCGGCCGGTAAAGCCAAGGCGTTCGGACGTGGTGGCCTTGACGCTGATGCGCGCTTCCTCAACGCCCATGATTTCCGACAGGCGGTGGGCCATCGCCAGCGCATGGGGCCCGATCTTGGGCGCCTCGCAGATCAGGGTCACGTCGGCATTGCCGATGCGGAACCCCTTGTCGCGGGCCATGCTGGCCGCATGGGCCAGAAAGATCGCGCTGTCGGCACCCTTCCATTGCGGGTCCGAGGGCGGGAAATGCCGCCCGATGTCGCCCTGCGCCAAGGCGCCATAGATGGCGTCGGTCAGCGCATGCATGCCAACATCGGCATCGGAATGCCCCAGCAGGCCCGCGTCATGCGGCACCTGCACGCCGCACAGGGTGACGTGGTCCCCGGGTCCAAAGGCGTGCACGTCATAGCCATTGCCAAGGCGGATATCCATGTCGGTCCCCAGAATGCGTTCGGCCCGCGCGAAATCGGCGGGAAAGGTGATCTTCAGATTGTCTTCCGAACCTTGGGTGATGGCAACCTCCATCCCCGCGGCAAGTGCCAGCTGGACGTCGTCGGCCGCATCCCCCGGATGATCGCGATGCGCCTGCAGGATCCTGTCCAGAACGAAACCCTGCGGCGTCTGCGCCCGGAACAGCCCGTCACGCGGCGCGATGGCCGCGACCCGCGCGCCGTCCCCCCGCCACATCGCGTCCGACACGGGCAACGCGGGTGCGGCGGCGTCCGCGCCCTCTTGCAGCGCCCGGATCACGTCGTCGATGACCGATGGTGCAACCAGCGGGCGTGCCCCGTCATGGATCAGGACATGGCGGGCCTGGCCCTGCAAGGTGGTCAGGCCGGCGCGGACACTGGCGGCGCGGGTCTCGGCGCCCGCGACGATGGTGATGCCGCCGGCATAGCGGGCGATGGCCTGCCCCATGTCATCGGGGTGAACGACCAGAACGATCCGTTCAAAGCCCCTAAAGGCCGCCAGGGTCCGGTCCAGGACAGGGCGCCCGGCAAGATCGCGCCACTGCTTGGGCAGGCCGTCCCCAGCCCGCGTGCCCCGTCCCGCCGCCGTGATCAGCGCAGCAAAGCCCGCAGGCGCGCGGATCATGCGTGATCGGGCATGTCGCCCTGGATCGCAGCCGCAAAGGCCGTCCGATACAGGCTCGACAGTTCGGCCAGCGGCGCGCTGTCGTCGCCCAAGGTCACGCTGTCGCCGCCAAAGCGGCCAACGCTGGCGATGGTGACGCCCGCGGCCTGGGCCGCGGCGGTCAGGGCGCCTGCGGTGTCGGGGCGGCAGGCGACAAGATAGCGGGCCTGATCCTCTCCGAACAGTTGGGCGATGTCACCGCTGTCCAGCGTGACGCCCAAGCCCGCGGCCTCGGCCATCTCGAAGGCGGCAAGCGCCAGGCCGCCGTCCGACAGGTCGGTCGCCGATGCCAGGTGGCCCCGGTTGGCGCGCAGGAATTCGCCGTTGCGGCGTTCGTCGTCCAGATCGACATGCGGCGCGTCGCCGGATTCGATGCGGAACGCCTCCCACGCCAGGGCCGACTGTTCAAGGTGGCCGCGCGTGGCACCGATCACCAGGGCCAGGTCACCCTCGGCGGGAAGGCCAGCGATCAGATCGTCCAGATCCGCGATCAGGCCGACGCCGCCGATGGTCGGCGTGGGCAGGATGCCCTTGCCGTCGGTTTCGTTGTACAGCGACACGTTGCCCGACACGATGGGAAAGTCCAGCGCGCGGCAGGCCTCTCCGATGCCCTTGATGGCACCGACCAGCTGGCCCATGATCTCGGGCTTTTCGGGGTTGCCGAAGTTCAGGTTGTCGGTCGTGGCCAGGGGCAGGGCGCCCACTGCGGTCAGGTTGCGATAGGCCTCGGCCACGGCCTGCTTGCCGCCCTCGAACGGGTTCGCCTTGACATATCGCGGGGTGACGTCGCTGGTGAAGGCCAGCGCCTTGCGGGTTCCGTGCACGCGAACGACGCCCGCGCCCATGCCGGGACGGCGGATCGTGTCGGCCCCGACCTGCGTGTCGTACTGTTCCCAGACCCAAGCACGGTGCGCATGGTTCGGGCTGCCGACAAGCGCGCGCAGGCCGGCGATGGGCGCGATCGGGGGCAGGGCAGGCGCGGGCGTGGCCGCAGGCGTCTCGACCCAAGGGCGGTCATATTCCGGCGCGCTGGAGGACAGCTTGGACAGCGGCAGGTCGGCCATGACCACGTCGCGATGAACGATCAGGAAGCGGTCCTCGGCGATGGTTTCTCCGACGATGGCGAAGTCCAGGTCCCACTTTTGGAAGATCGCCCGCGCCTCGGCCTCCTTCTCGGGCTTCAGCACCATCAGCATCCGCTCCTGGGATTCCGACAGCATCATCTCGTAGGCGGTCATGTTGGTTTCGCGTTGGGGCACGCTGTCCAGGATCAGCTTAATCCCCAGGCCGCCCTTGTCGCCCATCTCGACCGCCGAACATGTCAGGCCCGCGGCCCCCATGTCCTGGATCGAGATCACCGACCCCGACGCCATCAGCTCAAGGCACGCCTCCAGTAGGCATTTCTCGGTGAACGGATCGCCGACCTGCACGGTGGGACGTTTGTCCTCGATGGTGTCATCGAACTCGGCGCTGGCCATGGTCGCGCCGCCGACGCCGTCGCGGCCGGTCTTGGCGCCCAGATAGACGACGGGCATGCCGACGCCCGAGGCCGCCGAATAGAAGATCTTGTCGGCATCGGCCAAGCCCGCCGCAAACGCGTTGACCAGGCAGTTGCCGTCATAGCTGGGGTGGAAACGAACCTCCCCGCCAACATTCGGCACGCCGAAGGCGTTGCCATAGGCGCCGATCCCCTCGACCACGCCCTTGACCAGATGCGGGGTCTTGGGGTGATCGGTGCGCCCGAAGGACAGCGCGTCCATCGCGGCGATGGGGCGCGCGCCCATGGTGAAAACGTCGCGCAGGATGCCGCCCACGCCGGTCGCGGCGCCCTGATGGGGTTCGATATAGCTGGGATGGTTGTGGCTCTCCATCTTGAAGACCACCGCCTGACCGTCGCCAATATCGACCACGCCCGCGTTCTCTCCGGGACCGCAGATCACCTGGGGGCCGTCGACGGGCAGGGTACGCAGCCATTTCTTGGACGACTTGTAGGAACAGTGCTCGTTCCACATGGCGCTGAAGATGCCCAGTTCGGTGAAGGTCGGTTCGCGCCCGATGATCTGCAGGATGCTGGCATACTCGTCCGGCTTCAGCCCATGGGCCGCGATCAGTTCCGGGGTAAGCTGTGGTTCCTGCATGACACGACCCTTCCTGCGCATGAAATCACGCGTCTTCTAGGCGCTGGCGGCGTCCATGGAAAGGCCGCAGAACCCGGGCGCGGGACAAAAAAAAGCCGGGCACAAGGCCCGGCCTAAGTCCAACAGGGAGGTAGAAGGTGATGAGCGATTACGCTGATCATCGCCTTCTAAGCCCGATCTATGTGCAGTCTGTGAACTCTTCAAGACAAATGGCGCTGCGGCTGCAGCATAGCCGCCATGCGCTGGCGTAATGGCTGCACGCTGCGCGTGCATCATTCCGGTTTTGCCTGTGGTTTGGGCAGATCAGACCTGCCCGGCCTCGCTTTGATGGCGCCGATAGGCCTGGATTTCTTCCAGGACGAAGTCCCGGAACACCGCGACGCGGCGCGTCTGGCGCATTTCCTCGGGATAGGCAAGGAAGACCGGTACCTCTCCTGACTCGGTGTCCGGGAACACGCGGATCAGG